>NZ_BAAAUV010000014.1:0-198384 GCF_039534125.1 Actinocorallia longicatena | reverse complement strand
CCGACCCAACCAGGTCGACTCCCTCCTCCGCCCCCGCGAGGCACGCACCTGGACGCCGCTCGCCACGGGCGCCGACTTTGAAACAGCCCCTAGCCCGGCCGACGCGGGCAGGGCGGGGCGAGGCCCGGCTGGACGTAGTCGGTCCAGACGGGCGGGGGAGCGGGGGCGGGGGCGCAGATGCGGGCGGCCACCCGGGCGGTGTCGGTGTCCCAGAGCTGAGGTCGGCCGGACGGTCCCGCGCTGACCAGCGTGTCGCGGCCGGTGCCGAAGACGAGGGCGGAGGCGCCGCTGAAGCCGGTGAGGGAGGCCACCCGCCGGCCGGAGGTCACCTCGTCGGTTCCGGAGTCCAGGTTCCACAGGTCGATGAAGCCCTCCTCGCCGACGTCGGCGATCCGGGTGCCGTCGGCGCTCACGGCGACGGCGACCACGCCCTGGGCGTGCCCGGTGAAGGTCCGCACGAGCCTGCACCGGTCGCGCAGGCTCCACAGCTTGACGGTGTGGTCGGCGCTCGCGCTGGCGAGCAGCCCGCCGGACGGGCCGAACGCCAGCGCCCGCACCGGAGCGCTGTGGCCGCTGCAGTCGCTCGGGCCGCCGGACGCGGCGCCGACGCGGGTCAGGCTGACGGTCCTGTCGTCGCTGCCGGTGGCCACGAGGGCGCCGTCGGGGCTGAAGGCGACCGCGTTGATCGGGCTGGGATGCGGGGTGCGGCTCGTGGTGGGCCCCCTGCGGTCCAGGGGCCACAGCCGGAGGGTCCTGCCGCTGCCCAGGGCGAGGGTCCTTCCGTCCGGGGAGAAGGCCAGGGCCCGGACCGCCTCGGGTGAGCGCGTGGTCCGCGGGCGTCCCGGCGGGCCCGTGGCACCGAGGTCCCAGACCGCGACGCGCTCGCCGTCCGCCGCCGCCAGGGCGGTACCGGTCGCGTTGAAGGCCAGCACCCCCGGCTCGACGCCGCCGGCTCCGAGGGTGTGCAGGAGACGTCCGGAGATGACGTCCCACAGCCGGATCGGGCCGCTGCCGTCGGTGCTCGCCAGCAGGGGACGGCCGTCCCGCGCCATGACCAGGGCGGCGGCCCCGCCCGGACGGCCGTGGTCGGGCGGCCCGAGCGGGCCGAGGCGCCACAGACCGATGCTGGAGTCCGCGCCCGCTGCGGCCAGGGTCCCGCCGGACGGGCTGAAGGCCAGCCCGGCGACGGGCCCGGACGGGCCGCTGAGCTGGGTCAGCGGGGAGCGGGACGCCACGTCCCACAGCCGGACCGAGGCGTCGTCGCCGCCGGAGGCCAGCAGGGCGCCGCCGGGACTGAACACCACGGACCTGACCGGGCCGATGTGCCCGCGCAGGCTGCCGGCGACCTCCCCGGTCGCGGCGTCCCACAGCCGGACCGCCCCCTCGTCGCCGCCGGACGCGACGGTCCGGCCGTCGGGGCTGAAGGCCACCGAGCGGACCGGGCCGACGTGGCCGGTCAGCCTGCGGGCCACGGCGCCGGGGGTGAGCGCCCAGACCAGGACCGCCGAGTCGGCCGTCGCGCCCGCGAGGCGGCGGCCGTCGGGGCTGAAGGCGATCGACTCGACCGCGCCGAGGCCTCCGGTGAGGGTCATGACCTCGCGGCGGCTCGCGGCGTCCCAGACGCGGACCGTCCCGTCGTGGCCCGCGGCGGCCAGCAGATGGCCGTCCCGGCTGTAGGCGACGGCTCCCGCGGGACCGCGGGCCCTGGCGGCGTCCACCAGCACGTGCACCTCGCCGGTGACCTGGTCGGCGAGCACGACCGAGCCGTTCTGCCCGGACGCCGCGAGGGTCCTGCCGTCGGGGGCGTAGGCCAGCCCGTAGTACGCGCCCGCGGGCAGGGAGGTCGGCGCGGGACGGTTCGCCTCGTCCCACACGCGCACCCCTGCGCTGTCGGCCCCGGCGATGCCCCTGCCGTCGGGACGGTAGGCGACCGCGTAGGCGGGGCCCTCGGTGGCCAGCCGCTCCGACAGATAGTGGGCCTGCGTGCTGAGCAGCCTGTCCCTGGCCTCGGGCGACGCGTGGACCCGGAAGGCCTGGACGCTCAGCAGCAGGGCCGTCTCCGGCTGGCTCTCGGTGAGGACGGTCGCCGCCCCCGCCAGCTGCCGGGACTGCGCCTCGGTGCGCTCGCGGGCGGCCGTCCGCTGCTCCCGGAGGGCCACGGCACCGGTCGCGGCCGCGAAGACGAGCAGGACGCAGACGAAGGAGAGCAGGTAACGCAGCCGCCGCGCCCGTGACCTCGCCGTGGTCAGCTCCCGGCGTTCCGCGGCCGCCGAGGCGTCCAGGAAGGTCCCGGCGAGCGGCGCCAGCGAGGCGCCCTCGGTCTCCGCCCAGCCCTGGACGATCGCGAGCCGGGGACTGCGCAGCAGGTCGGACGGGTGGCGTCCGCCGCGCTCCCAGTCTCCGGCGGCGTCGTCGAGGCGCTGCCCGATCAGCAGGCCGGCCCGGTTGGCGTCGATCCACTCCCGGAGCTGGGGCCACTCGCGGAGCAGGGCGTCGTGGGAGATCTCCGCGGTCGTCTCGTCGAGGATGACCAGGCGCGCCTCGGCGAGGGCCTCCAGCACCGACGCCGCGGCTCCGGCGTCCACCGAGCCCTGGAGCAGGCCCTCGCGGCTCTCCCTGCGCGGGGTCTCGGCGTCCTCCGAGATCTTGATCATGCGCAGGAGGAGCCGGCGGGCGATCTCCTTGCCCGGCTCGTCGAGGTCGCGGTAGACGCGTTCGGCGCTCTTGGCGATCGCGCCCTCGACCCCGCCCGCGGCGTGGTAAGCGTCGAGGCCGAGGGCCCGGCCGCCGCCCTGCCGCCAGGTGGCACGGAGGGCGTGCGCGAGCAGCGGGAGGGCGCCGGGGTCGTAGCCCTCGTTCTCTCCGACGCCCAGATCGTGCAGCAGGACCTCGACCAGGCCCGCCTCCACCTCGAGGTCCGCGGCCCGTGCCGGGAGCTCGATGGCCTCGCGCAGTTCGGCGGCCGTCATCGGTTCCAGGAAGACCGTGTCCTCGCCGAGCGCCCGCACCAGCTCGGGGAAGGCCATGCAGCGGCCGAGGAAGTCCGCGCGCAGGCCCAGCACGACGAGGGCGAGCGGGCCGCCCTCGCGGGGGGAGGCCAGCGCGACGAGTGCCTCGACGAACGCGCGGTGCTGCTCCCGGTCGGGGCAGAGGGTGAACATGGCCTCGAGCTGGTCGACGACCAGGACGATCCGGTCCTCGGCGCCCTCGGACCTCCCGGCGAGGGCCGTCCGCGCCTCGAGCAGCGCCTCGGCCGACGGCGGCGGCGGCGGGTCGGCGGACGGGATCCCGGCGAGCCCCGCGAGCAGGGCGGCGAAGTCCCCGGCGAGGTCGGCGGTGGGGGTGAAGACCACCCGCCGCCACTCCCCCGAGCCCGGGACGCCCAGTCTCCCGTCGCGGGCGCCGTGCAGCAGCCCGGCGCGCAGCAGCGAGGACTTGCCCACCCCCGAGGGCCCGACGACCACGAGGGGCCCCGGGTTCTCCAGCCGCGCCGACAGCCGTTCCAGCAGGTCGGCCGTCGCCTGCCCGCGGCCGAAGAACCAGCGGGCGTCGTCGAGGCCGAACGCGGTGAGCCCCGGATAGGGGCACAGCTCGACCGGGCTCCCCGCCACGGCCGGAGCCCCCGGTTCCGCGCGCCCCCTGAGCTGGTACCAGGCCGTGGCGGCGGTCTCCTTCTCCCGCACCCGGAGGGCGGTGAACTCGTCGGGGTCGACGGGCGGCGGCGCGGTCTTCACGACCGTCCGGTACACCTCGTCGGAGGTCACGAACGCCAGCGCCTTCGTGGACTCGCGGAGCCGCTCCTTCAGGCCGCGGGAGTCGATGAGCCGGAACACCAGATTGACGTCGGTGCCGGTGAGGCCGCGGCCGTCGTGGTGGGCCTCCCCCGCGTGCAGCCCGACCCGGAGCCGGATCCGCTCCCCCGGGCCCGCGGCGAGGTTGCAGGCGCGCAGCCGGTACTGCAGGTTGCCGAGGACCTCGGTGAGCAGGAGCAGCGGCGGGACCTCGGGCGGGACGGCCAGCAGGATGCCGTCCCCGCGGTCCTCCCAGTAGCAGCCGCCCGGCTCGATCCCGGCGTCGGCGAGACCGCCCTCCAGCATCCCGTAGTGCTTCTCGCGGATCCGGCGCTGCTGGCCGGGCGTGCGGAAGCCGCCGTACCCGACGATGTCGGTGACGATCACCGAGCATCGGCCGTGCGGGACGAACGCCGTCGCGGAACCCTCCGGCACGTGCCTCTCCTCTTCGTGAGATGAGCGGCCCCCGGCATCGTTGTTCCCCGTTCCCGTCGGCGGTCACCCGCCGCGCGGAGCCGTCGTGGAGGGAGGGCCGCTCCGGGCCGGCGGACCTGAAAGACTCCGGGGGTCTGGTGTTCTTGTGGAGAGTGAGGACGGATCATGGATCCTGAGCAGGTCAGCGGCGAGGACGAGGCGATCGTCGAACTGCAGAGTGAGCTCTACGGGGATGGGCTGGATCTGGACTTCGAGGAGGGGATGTGGCACGTCTCGGGCTCCTTCTCCAACCCCCTGCCGATCGCGGCGCGGGTGGCGACCCGCCTCGAGGCGCACATGAAGCTCTCGATCGTCCAGGCCAGGTCGAAGGGGCGGTGGGCGTTCATCGTGTGGCGGCGTCCCGACCTGCTGGTGGCGACGGCGCCCAGCGGTAACGCGTGGCGGCTCTACCGGGTCGACGGGCACGCCTCGCCGACCACGCTGCTGTCGAGCGGCGAGGGCCTGTCGAGCGTCGGGCTGGTGGGGAAGCCGACCCGGATCGGGCAGCTCCCGCCGCAGCGGGCGATGGACCTGCTCGGCGAGGCCGGGCTCGACTACGTGGAACTGATCGGGCGCCTCACGACCGGCTGACGTCCGGCGGACATCCCCGTTTCATCTCCCGGACGGGCGGCGGGGCGAGGGTGGTGGCATGGACACCACCGCGCTCGCCTCGTCCCTGCTCGATCCGCTCCCGGCCCATGTGACGTCCGGGATCCGCGTCGTGTCCGCCGCGGACGGCCGCGGCGAGGTCGCGACCACGGTCCCCGAGCGGATGACCAACGTCATCGGCTCCCTGCACTCCAGCGGCCTCATCGCCCTCGCCGACGCCGCCGGCCTGGCCGCGATCATCGGCGCCTGCCGGGACGAGGCCGGGTTCCGGGGCGTGATCCCGCTCGGCCGCGCGGCGTCCTTGGAGTTCCTCGCCCCGGGGCGGGGCCTGCTCACGGCCGTGTGCGTCCTCGGCGAGGACGCCGCGAACGCCCTGCGCCTGCTCTACGAGGGCCGCACCGTCAAGGCCCGCCTCTCCACCACCGCCACGATCACCGACGCCACCGGGACGGCCGTCTGCCGCGGCACCTTCGACTGGAGCCTGCGCCGCACGCCTAGCGACGGAGCGAGCGGCGGCCGGGCGGACGGGTGAGGACGGGGAGGACCGTCGCGGCGAGGGGGATGCAGGCCAGGGTGAGGAAGGCGGTGCGGTAGCCGGCCGACTCGGCGAGGGTGCTGACCAGCAGGGGCCCGACGACGCCGCCGATGCTCCAGGCGACGTTCATCAGGCCGTAGATCGCGCCCGCGTGGGTGAGGCCGAAGAAGTCTCCGGCCGTCGCGGGCATGACCGCGTACGCGCCGCCGAAGCAGGCGAAGATGACCGCGGCCAGCGGGACGAACAGCGGCAGCGACGTCGCGTAGGGGACGGCCAGCAGGCACAGTCCCTCCAGGGTCAGGATCAGCGTGAAGATCCGCATCCGGCCGAAGCGCTCCGACATCATCCCGAGGATCACCCGGCCGGCGCCGTTCGACAGGCCCATCAGCCCGGTCAGCACGGCCGCCGCCCCGGCGGTGATGCCCGTCAGGGTCTCCGCGGCCCCCGCCGTGACGGCCACGAAGCCGATGCCGGAGATGGTGTTCAGGGTCAGCATCGCGGTGAGCATGTACCACTGGCGGGTGTGGAGCGCCTGGGCGCAGGTGAAGTCCTGGCGGCGCGGCCCGGGAACGGCCGGGCGCGGCGGCGGGTTGCGGAACACCGACGCCCCCGCCACGGTCAGGACCAGGTAGCAGAGGCCGAGCGGCAGGAACGCCCGGGTCGGGACCGGCTGATAGAGGGCGACGAGCCAGCGCGCGAGCGGCGAGGCCAGCACCGCCCCGAAACCGAATCCGCCGACCGCCACCCCGGTGATCAGCCCCCGCTTGTCGGGATACCACTTCTGCAGCATCGCGACCGGGACGATGTAGGCCATGCCGAGGCCGAGCCCGCCGACGATCCCGTAGGCGAGCAGCATCAGCCAGAACAGGCTGACGTCCGTCGCGAGCGAGGACAGGATCGTCCCGGCCGCGTACAGGCCGCCGCCCATCAGGGCGACGATGCGGGGGCCCTTGCGGTCCTGGAGGCGCCCGCCGACGAAGCAGCCGACGAACACGACGCCGATCGCGACGGAGAACGGCAGGACGGCCTGCGCCCTGCTGATCCCGAAACCGCCGCCGTCCTCCTGGAGGGCCCGGGCGAGCACGCTCCAGGAGTAGATGCCGCCCAGGGAGATCTGGAACAGCACCGCCCCGATCGCGATCACGAGCCGCGGCGGGCCGCCCCGCGCCTGAGCCGAGGCCGGCGCCGGCGCCTTGCGGTGCCGGCCCGACCGCCGTGTCCTCGGCGGGTGGGCCGTGTGCCGCCGAACGGGCCCGGATCGGACGCCGTCTCCGCCTGCGACGTCGGATCCCCTACGGACGAGCGTGCCCTGCCCCACTGAAAAGCCCCCGGAATGCATCGTCGGCCGATGCCGTCCGCGCCGCGGCCATCCGCCACGACGATGGAAACACTTCGTCGATGTCGCTCCGGCCTACAGATCGCAAAGCCCGGTTACGGATCGGGCGTCAGGGGGTCGCGTGGATCTCCGCGATGACGGCGGTGGCGTTGTCGCGGCCGCCGAGCCGTTCGGCCCTGGCCGTCAGGGCGGCGGCGAGGGCGGGGGCGGTGGGGTGGGCCTCGGCCATGGCCGCCAGCTCCAGGCCGAACCAGCCGTGGTCGGGGATCGCGGCGCCGTCGCTCATCAGCACGAGCAGGTCGCCGGGCTGGACCTCGATCGTGGCGCGGTAGGGCTCGTCGGCCTTGCCGCCGAGGTTCTGGGTGAGGTGGGAGCCGCCGATGGAGGCGTCGGGGTCGGTGCGGCGCGCCTCGGCCAGCACGGTCTGGTCGGGGGTGAGGCGGAAGGCGATCCGGCCGCCGCGCCTGCGCCGCCGGACCAGCCAGGCCGGGCTGTCTCCGATGGAGTACAGCTCGGCGGTGCCGTCGGGGGCGAGGGTGGCGACCAGGGCGGTGCTCGCCCCGAAGGTCCCCTGCTGGACGGCCTTGTCGGCGGCGGCGAGGGCCTTCATGACATCCCCGCCCGAGGTGAGGACGTCCCGCATCTCGCGGACCGCGATCCGGGAGGCGAGTGCGCCGGAGCCGTCGCCGCTGCCGGTCACCCCGTCGCAGACGCCCAGGGCCAGCACTCCGCCGCCGATCCGGGCGACCATCAGGGAGTCCTCGTTGTCGCACTCGGGGTCGTAGCCGGCCTTGCCCGAGCCGACCGCGGTCTCGGCGGCCGCCCGCACCAGCACGGGCACCCGCTCGCCGGGCTGGACCACGGCGTGGACCTGCGCGGGGTTGCCGCCGCTGAACAGGGCGTGGACGACCGCGTCGAGCCCGAGGACGGTCCCGGCGTGCAGGTCGAGCAGGTCATAGGCGTCGGCCAGGTCGCGCGGGCGCCGCCCGAACGCGATCTCGGCCAGCGCGGACGCCACCACCCAGGCGTCGCGCTCCCGTGACCCCGGCGTCTCGGCGACGGGCCCGTCCCCCGCGTCGTGCGGCGGGACGCTCAGCACCTGCCAGCCCGCCCCCTCCTCCCAGCGCAGCGCCCACAGGCAGCCGGGCCCGTTCTCGGTGACGGCGTCGGCCAGCGGCGCCCAGAGCCCGCCGAGCCGTTCCATGAGCAGGTCGGCGGGAAGGGCCAGCGCCGGGAGCGGCTCCTCCGGCCAGCTGACGGTCACGTGCGCGCGCATGAGCGGTCCGTCCAGGAGAAGGCGTACGGGGACACGACCAGGATATTTGGTCTAGGCCGCCGTGTAGCAGGGCTTCGTCAGGGTGAAGTGCTCGGCGGTCGGGCCCTCCCAGAAGTCGCGGATGACGCGGACGCCGGAGAACTGCCGGTGGTCGGGGCGGCTGAGCACGGACTCGCGGAAGGCGTGGGCGTTGGCGTCGCCGGAGAAGTTCCCCGCGGTCTTGGGCAGGATGCCCTGGTAGTCGATGCGGGTGAGGGAGCGGGCCGCGGTGAACAGGCTCTCGCGGGTCATGACCCCGGTCGCGGCCGCCTTCTCCAGCGCCGCGCGGAGCGGGAAGGAGAACGCCCAGCCGCTGACGAACGAGTCGTCGGCGTTGGTGGTCCCGGCGTTGCCGAGGGCGGAGCGCATCTCGGCGTGGCCCGGCGAGTCGGTGGCGAACGGCCGCCACGGCCCGGCCAGCCAGAACCGCGACTCCATCGCGCTCCTGATCTTGCCCGGATCCTTGATCAGCATCCGCGACCAGCTCGGGGACGAGCCGAGGAAGCGGCCCTTGAACCCCCGGGCGACCGCGCCCTCGACGATCGCCGCCGTGTCCGCGGGGCTGGTGGTCAGCACGACCAGCGACGGCTTCTGCTTCACGACGTCCTTGATCGCCTCCTGCGGGAGACCGGGCTCCAGCGGCGCGTGGTGGTAGCCGAGGCGGTGGTAGGCCGCGGCCGCCCGGACGCCGCCCTGGGCGTCGCCTCCGTAGTCGCCCGCGTAGTGCACGGACATCACCGAAGAGATCTTGTAGGGCTTCTTCTCCGCCGCGAAGGCCTCGACCGCGTAGTCGACCGCGTTCATCGCCTCGAAGCAGTAGCTGTTGCCCGACTCGAGGATGTTGTCCTCGAACGCCCACTGCGAGGTCCAGCTCAGCGGAGCGCCGATGATCTTCTCGGCCTTCATCTTCGGGAGGACCGCGGCGACCTGGGCGGAGCCGAGGAGCTGGGCGTAGGCGAAGACCTTGTCCTTGGTGGCCTCGAACTCGCTCTCGAAGACCGGCACGAGATACTTGGTGTCCCGCGTGTAGGTGACGATGTTGATGTCGTACCCGCCGATGCCGCCCTGGCGGTTGACCTTCTCCCAGAACGCCCGCTGGGATTCGGTCGCCGGGCCCGCGATCGTCCGGAACACTCCGGAACGGTCGGTGAGGACGCCCAGGTAGATGCAGCCGTTGCCGGGGTTCACGGCGTTCGGGCACGGCTTGCTGGTGACTCCGGGGGTGCCCGGCGGGGAGGTGGCCTTGTCGCGGCCGTCCGAGCAGGCGGTCAGCGCCGACATCGGCAGCAGGACCGTCAGCAGGGCGGTCACGATCCTGCGAGACCGGGCACCGAGGTTCATGCCGGCGTCCGGTCGAGGACGTGCCGAACCAGCGTGACCAGGGCGTTCTTCGCCGACTCCCGGTTACGGGCGTCGAGCAGGATGATCGGCACCCGGACGTCGAGGTCGAGGGCGTTCCTGACGTCCTCGGTGTCGTAGCGCTTGGCTCCGTCGAAGCAGTTCACCGCGATGACGAACGGCAGGTTCCGCTCCTCGAAGTAGTCCACGCTCGAGAAGCAGTCCGCCAGCCGCCGGGTGTCGGCCAGGACGATCGCGCCGAGGGCGCCGTGGGCCAATTCGTCCCACATGAACCAGAAACGGTCCTGCCCGGGCGTGCCGAACAGGTAGACGCTCAGGCCCTCACGCAGGGTGATGCGGCCGAAGTCCATGGCGACGGTCGTCGTGGTCTTCTCCCGGACGAGGCCGGTGTCGTCGACTCCCTCGCTCTTCTCGGTCATGAGTGCTTCGGTGCGCAACGGCCGGATCTCGCTGACCGCGCCCACCAGGGTCGTCTTGCCCACGCCGAAACCACCCGCGATCATTATCTTGATCGCGACTGGTTCGTCGGAGCTATAGCGCGCTGAGTCCATCGATCACTTCCTTGAGCAGTCGCGCGTCGGGGAGACGCGACGCCGACGCGGGCTTCCGAAGCCGGATGAGCCCGTGCCGGATGAGGTCGCCGAGAAAGACGCGTACAACGTCCACCGGCAGGTCGAGATCGGCCGCGACTTCCGCGACCGAACAGAGTGCTGACGCCTCTCGCGAGCACAGCCTACGGATCATCAGGTGTTCGGGCGAGAGGTCCATTTTCAGGCTGGCCTGGAATTCGGTGTTCTCGACCAGGCTCACCAGATCGATGTCCTCGTCTCCGCGAGTGCGCCCGCCCGTCAGCGCGTAGGGGCGCACGATCGGACCAGCGTCCTCGTCCACCCATTCCAGGTCCGCCCACTCGTCCATCTGGTCAGCGCGGGTCGGCCGAGAGGTGCTCGCCGACCCTGCTGACCAGCAGGGCCATCTCGTAGGCTATGACGCCGACGTCGGCGCCGTCCTCCGCCAGCAACGCCAGGCAGGCACCCTGGCCCGCGGCCGTCACGAACAGGAAACCCGCCTCCATCTCGACGATCGTCTGGCGGACGCCGCCGCCCTGAAAGTGGTCGGCGGTCCCCCGGGCCAGGCTCTGGAAGCCCGACGCCACGGCGGACAGCCTCTCGGAGTCCTCCCTGCCCAGCCCCCGCGAAGAGGCCACCCGCAGCCCGTCGGCCGACAGCACCACGATGTGGCGCGCCTCGACGACCCGCTCCAGCATGGAGTCCAGCAGCCAGTTCAGCTCGCGCCCACCCTGGCCCGTTCCCGTTCCAGTGCCCATGTCAACGCTCATCCTTCGTCCCCTCACGTTCCTCCGCCGCTGCCTTCGCGGCTTCCTGCCGCCCGCGCTGCCAGCCGCTCTGCATGGCCGACAGCACGTTGCGCGCCTCATCGGGACTGCGCGCGCCCGGTTCCACCGGGCCCCTCTCCTCCGTGGCCACCGCGCGGCGGCGAGTCCGCTGCGGCAGCCCTCCCTTCACTTCGACCCCGTCGGCGTCCACGCCCTGGACGTCGTTCCGCGGGGCGGTCCGCACCGCCGGCTCCCGTGGCACCATCCGCGGCGGCTCCGGTGCCGGCGCGGCGGGCACCTCCTCCGGGGCGACGAGCAGCGCCGACGGCAGGAGGGCGATCGCGGTGACCCCGCCGTAAGGCGAGGGCCGCAGCGCCACCCTGATGCCGTGCCGCTGGGCCAGCCGGGCGATCACGAACATGCCGAGCCGGGCGGAGTCGAACAGGTCGAACTCCGGGGCGTCGGCGAGGGTCTGGTTCAGGCTGGCGATCTTGACGCCGTCCATTCCCAGGCCCCGGTCCTCGATCTCGATGGCCAGCCCGTGCGCGACGCGCTGGGCCGTGACCTGTACCCGCAGCTCCGGCGGCGAGTACATGATCGCGTTCTCGATGAGCTCGGCCAGCAGGTGGATCACGTCCGCCGCCGCGGCGCCGCTGAGGGCGACCGTCTCGGGCAGCGGCGGGATCTTGACCCGCTGGTAGTCCTCGACCTCGGCGACGGCGGCCCGCACCAGGTCGACGAGGGGGACGGGCCTGCGCCAGGTGCGTCCGGCGGACTTCCCGGCCAGGATGACCAGGCCCTCCGCGTGCCTGCGCATCCGGGTGACGAGGTGGTCGATGGCGAACAGGTCGTTCAGCTCGTCGGGGCCCTTGGCCTTGCGCTCCATGCCGTCCAGGAGGCGCAGCAGGCGCTGGAGCAGCACCTGGTTGCGGCGGGCGAGGTTCACGAAGACCTCGCCGAGCCCGCGCCTGGCGGCGGCCTCGCTGACGGTCGCCTGGACGACCGCGCGCCGCGCGACGGCGAACGCGTCGTAGACCTGGGAGACCTCGCGGACCCGGAAGTCCTGGCGCGGCAGGCCCTCGTCGGGGTCGACGTGCTCGCCCTTCTGCACCATCTCGGCGATGACGGGCAGCCGCACGGAGGCGAAGTCCTCCACGGTCGCGACCATGACCCGGTTCTCGCGGACCAGCCTGCGGCCCATCCGGACGCCGACCGTCACCGAGACGACGACCGCGAGCAGGCCGAGGCCGCCGGCGAGCGCCAGGCGGGTCAGCACGTCCCTGGCGTGGCCGGAGGCGCGGTCGGCGATGCCGGTGCGGGTGTCGTCCTCGAAGGCGATCATCCGGTTGAGCAGCGCCTCGGACGCGGCGTGCCACTCACCGGGCTCGACCACGCCGTCCTTGCGGGTCGGGCGGCGCTCGGCGAGCCTGCGCTCGAGGTTGGTGAAGGCGAGGTACTCCGCGCCGGCCTGGAGCTGGCGGAAGCGGGCGGCGTCGGGGCCGGGCAGCGCCTGGACCAGGTCGTCGTAGCGGAACTGGTGGGCGCCGACCTTCTCCACGAACGTGACGTGCTCCAGCGGGTCGAGGACCTTGCGGGTGAGCGCGCCGGTCAGGAGGGCGTCCTCGTAGGAGATCGACTCGCGGGCCTGCTGGAAGCCGATGAGGGTCCGGGTGTCGCGGCCGGTCTCGGAGTCGCCGGGGTAGGCGGCGTCGTAGACCGCTCCGGCCCGGCCGATGAGGGCGGTGTACTGGCCGAGGCAGACCGCCCGGTCGACCTCGCCCTCGTCGACCGTCCTGCGGTACTCCCCCAGCTCGCCCAGCTCGACGACCAGGTCGTTCATCCGGGCCCGGGTCTCCGACGTCGTCGCCGACGACAGCCCGGCGCTCTTGGTGGCCGAGACGAACGCCCGGACGGCCCGGTCGGTGTTGTCCCGCTGGGCGTCGAAGCCGGTGCGCCCGAGGGTGATGTCCTTGCCCAGGAACGCCTGGGACATGCGGCGCTCGTGCTGGAGCTGGGTGATCAGCGCCTCGGTCGGCCGGATGACCTCGCGGTCGAAGGTCTTGGCCCGGACCAGGCGCATGCTGTCGCCCACGGTGACGTCCGCGGCGAAGATCCACAACCCGACCAGTGCCAGCAGGGGCACCACGAGCAAAGAGACGATCATCCGCCTGATCGAGCGCATGCCATCCCCTAGAAGTGACTCAGTTCACAAAGTCGGACGATCGTATCGGGACAAAACCAGAAACATAAGGACCAACTGGAAACACTTTGGCAACCATGCAGACACGCGATAGGCAGGGAACATGCAACTCAGGATCTTCACCGAGCCCCAAGAGGGCGCCTCCTACGACACCCTTCTGCGGATCGCGAAACTGACCGAGGATTCCGGGTTCGACGCCTTCTTCCGCTCCGACCACTATCAGGCGATCATGGGCGGCGACGGGCTTCCGGGACCCACCGACGCCTGGATCACCCTCGCGGGGCTCGCCAGGGAGACGTCCAGGATCCGGCTCGGCACTCTGGTGAGCCCGGCGACGTTCCGGCTTCCGGGGCCGCTGGCGATCTCCGTCGCCCAGGTCGACGCGATGAGCGGCGGCCGGGTCGAGCTGGGGTTCGGGACCGGCTGGTACGACGGCGAGCACTCCTCCTACGGGATTCCGTTCCCGCCCGTCCGGGAGCGGTTCGACCGGTACGAGGAGCAGATGCGGATCATCACCGGGCTGTGGGCCGCCGAGGGGCCCTTCTCCTTCAAGGGCGCCTACTACGAGGTCACGGACTCGCCCGCGCTGCCCAAGCCCGTCCAGCGGCCGGGTCCGCCGATCATCGTCGGCGGGTTCGGGGCCCGGCGCACCCCGGCCATCGCGGCGGCGTTCGCCGCCGAGTACAACGTGCCGTTCCGGACCGTCGAGGAGACCGCGGCCGCGCATGAGCGGGTCAGGTCGCTGGCGGGACGGCCGCTGGTCTACTCCGCGGCTCAGGCCGTCTGCGTGGGCCGCACCGACGCCGAGGTCGCCCGGCGCGCCGAGGCCATCGGGAACTCGGTCGCGAACCTGAAGGAGAGCGGCCTGGCCGGCTCGCCCGCCGAGGTGCTGGAGAAGATCAAGAGGTTCGGGGACCGGGGCACGACGCGGCTCTACCTCCAGGTGCTCGACCTGTCCGACCTCGACCACATCGAGCTCATCGCCGAGGAGATCCTGCCGCACGTGTGAGCCGGTCAGGCCCCGGACGCGCGAAGGCCGGCGGTCCCGCCGAGGATCAGCAGGTCGGCGAGCGACATCTCGGTCTCGACGTCCGGGGCCAGGCGGCGCGGCTCCAGGAAGCCGGGGCCGTCGCGGCGGGCGATCGCGGTACCGCCGCGCGTGCCGAGGTCCACGACGGTCAGCCGGGGCGGCCCCGCGGCGTCCAGGCGGAGCAGCGCGTGCTGGCGGCCGACCCGGAGCAGGGGCTTGGCGGGGCCGCGCCCGGCCGGCTGGAGGTCGACGCCGCCGGACGCGGTCCCCCTGCCGACGACGAGCGGAAAGCCGTCCTCGAGGAGGAAGCGGGTGATCTCGGCCCCGGTGCCCAGGTCCTCGACGAGGATCTCGCGGGTCGGCAGGCGGCGTCCGAGTCCGGTCAGCGGGGTGCCGCACTCCGGGCAGACCGCGCGGCCCTCGCCGTCCGTCCTCGGCCACACCAGGAGGTGGCCGACCCGGGTGCCGGAGTACGGGCACGGCTCGGCGTCGCAGCGCCAGCTCCGCAGAAGGATCTTGCTTCCGGCGGCGGGTACGGTGCGGAAATCGTCGGTCCAGGACCGTTCTCCCGGCGTGATCCGCCGTATTCCGGACGGCACGAACCTGATCCGGTCGGCGTCCATCGTCCACGAGTGGAAGCGTTCGGGCGCCTTTTCGATCCAGGGGTGTTCACGGCGCAGATGCTTGAAGGTGTCGGCGCTCAGGACATGCATCCGGTTCTGCCGCGCGAGGTTCAGGACCAGCCCGTCCGCGACGGTCGCCGTCCGCACCTCACCCGTCCCGCGCAGTTCGGCGAATTTCCGCCGGTCATCGCCCTGCAAGGCGTAGGCCAGCGAATTGTCGGCGACCAGCAGCACTTTCACCGACGGTCCGTGTTCGTCCCGCCACGCCTCGACCAGCCGTTCCAGCCGCGCCCACACCGGCGGCCTGCGTCCACGGGGCGGTAGTTCGCCTGACCAGCAGACGTTCGACACATCGACGACCACGTCACGCACGCACGCCCCCTATTCACCGCTTCGGCCACTTTAGCTAATGCGACTCTTTTTCATTTCCGTGACGGTGAGGTATACCGCCGGTCACGTGGCTGGGGTTAAGATCGCCCTTTATATCCATCCGGACAGGACGACGTCTCAATCCCCCAGGAGAGTCGGCATGGGCACGGGAACAGCGGACAACGGGCGGGACCCGGTGCGGGTTCTCGTGGTGCACGAGGACGATCAGGTGCGGTCCGGAATGGTCGGGCGGCTGCGTGGCAACGACGAGCTCGTGGTGGTCGGGGAGACCTCCGCCGACCCGCTGCCGCTGGTCGTCCAGCTCCATCCCGACGTGGTGGTGCTCGACGACGCGGCCTTCGCCGTCAGCCTGCGCAAGAAGTGCCGGGTGCTGGTGCTCGGTGAGGACGTCGAGCCGGGATTCGACATCTTCGAGTTCGTGCGGGCCGTCCGGGCGGTCACCCGGGCCGGGCTCGGCCTGTCGGCGCGCGAGGCCGAGGTCATGGACCTCATCGCCTCCGGGAGGTCGAACGGCGAGATCGCGCGGGAGCTCTACCTGAGCGAGAAGACCGTCAAGAACCACGTGAACCGGATCTACTCCAAGCTCGGCGTGCCCAACCGGGCGACGGCCATCTCGCTGTGGCGCGGCGTGCTCAGCGAGCGCGTCCTGCGCTGACGATCCCGGTGCTCTCGCGCACCACCAGCTCCGGCTCCACGAACCGGCGGGCCGGGATAGCCGTCGCGCCCGAATCGTCGAGGCGGCCCAGCAGCAGCTGGAACGCCCTGCGCCCGACCTCGCCGAAGTTCTGGCGGACCGTGGTCAGCGGCGGGGAGAAGTAGCCCGACTCCGGCACGTCGTCGAAGCCGACCACGCTGACGTCCGCGGGGACCCGCCGGCCGGCCTCGTGCAGCGCGCGCAGCAGGCCGAGCGCCATCGCGTCGTTGGCGGCGAACACCGCGGTGACGGCCGGGTCGCGGGCGATGCGCCTGCCGTGCTCGTAGCCCGACTGGGCCGACCAGTCACCGGGCAGCGGCTCGGGGACGTCGCGGCCGCCGTCCTCGAGGACCTGCCGCCAGCCGATCGTGCGCCGGCCCGCGTCGATCCAGTTGGCGGGCCCGGCGAGCTGCCAGACCGTCTCGTGGCCGAGGCTGAGCAGGTGCCGGGTCGCCTTGACGGCCCCCGACGTCTGGTCGACGGCCGCCAGCGGGAAGGGGATCTCCTCGGCCGCGCCGACGACGACCAGCGGCAGGTCGGGCGGCAGGTTGCGCAGCCCCTCGGCGGCCGACTCGTGCGGGGCGACGATGATGATCCCGTCGACCGACTGGCTGCGCAGCCGCTCCACGCCCTCGCCGATGGAGCGGCGGTTGAGCGCGCTGAGGCTGACGATGCTGATCAGGTAGTCGTGCTCGCGGGCGGCCTGCTCGATGCCGTAGAGCGTCGAGGCGGGGCCGTAGAGGGTGGTGTCGAAGCTGACGACGCCGAGGACGCCCGACCGCCCGGTCGCCAGGACGCGGGCGGCGGAGTTGGGCCGGTAGTCCAGTTCGCGCACGGCGGCGAGGACGCGGGCGCGGGTCTCGGGACGGACCTTCTCCGGGGCGTTGAGGACGCGGGAGACGGTCATCGCGGAGACCCCGGCCAGCTCGGCGACGTCCTCCATCACCGCGGCGCGGGGCTTCTCGACCGGATCCATGCCTTCGGCTCCCATGGGAGCGATCGTAGGGCCCCCGTGTTTGAGATGTGCGAGGAGTCGATCAGTTCAGGACATATCGGACGGTGACGAATCAGTGACCGTGCGCAGTAAACCGGGGGCGGCCCTCGCGCATCTAGTTAGGGAGCGGTGGTGAACCGGGGCCGGTCCACCGCGATCCGAGCTACCGGATCGCACCGGTGCCGCACCGCACGTCCGGCGGTCCGACTCCGCCGGGCTCCCCGGCCGGCCGGGTTCTCCCCTGGAGAACCGCGAGCCGGGCTCCCCGACGGCTGATGAGGAAGGCTTCCGTACCGATGTACTGGATCTGACACCCGCGCACCAGGCGCCCAGCGCCGCACGCGACCCCGGCGGAGTCTCCAGAGCCCTCCGCCGGGAGGACGGGCCAGGGCCGGCCTCCAGCCGGTCCCGCCCGTCTTGCCTTCCCTGCCCTTCCCCTGCGCTCGAGGCAGCTCGAATGCCTCGTCTCCGGGCGGCTTCGCCGCTCATGTCCCCGCGATTGCGCGGAGGGCGATCGCCAGCCCGGCGAGGACCACGGCACCGGCCGACAGGACGGGCAGGACTCCGACGCCGTGCATGAGGCGGTGCAGGCGTTCTCCCAGCCGTCCGCCGCGGCCATGCAGGCCGCCGTGCACCCGCTCGGCGAGCGAGCGGCCCGGGCCGCAGACCAGCAGGCCCACGCCGACCAGGGCGATGGCGAGGCCCGCTCCGTAGGCCACGACGAGGGCCACGCCGAACCAGGCGCGGCCCAGCGCGGCCGCTCCCACCAGCACCAGGACCGCCGAGGGGCTCGGGACCATCCCACCGGCGAAGCCCATGATCGCCACTCCGCTGCGGTCCCGGGGGGCGCGGGAAGAGGCGCTCTGGGCCCAGGGGGCGCGGCGCGAGGCGCTCCGGGCCCGGCGGCCGGGGTCCGGCGCTGTCCCCTGCCCGGGGTCGGGGATTCTGGGGAGCAGGGCGAGTGCGGTGGACGGGCCGTCCTCGATGGGGTCCGGGCCGTTCACCTGTGCGGCATGCGCACGGGGACGGGCCGGTTTCGGGGTGGAGGGGGCGTCGGCGTCGTCGCCGCGGTGGGAGGCGTCGTCATCGTGGGCGTCGTGATCGTGGGCGTCGTGATCGTGGGCGTCGTGATCGTGGGCGTCGTGATCGTGGGCGTCGTGATCGTGGGCGTCGTGATCGTGGGCGTGATCGTGACGGGTGTTGGGGTGGTGGGTGTGGGGGTGATGGGTGTGGTGGTGATCGTGGGCGTGGTGGCGGGAGCGGAGGGCGCGGCGGATGAGGGTGACGCCGGCGGCGGCGAGCAGGAGGCCGCTGAGGAGGGTCAGCCAGGGGTAGAGGGCGGCGGGGGCCAGGTCGGTGGCCGTGACCAGGAGGCCCAGGACCAGGACGCCCGCGGTGTGGGTGAGGGTGACCGTCAGGCCGAGGGTGAGGACGTCGCGGCGGGCGCGGGAGGTGCGGGAGATCGCGTAGGCGGCCATGAGGGTCTTTCCGTGGCCGGGGGCGAGGGCGTGCAGGGCGCCGAGCGCCACCGCGATCAGCGCCGCGAGCAGGGCGAATCCCGGGGTGAGGTGGTGGGAGGCGACGAGGGAGGTGAAGCTCCTCGTCAGACTGTCGGACCCCCGGGGCAGAATCCTGGGCAGGGCCGGATCGGTCTCGGTGAGGGCGGGGCCGCCCGCCCGTGCCTCGAGCCGGGCCGTCCGCCGGTCCGGCGGAGACGACAGGAGGTCGGCGGGATATGAGGTCAGCCGGGAGCTGCGGGATTCCTCGGGCACGTCGCTGGAGACCAGGGCCATGCGGTCTCCCCGCGCCGTTATCTCGTGCCATCCGGCGGCCGTGGCGCCGGTCGCGAACTCCACCCTCCGCACGGTCTTCGCGGGGGCCTTCAGCACGCAGTCGACGCGCAGGGTCCGCAGCCCGGCCTGACCGTCCCTGCGGGTGGCCGTGGCGCGCTCCGGCACGAGCGTCCCCGGCCGCCCGTCCAGGACGAGCCGCAGGGCCTGCCCGGCCGCACGGCACCGCCGGTCGGCCCAGACGGCGTCTCCCGACGCGTCGAGTTCCGCCATGACCTGGGCCGAGGGGATCTCGGCGAGGTCCTCCACGTGCTCGACCCGCACCGCGTCCGGTCCGATCACGAGGCCGTCGTAGGTGTTGGTCGTGAAGTTCCCGAGCGGATGCCGCCGCGTCTCGGCGGCCCCCGCGCCCGTCGAGAGGAGCAGCAGCACCTGCACCGCCAGGACGACCCCGATGACGACCCGCAGCCCCCAGACCCCGGCCCTTCCCCATCGGAGACCGGGGAGGAAGCGGCCGGGCCTGGCGACAGCGGGCTGGATGACGGCGGGCCGGGTCACGGCGGGCCGGATGACGGCGGGTTCGGCGGCCTGCGGAACGGCGGAGGGCCGGTCGGGGGTCATTTCAGGGCCGCCTTGATGGTCTCGAGGTGGTGGGTGAAGGAGGGCGGGTGGTAGCCGGTGGCGGTGGCGGCGCGGGCGTAACGCAGGGCCTCGCGGTCGTCGCCCGTGGCGTGCAGCGCCCAGCCGAGGGCGTCGGAGACGTGGAGGGAGCAGACCGGGATCCGTCCGGCCGGGGGCGGAGGGCCGCAGCGGGCCCGCCATTCGGCGCGGGCGGTGCGCAGCGCGGTGGCCGGATCGCCGTGGTCGGCCTCGAAAAGGGCCAGCTCCAGATCGGGATCGACCCCGTTGGCGCGGGCCAGCGCCGACCATGTGCGGACGATCCCGTACTGGGCGCGGGCCTTGTCCGGCAGGCCGCGGGCGTCGTAGAGCTCGCCCAGGGCGGTCACGTACCCGGGCAGGGGCGCGCGTCCGGCCAGGGCTTCGCGGTCGGCGAGCGCTCCGCCGACGTCGCCGGTCGCCTGGCGGGCCCTGGCCCGGCCGTCGAGGGCGGCGAGGTTCTGCGGGTCGTCCCTCAGGGCGTCGCCGAACAGGGTCAGCGCGTCCCGGGGACGCCCGGTGTTCAGGGCGAGGTCGCCGAGCTGGTAGCGGACGAACGAGAGATCGGCGGGGTCGGTCGCGGACTCCAGGGCCCGGCCGAGCACCTCGCGGGCCTTGGCGGGCTTGCCACGCAGCTCCAGCACGTAGGCGTAGCGGGTGAAGATCGGAATGCCGGGCTTGCGGGAGTCGGCCTCCTGGACGGCCTTCCAGGCGTCGTCGAGCCGTCCCAGCTCCACCAGGGCGTCCACCCGCACGGCCAGGCCGCGTGCCTCGTAGGGATTGATCGCCAGGGCCTGGTCGGCCGACCGCAGCGCCCCGCCGAAGTCGTGCCGGGCCGCCGCCAGCGCGGCCCGCCCGGCGAACGCCCCGGCGTTGTCGCCCTTGAGTGCCAGCGACCGGTCCAGCGCCTCCTCGGCCCGCGCGTAGAGCGTCGGGTCCCCGGTCTGGCGGGCCTCCTCGACGTAGCCGACACCGAGCGCCGCCCAGGCACGGTCGTCCTTGGGCTGCTCCCGGAGCCGGTCCTGCAGCCGCCCGATCGCCGTCCGCAGGCCGGGCCCGGAGGCGTCCCCCTCCACCGCGACGGCCGGGCGCCCGCGCTCCCCGTCCCCGCGGAACACGACGGCCGCGCCGCCGGTCATCGCGACCACCAGCGCCAAAACGATCATCAGCCTGCGCCTCATGACCTTCTCCCCTCTCCACTGCGGGGCGGCCGGACGACGAGCGTCCGGCCGCCGGCTGATCAGACGATCCGGCGGCGGAACCACCAGGTCAGACCTCCGCTGAGCAGGGCGCCACCACCCACGAGGGCGGCGATCGCCGGGAGCGGGGTGCCGCCTTCGTCCGTGCTGGACGAGGCGCCCGCGGGCTTGACGTCGAGGACGTCGGGACGTCCCGAGACGCCCACCGCCGCCGACTTGGTCGTGGAGCCCGAGGTGGGCAGCGCGACGTAGGGGAAGGTCTTGCCGAACGGCCTGTCGTTGGCGTCGACCTTGTCGCCCAGGTCGTTCTTGGCGCCGAGGAGCTCGCCGGCGACGGCCTGGAGGGAGATGTCGACGACGTCGTCGGTCAGGCGGCGGCCGTTCGGGTACCCGGCCGTGTCGCCGTCCAGGACGCCCAGCCGCTTGGGCGCGGCCGTCGGCGGGATCGAGGTGTTGAGCCGCATCAGCTCCGCAGGCCGGACCCCGGGGGGCTGGTTGAGCTTCGGAACCCCGGTCAGGAAGACCTGGACGAGATCGTTGCGCGGTTCGGCCGGAGCCTTCACCTTGTAGATCGCCTCGAGGAGCTTCGGCAGCTCGGGGCTGGTGACGTACTTGCCGAACTGGGCGTCGTGCCAGGGGATCGAGGCGTTGAACCGGTCCTTGTCCTTCATCGGGATGACGACCTCGTTGACCAGCGGCATCGCGAGCCTGCTGACCGGCGCGTACTCCCCGGCCGCGTTCTGCCGCAGCACCGAGGAGTACACGCCGATGATCGGCTGGCCCTCCTTGATCAGCAGCTTGGTCGGGATCTGCAGCGCGACGGTCTGCACGTTGTAGTTCTTGAGGGTGTCGTTGCCGACCTCCTTCAGGTTCGTCCCGTAGAGCAGGTCGAACACCCGCAGGTCCAGGAAGAACGGGTCGTCGGCCTGCCCGGCGAACACCTTCCCGCCCGAGGGCAGGTCCTTGATCGCCTGGTTCCGCAGCGTCGGGTAGTCGGGCATGCTCGCCGCCCCGACGTTCGACGGCGCGACCGGGGCGTTCCTGATCAGGTACTCGCTGGCGTAGCGGGTGCCGTTGCGGCGGTGGACGAGCTCGAGGTCGTAGGTCTGGGTGAGGTTGAGCGCCGGGTCGGCGAGGCTCTTCACCGGGCCGGTGTTGTACAGGAAGGTGTTGCCGTTCTTGACCTGGTTCTTGAAGGTGAAGCGGAAGGTCTGCTCCGGCTGGGAGTCGCCGTCGGCGTCGACGTTGAGGTCGTACCGGGCGTCCTTGGCGAAGGTGTAGAAGTTGGGACCGCCCGCGGGCTCCTCGAACGGGAGGAAGTTCGCGATCAGGGTGGTGGTGTCCGGCCGGTCCGGGCTCACGAAGGCGTAGACGTCGGTGTTGTCGTACTGCGGCTGCCCCGAGATGAGCGGCGCCTCCCGGTGGGAGGAGGCCGTCACCTGCGGCGGCATCAGCGAGTAGGTGCCGGCGGCCAGGACGGCCAGCCCACTCGCGCCCAGCGCAGCGATCCTCTTCGACATGGTCAGGGTTTCCTTTCGGTAGGAACACCCCTCATTCGTCGCTGCGGTTTGTGCGGATGTGACCCGGTGTGGCCGCGAACAAAACCCGGTACCCGGGCATCCAAGCGGCTCTTCCAGGGCGCGTCTGACGGATCGCGAGACACGCCCTAAGCTGTTGAATCGTGCCAAACGTCCTGATCAGGCCGGTCCCCCTGAAAGCGACCCGAACCGCCTGGCTCCTCTGGACGGTCGGCGTCATCGCCTACGTCATCGCGGTCCTCCACCGCACGTCGTTCGGCGTCGCCGGGATCGAGGCCACCACGCGCTTCGACGTCTCGGCCTCGGCGCTGTCGTCCTTCACGGTCGTCCAGGTCCTGGTCTACGCCGCCCTCCAGGTCCCGGTCGGCCTGCTCCTCGACCGGTGGGGCTCCCGCCGCATGATCGCCGGCGGCGCCCTGCTGATGGCGTCCGGCCAGCTTCTGCTCGCCTTCTCCACGACGATCACCCCGGCGCTGCTGGCCCGCGTGATGGTCGGCGCGGGCGACGCGATGACGTTCATCAGCGTCCTGAAAGTGATCTCGCTCTGGTTCCCGTCCCGCCAGGCCGGCCTCCTGACCCAGCTCACCGGCTTCCTCGGCCAGCTCGGCCAGCTCCTGAGCGCGATCCCGCTCGTCGCCCTCCTGCACGGCCCCGGCTGGACGACCGCCTACGTCTCGGCCGCCGCGATCGGCCTCCTCGCGGCCGTCCTGGCGATCACCGTCCTGCGGGACGCCCCCAGCACCGAGCCGGCGCCCCCCTTCCGCACCCTCCTGCCGAACCTCCGCGCGTCCTGGCACAGCCCCGGGACCAGGCTCGGTATGTGGTCGCACTGCGTCCAGACCAGCGCGTCGGCCTTCGCCCTCATGTGGGGCTACCCCTACCTGGTCACCGCCCAGGGCCTCTCCCCGACGACCGCCGGCACCCTGCTGACGATCTTCGTCCTGGCGACCGTCTCCACGGGCCCCGCCATCGGCGCCTACCTCTCCCGCCACCCTGCCCACCACGTCCGGGTCACGATCGCCATCACTTTGCAGATGATGGCGGCCTGGACGGCAGTCCTGTCCCTCCCCCACCACGCCCCCCTGTGGCTCCTCACCCTCCTGGTCATCTCGATCGCCGCCGGAGGCCCCGCCAGCATGATCGGCTTCGACCACGCCCGTGCCCACAACCCCCCGTCCCGCCTGGGAACCGCCAGCGGCCTGGTCAACGCGGCGGGCTTCACCGCCGCCCTCCTCCTCATCCTCATGATCGGCCTGGTCCTCGACCACACCTCCCCCACCAGCACCTTCACCCCCGAAGCCTTCCGCCTGGCCTGGCTGACCCAGTACCCCCTCTGGCTCCTCACCCTCCTGTTCGTCACCAGAACGGCCCGCTCCACCCGCCGATTCGCACAACTCCCGAACCCCCGGTAATGTTCTCTCTGTCGGACCGCAAGGCCCCGACACGCGCCGCTAGCTCAGTTGGTTAGAGCAGCTGACTCTTAATCAGCGGGTCCGGGGTTCGAGTCCCTGGCGGCGCACACCACATCCGAACAGCGCATCCACGTTTTCGTGGGTGCGCTGTTCGCGTTTCAGAACATCCCGATTCCTGCCACTTTCGTCCCGATGTTGGCTCCATGTTCGCTCGAACGCCGCCGTAGCGCCGAAAACGATCACCCCAACGCGGTGATCGCTCCCGCCCGGCACGTCCCCGCCTCGCGATCATCAGCGAGCCAGACGCCCGCGCGTCCGGTCCCGACGGCGCTCCTCCGACCGGCGCGAAAACCGGGCCTGCGCCCTGCCCGCGGCATGAGAGGACATCTCCTTCTGGCTTCAGTCCGAAATCATCGGGGCGGTTCACTCGGTGCCGTCCCGCCGACCTCAAGGGTCGCTACGTTACGGGCCCGCTGCGCGCTGATAGCCCCGGAGCTCTACAACCCCGGGGCCAGATCACACAATCGGAGGGCTCGGAATAGGGAGGGATAGGCCGTGCCCGAAGTACTTCTTCGGGGCTTGGAGTTACCGGCAGGCGGGGAGGTGCGATGCTTGGATGTAGCCCCAGCGGCCGGACGTGGGAGCGTAGCCGAGGATCCATGCCTGGGCCGAGTGGCTGCCGCAGTTGGTCTTGGTGATGTAGAAGGGGTCGCCCTTCCTCGCGTTTCCGATCACGAACGAGCGGGCGCCGCTCCGCACCGAGCCGCGGGAGTCCAGGTGGATGAGGGTCTTGCGCTTCTTACCCGTGTGCGGGGCACTGATCGGCACGTCCTTGACCACACCGTTGCCGCCGATGGCCCGCAGGCTGGGGAGCGGCACGCCGTGGTCCCCCTCGCTGTAGGCGTGCGGGTCCTTGAGGCAGGACTGGGCGATGAAACCCCAGCTCGGGTCGGCTTTCCGGGCGTAGTCGAGGACGAGCGCGTATCTCTTGTAGGTGTAGCGGACGCCCACTCGCGCGAGTCCGCCGTTCTTCTTCTTGCGCTTCTTCGTCCAGGACCGTGCCGGGACGCTGCTCTTGGGGTAGTTCTCGTAGATGGGGCAGTCGCGCTTGAGCGTCGTGCTGTGGGTGTAATGGGTCTTCGCCCGGCCGCCCTCCTCGCTCGCGGCCGCGGGGGAGGACAGAGCGAGCAGGAGCGGAAATGCGGCGATCATCACCACGGAACGCATGGTTCTCCTTGGAGGAATGAGCTGGCGCTCTCTGAGAAGGCATATGCTGCCGTCTTGGATGACTCTAGAGATTGACCCCACTGAGGTCAATCTCGTTATCTAAGAGAGCGTGACGGCATGGCGGATTTGGGTCGGCGGTTCTACGGCATCGCGGAGATCGCGCAGGCGATTGGGGTGGAAAGGCAGTTGGTGACGGTGTGGCGGCGGCGTTCCAGCCATGACATGCCCCCGCCGGACGATGAGTTGACCTCGGGGCCGGTGTGGACCGCTGCCACGATCGAACCGTGGGTCATAGCCACACGAGCCCGGCTGTCCAACACCGGGACCCCGGCCGGAGAACCCGTCGCGGTACTTGCACGCCGATATGCGCGACGGTTGTTTCGGTTGCTTGCCCTCCTCCTACAGGAGCCGCGGAACGACAAGGAGGTGTTGAGGACTCTGTCTGGCCTCGGCCAGCTGCACCCCGCCATCGCCGAGGCGGCGATGGCGTCCGGCCTGGACAGCGGCGCCCGACGCGACCTCGCCGAACTCGCCGCCCTCGCCCAGGCCGCGGCGGACGTCGCCGATGGCGCGGCACCGGAAGCCGAACTCGGCGGTTTCCTTGACCGATGCCTCCCCGTCGCGCCCGCCGCCGCGCGGCTGCTGTCTCGCGCCACAACGGAGTAGCCGTCCTGTCAGCCAGGCAACCCGGTGATTCCGATCGCCCGGCCAGCAAGCCGCTGCTACGTTCTGCACGATCCTGACTTTCACGACTTGTGACCTCGGGGAGCGCAATGGTGCGTCCAACATTCGAGCCGGATTCCGAATTCGCCGGGCATACCCTGGGACGGATGATCGGCCTGGGCGGCATGGGGGTGGTCTACGAGGCGCACGACCCATCGCTCGAACGCCAGGTCGCGTTGAAGGTCATGTCCGACGAACTCGTAGAGAACCCCGCGTGGCGGGCCCGGTTCAGTGAAGAGGCCAAGTACCTGGCCAGCGTCAGGCATCCACATCTGCTGCCGATCTACAAGTACGGGGAGCAGGACGGCGTCCTCTACTTCACCATGCAGCTCGCCATGAACGGCGTCCTGCGCGATCTCGTAAGGCCAACCGCCCCTATCTCCCCAGGCCATGCGTTCCACGTCATGGGCCAGCTCGCCTCGGCTCTCGAGGAACTACACCGCAACGGCATCGTGCACCGGGACTGCACACCCGAGAACGTCTTCCTCAACGGAGGTATCCCTGGCCAGGAGAACGTCTTGCTCGGGGACTTCGGCCTGGCATGGCGGGCTTCCGCGCCGGCGGCACCGCCGTCGGGCGGCGCACTGGACTACAGGGCGCCCGAGCAGACGGTCGGCATGCCGGTAACCGCGCAGGCCGACGTCTACTCCTTCGCGGTCGTGCTGTACGAACTACTCGTCGGCACCGTTCCGTTCATCGGAGACCGGCGTTTGCTCACGATGCTCCCCGATCAATACGCCGAGTTGCGTTCCGTGTTCTTGCGGGCGTTCTCGCCGTTGCCTGAGGAACGATATTCGTCGCCTGGAACCCTGCTTGCCGAGGCCAGAGACGCTCTCATCCTGCCGCCCGGCCCGGTGAGTCAGGCCCATTGGGTTGGCTCGCCTGATTCCCTTCCTGGCACGGACCGTCCGCCCTTCGTCGTATCAGACTTCGATTCTCCGCAGGTGCAGAGCCCTCCCTGCCAGCCAGCCGATGATGCCGTCGCGTCACCTGGTCCGCAGCCATACGTCCCAATGACAGCGTCGGACGCCGTCCCGATTCCAGGAACGCTAGCCGAAGAGAACAGCGAGACCCCCGGAGAGGCGCCGAGCACGCCTGCTTGGCCCGGCCGCAGAGCCGCCCTGGGCGTCCTGGGGGGCGCCGCGTTGATCACCGTAGGAGTGGCGCTCTGGCCGGACAGGGACCGCCCTCTCAGTCCGGAACGACCTTGGCGCCCGGTCCCATCCGATTCATTTACGCCAGCGGACACGCGGGAAATCCGAATTCGTCCCGCGGACTTCGACCCGCGGTCGAGGTTCTCCAAATATGGCCCCGTGTATGAAGACGATCCGAGCATCGTGCAGAAGAATGTCCTTAGCGCGCACGTCTACGGACAGGTGACCGGACGGTTCGTGTACACGTTCACCTTCAATGGCGTCAGTACGGGTGAGGCCAGGCTACGTGCCTACCTGTCCGCCGATAGCGTGCAGTACAAGAGCACCCCCGGCACCTTCAGCGATGTCGAGGTACTCGTCAACGGACATCAAGTCGACATGCTCCGCGTTGTGTCCGACCAGGGACACGGGGAGTCCTGCACGGTCCCGTTCGACTCCGGCCTGCTGCGCCAAGGCGAGAACACCCTGGTATTCCGGGTCAGGGAGGACGCGAAGTACGCCCATGGGCTCTGCATCTACGGAGAGTCGCTGACTCCCGGACTCCCCGACAAGTGGATCGGCATCGTCGTCTAGACGATTAATTCAAGGCCACGGGCATTCCGCCGAGCCTGTCCAGGGATTCAAGAGCTTTACGCTGTGAACCGCCCCGAGTTCCGTGGAGAGCGTGATGTTCCCCGTGTTGGGTGGAGTCGGGTTGCTGGACTCTTATGCCAGTTGGCGGTTGGGTAGAGCTTCTCGTATTCGATCGGGGTGCGCATCCCCGGGGCGCTGTGGCGGCGTTGCCGGTTGTGGAAGATCTCGAGGTAGTCGAAGATCGCGTTGGCGAGTTCGATGCGGGTCTTCCAGCGTTGCCGGTTGAGGAGTTCGACCTGCATGCGGCCCCAGAACGACTCGATGACAGCGTTGTCGAAGCAGTCGCCGATCGAGCCCATGGAGGGGACCAGGCCGGACTCTTGGGCGCGGCGGGTGAAGGCCCAGGAGGTGAATCGGGTGCCGTGATCGCTGTGTATCAGGCTTCCGGGGTCTGGCCTGCGGTTGTGGATGGCCATGCCGAGGGCGTTGGTGACGAGGCTCGAGGTCTGGGTGGAGTCGATGGACCAGCCGACGACGCGGCGGGAGCAGACGTCCAGGACGACGCAACAGTAGACCTTGCCCTCGCGGGTGGGGTGTTCGGTGATGTCGGTGACCCACAGGCGGTTGGGTGCATCACGATGGAAGTCGCGATCGACCAGGTCAGCGGCGGTCGGGACCTGCTGGATCGGTCGTCGGCGCCGGTTGCCGGGCAGCCCGCGGATCCCTTCGCGCTGCATCAGCATCTCTACGGTGCCGTGCCAGACGACCAGGCCGCTGCCCAGGGTCAGCTCGGCGTGGACACGGCGGGCGCCATAGGTGCCGCGGGAGGCTGCGTGGATCTGCCGGATCCGCTCGGTCAGCCACGCGTGCCGCAGCTCCCGCAGCGAGGGCGAACGACTCCGCCACACGTAATAGCCCGATTCAGAGACATCCAGCACCCTGCACGCGAGCTGGACCGGCAGACCCTCGCCGGCCATCACCGCGATGGCCTCGAACCGCCTTTTGGGGGCACCACCCCCCGCACCAACTCGATCGCCCGCTTCGTCACAGCCAGCTCAGTCTCCAGCTCCCGGATCCGCTGCCGGGCCGCGAGCAGTTCGGCCTGCTCGGTCGTGGTGGCGCCGGGCAGCTGCCCCTTGTCAATCAGGTCCTGCTTGCGCCAGGTATAGATCGTCTGGTCGCTGATGCCCAGATCTCGGGCGACGTCCCGAACGGAGCGTCCGGCATCGACCAGATCCAGCACCTTGCGACGGAACTCCGGCGGGTAGCCCTTGCGTGACATCGCCGACCTCTTCTCGTGGGGCCCAAAGGCACACGAGTCAAGTAAAGCGACTCCACGGAAGGCGGGGAACATCAGAGTCTCCACAGAAGCCGGGGCGGTTCAGTTCCCCCATTCTTACGGGACATCGACACGTATTCATCACCGCCTTATCAGGCAATACGGCGCTGACAGCGGCCCCAGGATTCGCTAGCTGGTCGGCCAGAACTGAATCAAGTAGGCCTCATCCTCCGACGAGGTGATACCGAACGAGACACGAACGTTCCATGATGAGTCTTCGCGACCGAGATCAATCGCATCCTCTTCGTCGCCGTCACCGAATATGTTGACCAAATACACTTTGCCGGATGACGACTGCATGACAACGTCGACCGGATCACGGAAATTGCGCTGGACTTCGGGCTCGCCGTCCCAGAGCTGAAATGTGACCTTCGGAGCGTCCACAGAGACGCCATCGACGTTGAGTCCGTTGTCACCCGCTACCACTCTGTTTGGCGCGGGATCGAGGTCGATGACATCGGACATGCCGTCTACATCCAAGACGGTGAATCTACCGTGAAAAGCGGTGATCGTGTCGTCGACGGTCCGCACCAAGTTTACCACCGTGATATACTTCCGGGTTGAAGAGGCCCGAGTACGGGGTCATATACACCCGGGCCAACTCATCAGGTCACCTACCTGATGACGACGAAGAACGGGTCACCATCGAGAATTCTATCTCGCTGATACCAGGTACCGAGGCGACGTCCGGCTGTCTGGTTATCGGTCGAATCGATTGCCACTGCCGGGCGTTTGCCTTATTTCTACGCATAGCCAGGATTCGCGAGATCTGACATGCCTTGCTTTGCCCGTCATGGAGCGCAGGCCGGGAGGGATGCGACGTGAAGGTTCTCGGCGAAGCGGGTGACGGTGGTGGCGTTGCCGCCGCTGACGACCAGGGTCCAGCCGTTCTGCAGATCGATGGCGATCATGGGTCTGGGAGTGCGGCTGACGACGGCCGGATGGCCCTGGATCGTGGTGTGCTCGCCGGAGAGGGCCGGCGGAGTACGGGTGAGTACGGCTGCGACGATGTCAGCGCCGCCCCGCTTCTCGTATCCGACGCTCGCGGCGCAGCGCTCCCTGCTCAGCTGGACGCTTCGGGTGCGGAGCGCGTCGGCCGGATGCCACTTCTCGCGCAGCGGGTCGGGGATGAGGGGCGCGGGCGGGACGGTACGGATCGAGAGGGCGGTCCTCCGGGCCGACGCGCACGGGTCGCCCGTCCTGAGCCTCGCCTCGACGATCAGCTGAACGGACTCGGCGCGCCAGAGGAGCGAGCAGGTGTCGCCGTCGCGGAGCAGGCCCGCCCGGACGCCGTCGAGGTCGGTCGGGGTGGTCTTTCCCGGCAGGTCTCCCCGGTCTCCCATCGTGATCGTGGTGGTGTCACCGGAACCGTCAGGGGAGGACGCCCAGGTCCACTCCGCGAAACCGTCCGAGGCGGCGGTGGACGAGTCGAGGACCTGGCCATCGGGGATCCACACGCTGGAATGGGGTGTCGGCGACTTCAGCGTCCGGGGCGCGCCGTCTCCCGGGGCCAGCACCGCGCCCAGGGCGACCACGGCCGCCACGGACGCCGCGGCCGCTGCCGTTCTCCGGAGGGCGGTGGCGCGCCGGGCACGCCGCCGGTAGCCCGACAGGACGCCCGCGATGTCCGGGATCTGCTCGCTCTTGGCGGCGAACGCGCGCCGCACCTGCTCTTCGGTGGTCATCGGGCCCCCTCCTCGACGAGTTCGACGCGCAGCGTGGCCAGGGCTCGTGACACGTGTGATCTGACCGTCCCCTCCGAACAGCCCAGAAAGCGGGCGATGTCGGGATAGGACAGGTCCTCGTAGTAGCGGAGTGCGAGCGCCACCCGCTGCCGCGCGGGAAGGCCCTCGATCCGGGCCTGGAGTTCGGCCATGCCCTCGTGGACGGCCGCCGGGTCTCCGGCGCCACCGCCCAGAGCCGTCAGCACCTCGGCCGAGACGGGGGTCTCGCGTCTGCGCCGTCGCCACGACAGATGCTGATTGACGATCATCCGCTTCACATAGGCCTCGGGTGCGTCCATGCCCTGGATGCGCCGCCAGCGCCGGGCCGCCTTGACGAGCACGTCCTGGACGACGTCGTCCGCCCGGTGCTGGTCGCCGGTCACCGCGACGGCGAATCTCAACAGCGCCGCCAATCTCACTGCGAGGAACTCCTCGAAGTCCACCGGCCCTCCTACGTCGACTCATCCTGAAACGCCCGGGCCGTCCCCGTTCGTTGAATCCCTCTCCCGATTTCTCATTCGGTCCCGCTCCTCATCGGAAAGGACGCGGGCGTCGGGGTCTCGCCGGGGAGCTGCGCCAGAAATGGACGTCTTGGAGCTCGGGGTGGGCGTCATGGCCGAACTTCTCGACCGGCAGCTCGAAGCGGGGCGGGTGTCCGCCCGGTTCTCGTGGTGACCGATCCGGTCGGCGGGTTCCCGGCGCGATGCCGCGTCCGCTCAGGTCGACGCGGGGACCGTGGCGGAAGCTCGTCGCGAGGTCAGTGACGGGCGCTTCGGGGCCGGTGGGCGTGGTCCCAGGTGCCGTGCCAGAGGGCCGGGTTCCACCGGGCGGCGGCCTGCTCGACGGCCTGCGCGGAGCCGTCGTGGACCAGCTGGAAGCGGTAGCAGTGGCCGCCCAGGTGCGGTGCGGGGCTGACGACCTCGAAGAAGTGGTGGGACAGCTCCGGAGCAGGCTGCGGGGCGGGGTCCTTGAGGTAGACCTCCAGCCAGGCGTCGAGCTTGCTGGAGGAGGTGCTCCGGGGATCCCTGTAGGTGCCGACCCCGACGGCCGCGATCTCCGTCCAGGGGATCAGGCCCGCGTATCGGGAGTCACCGTCGGTCCACCAGATCCCCTGCCCGTCGAAGGCCAGGGCCGCGCCGCGCAGCATCGCCGGCGACCTGACGGCGAACCAGAGCGCCCCGGCCAGGACGGCGGCGGCGCAGGCCCCTGCGAAGATCCGCCCGGAGGAACCGTTCGCGGTGAGCGCGGTATGTCCCAGCGACCCGATCATCGCCGCGATGAACACCAGGCAGAGCGCGAGACACCCCGCCCCCAACCCCGTCAGTTTCACCCGCGTGGCATCGGATCCCGGACCGTCGACTTTCCCCATGCGCAGTTCGTTTCTCGTGAGCGACCTGACGTTCGGCGACGCATTTCATCACCCCTCGGCCCGCCACGGCTAGAGCCGATATCGATCCGTGCCCATACGAAGGGTGAACCGGCCGGACGCGTCCCGCGCGCCGTAACTTCCCGGTCCCTGACCAGCCTTCGCCGGACGAATTCCCGGATCGCAGGTGGTCCTGGTCGGCGAGTGCTCGGATGAGCGCCGTCGCCACGATGGTCCTCCATGGGCTGGTGCGGGCGCTCAGCTCCGTCAGCCGCCGCCGGAGCGCCGCGATCCCGTCGGATGCCAGGGAGATCTGGACGATGACGTCCATGGAGGCGGATCGCATGTCGGACTGCAGGACGAACAGCTCCGCGGAGAGCATCCGGATCCCGCTCAGGCCGCGGACGGCGCCCTCGAGATCCTCGAGCGCCGCCCGCTCCGGTTCCGTGGCGACGACCGTCGCGTCAGGCTCCTCGGGCGCGCGGGCCCTGAGGACGTCGAACGCACGATGGGCCCGTCCGACGAGCGCCGCCTCGGCCTCCGGCTGAGCGGGATGAGGTCTCAGAAGTTTCCTGGCCTCGGCGATCTGGGCGGCGGACGGCAGCCGTCGCTCGGCCGTGGCCGTGGTGAGGCTCGCGCGGAGCTCGTCGAGCTCGGGTGCCTCCGCCCCGCCGGGCAGGGCGTCGAGCTCGGTGAGCAGGTCGGCCATCGTCGCGCGTTCGGCCGTGACGGTGACCTCGGCGCCGCAGGCCGACACGCCGAGGGCCACGGGGGCGTAGGCCGCGAAGCTCACCTGGCCTCCGGCCGCCATCCATGGCTGGGAGCGGATTCTGCCGATCGTCCAGCCGGCCGCCGTGAGCCGGTCACAGGCGTCGAAGATCTCGTCGCCATGGCACCCGGCCTCGAGAGTGACCACCACATGGGGATAGCGGCCACCGGAGAAGATCCTCACCCCCTCGCACAGATCCTTGCCGACAAGGTCGAAGACCGCGCGCGAGATCACCTCGGCCGCCTCGACGTACTCGGGTTCCTGGCACCGCCGATGGTGCCTCCACACTGCCGATTCACGATTCATGACGATTGACGACCCTGACGCTCCCCGTGCCTCGGCCCACGGCACTCGACTCATCGGACATCCGGCGTCCGAACCGACCAGAGAGCACCGGAACACCTCCGGCACCCCGGGGAGCGAGACGAAGCGCTCCCTGATCAGAGAACGGCGCTGCCGCGAGACCATGACGCGGAGGTCCCCACCGAATTTCCGGAGCCCACCGCAAGGCCGGGCGAGGAGGCTACGGTCCTGGGATGACCTGGCTGAGCGATACCCGTGACACCTACGACGCCATCGCGGCCGACTACGCCGAGGAGACCCGCGATCTGCTCGACAGGCTCCCCCACGTCCGCGCGGGGGTCGTCCTGTTCTCCGATCTGGTCCGCGCCATCGGCGGCGGCCCCGTCGCCGACGTGGGCTGCGGGCCCGGCCACACGACCGCCCTGCTCCGCGACCTGGGCACGGACGCGTCCGGCATCGACCTGTCCCCCGCGATGATCGAGATCGCCCGGCGCGAACACCCCGGCGCGCACTTCCAGGTCGGCTCCATGACGGACCTGCGCCTCGCCGACGCATCCCTCGCCGGAGTCCTCGCCTGGTGGTCCCTGATCTACATCCCCGACGAAGCCGTCCCGGACGTGCTCGGGCAGTTCCACCGTGTCCTCCGGCCCGGCGGGGTACTGGCCGTGGGCTTCCACGTGGGCGACGGGTCACGACCCGAGACACCCCCCGGCGACGACACGTCGACACCCACGTACGTCCACCACCGCCCACCGTCCCGCGTGGCCGGCTGGCTCCGCGAGGCGGGCTTCACCGTGGAAGCCCAGCACCTGCTCAATCCCGACGAGCCGAAGCCGGGCGCCATCCTGTTCGCCCGCCGACCCACGCCACCGTCCCGCTGATCTCCGCCCGCACCCTGGCCGATCGCGCCGTCCTGTGCGCCGTCTGACGCGCGAGCACCCGCATGATGTCCCGACGGTCGCCGGGCGACAGGGCGGCGAGATCCCCGGCCCGGGGCCTCGGAATTCCCCCGTACCCGGCTTCCCTGACCCAGCCGAGCCCCCGTCGCATCCTCAGCCACCCCTCACGAAGACGTCCGGCGGGGTGGGGCGGTCGGCCCTGGTTCCGCCGGTGGAAGCGTCCGCCGCTTCGAGCCGAGAACCGGAATCCGCAGACTCCCGCACCGCACGTGCCGTCACGACACCACAGTCCACCGGGGCCGCACGGGGCACCCATTCGTTCGCGGGCCAGAGTCCGGTCCGCGGCGCAGCACGGAGTCCTCGCCTCCGAGCGACTGGCGCGCCCGACAATTCGTCTCTCGTCCGCGAAGGACGGCTAGGAGGTGGGGCTTTCGAGGGTGGTCTTCAGGTTGGTGAGGGTGGTGGTGATGTTGTGGCGCTGGAAGTCGGCGAAGAGGTGGCCTCGGGTGACGATGCGGTCGAAGGCGTCGGCCAGGGGCTTGGGCCAGCGGCGGTCGTCGTGCCAGGTCTCGGTGACGCGGGTGCCGCCGGCGACGGGTTCGAAGGTGTACTCCCAGGTGGCGATGCGGGCACGGACGAAGCGGGGGCCCAGGCCCATCGCCTCGACCCGGAAGGCGAAGCGCACCGCGGGCTCGGCGGACAGGATGCGGCAGCGGGTCGTCCAGCGCACGGGGCCTCGCTTGTTGTGGCCCTCGAACACCACGCCTGCGGCGACGCCGCCGGCGGGAACGGTGGCGCCGAGGTTCTCCGGGCTCCAACGGCCCATCTGGGCCACATCGCTCACCTGGGCGTAGACCGCCGCCGGATCGAGAGCGACAACGATGCTGTCCGAAAGGGACATGACGCGCGACATGGGATGCTCCCGAAACCAGAGGACCGTCGTATTGGACCCGCTATCCATAACACGGCCACGCCGTGCGACGGCAGGCCCCCCTCCCCTCGGAGGGCTCCTTCGGCGCCGGCCGCCCCGAGACCCGGGCGGGTCCGTGTCAGTCCGCGAGGCGGGTGAGGGCCAGGGCGTGGGCCCGGTCCAGGGATTCCGCGGCCGGGCACGGGACGTCGGGCCGTACGCCGACGCCCTCCCAGTTCGTGCCGGAGACGGGGTTGACGGCGCGGCCGGTGGGGACGGTGGCCTCCAGGTGGGGGTGGACGGTCCAGCCCTTGCAGGGGTGGGCGCCGCCTCGGGTGGGTTCGCCGACGACGACGGCCCGGCCGAGCTGCTGGAGGTCGTAGGCCAGTTCCTCGGCGGCGGAGAAGGTGTTCTCGCCGGCCAGGACGTACAGGGGCTTGGTGCCGCCGAAACGGGCGCCGGGGACGTGCGGGAGGCTCCAGGACTGCTCGCTGCGGTCGCCGGCCCGCCAGTACATGGTGTTGAGGTGGGTGCGCTCGTCCAGAAGGTGGCTGCAGACGAAGGCGACGGTGTCGGGGTCGCCGCCGCGGTTGCCGCGGAGGTCGATGATCAGTGCTCGGGCCCGGGAGGCCAGGGTGAGGGCGGCCGTCAGGGGCTCGGCGGCCCAGTCCAGCGGGAAGAGCATCGGCGCCAGTTCCACGACGGCGACGCCTCCGTCGAGCAGCTCCACGCGGGGGGCGCCGCCCAGTGAGGCGTCGAAGTCGCGGCGGATGGAGGCGAGGGTGGCGTCCATCTCCTTGGGGGGCACCGGGTCGGTGTGGTGCTTGAGTCTCAGGTGCTTGTCGTCGTTGACGGACTGCAGGTCCGCGGTGACCAGGCGGGCCAGTTCCGCGGCGTCGGCGACGTCGTAGGCGCCCTCGGCGAGCCGTCGCCGGAGCAGGGCGGCGAGCCGCTCGGCCACTTCCGGGAAGACGTAGTGCTCGGTCAGCAGCCGAGTCGTCGCGTCGATGACGGGGGCGGACTGGAGATTCGTCATGGCAGGGAGTAGATCACCGTCCCAACAAAGGCGTCAAAGAGGACGATTCACACGTTTCGCGGCCCTCGCCTCACCGGGGCTCGCCGATCCGGATTCTTGCGAACTTGCGGTAGTTGCAAGTTATTCGCAATAGTGGAGCCATGGCTACCTACTCGCTTCCGGATCTGCCCTACGACTACGCGGCGCTGGAGCCCGCCATCACCGGGGAGATCCTGGAGCTCCACCACGCCAAGCACCACGCCGCCTACGTCAAGGGCGCCAACGACACCCTCGAGCAGCTCGAGGAGGCGCGGGACAAAGAGTGGTTCGGCGGGCTCGTGGGGCTGGAGAAGACGCTGGCCTTCAACCTGTCCGGGCACGTGCTGCACTCGATCTTCTGGGACAACCTCTCCCCCGACGGCGGCGACCGTCCCGGCGGAGAGCTGGCCGCCGCGATCGACGAGCACTTCGGCTCCTTCGAGGCGTTCGCCCGGCAGCTCACCACCGCCACCCAGACCGTCCAGGGCTCCGGGTGGGGCGTCCTCGGCTGGGAGCCCCTGGGCGGGAAGCTGATCGTCCAGCAGGTCTACGACCACCACGGCAACGTCGGCATCGGATCGGTGCCGCTGCTGGTCTTCGACGCCTGGGAGCACGCCTACTACCTGCAGTACAAGAACGTCCGCCCGGACTACGTCGCCAAGCTCTGGTCCCTGATCAACTGGAACGACGTGAACGCGCGCTTCACCGCCGCCAAGGGCTGACCCACCGACCGCGGCGCCGGCCGGGCGGACTCGGATCATGCTGAGTGAAGAGCCTCACGGCCGGCGCCGCTTCTCCCCCTGGTATCAAGGACGGCATGGATCTTGATGAAGCGGTGCGGTTCGCCGGGGAGTGGGCGGCGGACTGGAACTCCCACGACCTTGAACGGATCATCCGGCACTACGCCGAAGACGTGGTGTTCAGTTCGCCGGTGGCGGCACGGATCATCGAGGGGTCGGACGGTGTCGTGCGGGGCGTCGAGGCGCTGCGGGCGTACTGGGCCGAGGGGCTGCGGCGCGATCCCGGGCTGAGGTTCGAGGTCGTCGGGGTGTACGCCGGGATCGACACCGTGGTGATCAACTTTCGGCAGCGGACGGGGCAGCTGTCCGCCGAGGTCCTGACCTTCCGGGACGGCGTCGTCGTCTCCGGGAGGGGCACGCACGGCGCCCAGCCCGGCTGACCTGTGACAGGCTCTCGGGATGCTGCGACTCACCGACTTCATCATCGACTGCCCCGACACCATGGAGCTGGCGGCCTTCTACGCCGCGGTGACGGGGCGGCCCGTCAAGGACAGCAGCCACGGGGACTGGGCCGGGATCCGGTTCGGCGAGATCGAGCTGGCCTTCATCCGGGTCGACGGCTACCGCGCGCCGCGCTGGCCCGACGACGAGCACCCCAAGCAGTTCCACCTCGACTTCGAGGTGGACGACATCGAGGCCGAGCAGCGCCGCGTCCTCGACCTCGGCGCGACGCTGCGACAGGACTCCATCGGCCCCGAAGGCTACGGCTGGCGGGTCTACACCGACCCGGTCGGCCACCCCTTCTGCCTGTGCCGTAACAAGGGCGTCACCTGGACGGACGAGGGCCCGGTCTGGCCCTGAGCCGAGCCGGTCATCCGGTGGTCCGGGTGCGGAGGCCCCGGGTCAGGGCGGGGATCATCACCGCCGCGGGGATGAGATGCAGGATCAGCAGGGTGACGGTCGTGGCGGCGGCCGCCCCCGAGATCAGGGGCGGGACCAGCGAGACCGCGGTCAGCGCCAGGGCCGTCCGCAGGAAGTGGTCCGCGGGGCGGGGGCTCCAGCGCAGGAGGGCGGCGGCGATGGCGGTGCCCACGGCGGAGAAGAAGCCCGTCACCACGGCGAATCCGGGCAGCGGGATCGCCTCGCCGCCGTCCGGGAGCTCGAAGTCGATGCCGAGGGCGTGGGCCAGCGCGGCGGTGAGGGTCGTGGCCGCCATCGCGGCGAGGGCGGCGAGGAGGCCCGTCCGGGCCAGCCCGCGGAACCGGCCGGCCGTCGCCGCGGGGACCGCGACGTCCCCGTTCATGCTGCTCATGTCGTTCTCCTCCGGTCAGGTCTCGGTGCCGAGTTCGGTGGCGATGCCCTCGAGGCAGAGCGTCCAGCCGGTGCGGAGGTGTTCGGCGGTCTCGCCGTCCTCGATGCCCTCGACCGTGAGCTCCAGGCGGGTTCCGGTGCCCTCCGGCAGGAGGAGGACCGTGCAGCGGGTGGTCTCGGAGACCCCGTCCGCCGTGGTGAGGACGTCGAGCACGAGGCGCTCCACCGGTTCGAAGACGGCGAAGGTGGCGGCCTCGGTGTAGGCGTCGCCGGCCGGGCGGGGACCGAACAGAAGGCGGTAGCCGCCGCCCTCGCGGGGGTCGACCTCACAGGACGAGACGTACCAGGTGGGGTCGGGGCAGGCCCAGCGCCGCAGCAGATCGGCGTCGGTGAAGGCGGTCCAGACGCGCTCGGGCGGTGCGGGATAGGTGCGTTCGAGGTCGAACGACAGAAGCGGGGTGGCGGTCATGTCTCCTCCAGAAGGGTGCCGAGGGCGTCCAGCCGGGCCGACCAGAGCGCCTGTTGCCGTGCGGTCCACTCGGCCACGGCGACGAGCGCGTCGTCGCACAGCCGGCACTCGCGCACCCGGCCGCGCTTGACGGTCGTCACCAGGCCCGCGTCCTCGAGCACGCGGAGATGCTTGAGCACCGCGGGCAGCGAGAGCGTCGTCGGCGACGCGAGATCACCGGCCGACGCCGGACCCCGGGCGAGCCGCTCGACGATGGCCAGCCGGGTCGGATCGCCCAGGGCCGCGAACTGATGGTGAACCATATGGTTAAGTGTTGCCTCTCGGCGGGCCCCTGTCAATCCGTCCCGGGCGGTCACGGGGACCGGTGGAAAAGCGTTTTACGGGGAGGGACGCGCGCTGGTACCTTTCCCGAGGCCGTGCTGGAGGATGAGGAGGTGGTACCCGTGAACGTATCGACGTGGGTGCTTCCCTCCGGGGTCATGGTCGGGCGATAGGTCGTCCGGGAGCGCCGTCTTGAGCACTCCCGAAAGGCAGTACCGATGTCCTCTTCGCGTTTCACCGCCGAGCCGCCGTCGCACGATGTGATCATTTCCGGGTGCGGGCCCACCGGCGCCATGCTGGCCGCCGAGCTGCGGCTGCATGGGGTGCGGGTCCTCGTTCTGGAGCGGGAGACCGAGGCCGCCTCGTTCGTCCGCATCGTCAGCCTGCACGTGCGCAGCCTGGAGATCATGGCGATGCGCGGCCTGCTGGACCGGCTCCTCCCGCTGGGGAGGCGGCGGCCGGCCGCCGGGCTTTTCGCCGCCATCGCCAAGCCCGCGCCCCAGGGCTTGGACTCCGCGTACGGCTATCTGCTGGGCATTCCGCAGCCGGTCATCGAGCGTGTGCTGGAGGAGCACGCGGTCGCGCTGGGCGCGCAGGTCCTGCGCGGTCGCGCGGTGACCGGATGCGAGCAGGACGACGCGGGCGTCACCGTCGAGCTGGCCGGCGGGGAACGGCTGCGCGCCCGCTACCTCGTCGGCTGCGACGGGGCCCGCAGCACCGTGCGCAAGCTGCTCGGGGTCGGCTTTCCCGGCGAGCCATCGCGCAACGACACGCTGATGGGCGAGATGGAGGCGACGGCCGCGCCGGAGGAGATCGCCGCCAAGGTCGCCGAGGTCCAGCGGATCCACAAACGGTTCTGGCTCAGGCCCTTCGGTGCGGGGATCTACAGCGTCGTGGTCCCGGCCGCGGAGGTCGCCGACCGCGCGGAGCCGCCCGCCATCGAGGACTTCCGGCGGCAGCTGCGCGCCCTCGCGGGGACCGACTTCGGGGTGCGCTCCCCGCGCCGGCTCTCCCGCTTCGGCGACGCCACCCGCCTCGCCGACCGCTACCGGACCGGACGGGTGCTGCTCGCCGGGGACGCCGCGCACATCCATCCGCCCATCGGCGGGCAGGGCCTCAACCTGGGCCTCCAGGACGCGTTCAACCTCGGGTGGAAACTGGCCGCGCACCTGGGCGGCCGGGCTCCGGAGGGGCTTCTGGACACCTACGAGGCCGAACGGCGCCCGGTCGCCGCGGACGTCCTGGAGAACACCCGTGCCCAGACCGAGCTGCTGTCCGTCGCACCGGGAGCGCAGGCCGTCCGCAGGCTGCTCACCGAGCTGATGGACTTCGACGAGGTCAACCGGCACCTGATCGAGAAGATCACCGCGGTCGGCGTCCGCTACGACCTCGGCGACGGCCCCGACCTGCTCGGCCGCCGCCTGCCCGACGTCGGGCTGGAGAAGGGCACCCTGTACGGGCTGCTCCATCGCGGGCGCGGCCTGCTGCTGGACCGCACCGGAGGCCTGGCCACCGGCGGCTGGTCCGACCGGGTCGACCTGCTCGCCGATCCCGCCGCCGCACTGGAGTTTCCGAGCGTCCTGATGCGGCCCGACGGGCATGTCGCATGGATCGGCGACGATCAGGCCGACCTGGACCGGCACCTCGCCCGCTGGTTCGGCGAACCGTCCTGAGCGGGCGCCCGCCCGGTCCCGTCTTCTCGCGAGTGTTTCCTTCGGCTAACAAGCCGTTTCGAATCGGGAAACGGCTATCCCTTGACACGGGGGGCGCGAAACGGTCTTCTGTTCCTACGTTGCGAAACCATGTTTCCCCCAGCGAAACATGGGAGGGCTCACCGTGACCCGCGCGCGACGGAAGGAGCGGTTCATGTCGACCAGCCCGACGAAGACGAGGGGCCGCAGGGCACTCCACAGACTCACCATCGGCGCGACCGCGGTCGTGCTGGCCACCGCGGGGCTCGGCAGCGCCTCCGCCTCGGCCGGCACCGGAACCGTGGCCTACGACTGCCTCATCTTCTCCACCCACTTCACCTACAACGCCAAGGTCTCCATGAAGGGCTCGGCCAAGCGCCACGTGGGCGACACCGTGAAGATCACCGCTGATCTCTCGGCCCTGCCCGGGGTGTCGCCGGTCGCCGTCGACTCATGGAAGACCACCGGGAAGTTCACCGCCTCGGGAGCCCAGAAGACGTCCGTCAACGCGTCGGGGCCGAAGAAGACCGGCCCGGTCAAGCCCAAGGGCAAGATCGCGATCGGGAAGCTGACCGGCAAGCTGAAGCTGAAGAAGGCCGGGAAGGTCTCGGTGACCCTCGGCAAGCTCAAGATCACCGCAGTGGCGTTCGGCTCCGCCGTGACGATGACCTGCACCCCCAAGAAGAAGAAGCCGCTCCCCAAACTCCTGAAGATCACCGTCAAGCGTTAGGCACCCCGGCGGCGCGTTCCCCCTCACCGGGGGGCGCGCCGTCCGACTGTTCCGATTTGATCTCTCTCGCCCGGTAGAGCGGGTGGGGCGTGCGATACTCCGGTCGCTTCTAGAGAGGGGCGGGCGGATGCGTGGGACGGGCAATCTCAAGTGGCTGGTGATCGGGCTCCTGGCCGCGGTCGTCGTCGGGCTGGCCGTCACGCTTCAGGTGCGTGACTGGATGGCGCTGGGCGCCGAGACCGGCGGATCGTGCGGGACGTCGTCGCGGGGGACGAGCAGCGGGCCGTGCCCGCAGAACTGGGCCACGATCTTCGTGCTGTCGCTGTTCTCGCTCATGGTCTTCGTGCCGCTGTCGTTCTACGCGCTGTTCAAGGCCGGGACGGTCGGCAGGGTGGCGGGCCTGCTGGTCACGGCCGTCGGGATCTATCCGGGCGTCGTCCTGTTCGACGCCCTGCACGGCGAGTCCGTGGAGGTCGCCTGGTCGACGCCGTCCGACACCGTCTCCGACGCCGAGACCGAGGGCGTCTGGACCTCCGGTGACCTCGTCGTCAGGGCCAGGTTCGACGGGCTGACGGCCTTCGACTCCGGATCGGGCGCCAGGCGCTGGGAGTCCCCGCTGCCCGGACGCGACGTCCTGTGCGGGATGAGCAGGACCGCCGCCGCGGGGATCGGGATGATCGCCGAGCAGGAGACCAGCACCAAGTGCTCCCGGGTCTCGGCCGTCGACCTGGCCACCGGCAAGAACCTCTGGAGCGCGGCGATCCCGCCCGCGGAGGCGGCGACCGGACGCGACGAGGACCGGCTGGCCGTCGCGGGCGACAGCGCGGTGATCGGCACCGAGCGCACGCTCGAGGCGCGCGGCGCCCGCGACGGGAGGCTCCGCTGGAGGCGCGACCCGAAGAGCGAGCTGTGCCGCTACTCCTGGATCGCCGGAGCCGCGGACCGGGTCGTCGTCTCCGAGCGCTGCAACGCCCAGAACGGCACCTTCACCGAGAAGCTCCTCGCCCTCGACCCGGCGACCGGACGCGCTCGATGGTCGCTGCCGGTCCCGGCCGTCGGCAACGCCAACCTCACCCTGATCTCGGCGGATCCCCTCGTCGTGCACGTCCGGGAGACCGACCAGCGCGGCACGACCTCGCTGCTCGCCGTGGACGCCGAGGGCAGGATCACCGCGACGATCCCCGCCGAGGCCGTCGACGTCTCCGCGGTGCTGCCCAGCAGGTCGATCCCGGTCCACCGGATCGCCGTCACCGAGGACGCCGTCATCGCCGTCACCCGCACCCCGGACTCCCGCTACCAGGTCACGGCCTTCGCCCTGGCCGGCGGCCGCTCCCTGTGGACGACGAAGAAGGGCCGCGACTCCATCTCCGCCCTCGTCGCGGACGGCCCGGACGTCCTCCTCACGACCTCCCGCTTCAGCACGTTGAAGCTCCGCGTCCTCGATCCGGCCACCGGGGCGGAGCGCGGGTCGGCGACCGTCCCGCTGGACCGCGCCGACTCACGGTTCCAGCTCGTCCCGGCCCCGGGGGCCCTGGTCGTCGTCTCGGGCTCGGGCCGGAACCCCTACCACCCGCTCCAGGGCTTCCCCAGGCTCAAGAACTAGCCGCTAGGGGCTGTTTCAAAGTCAACTGCCCTACTGCGCGGCGCCCAGGCACGCACCTCGCGAGGTTGTCGTCGGTCGCCGACCCAACCAGGTCGACTCCCTCCTCCGCCCCCGCGAGGCACGCACCTGGACGCCGCTCGCCACGGGCGCCGACTTTGAAACAGCCCCTAGGCGAGGCGGGACGCCAGGCGGGTGGCGTTCATGTGGGCGATGGCCTCGATGGAGATCATCGGGTTGACGCCGGAGGAGGTCGGGAAGCAGGAGGCGTCCGCGACGACGATGTTGGGGACCTCCCAGGTGGCCCCGTCGGGGTCGGTGGCGCTCGTGGAGCGGGAGCCGCCCATCCGGGCGGTGCCCATGATGTGCAGGGCGGCGATCGCGCAGCGGCCCGGTTCGAGCCCGGCGGCGTCGCAGGAGGCGATGAACTCCTCGAGGGTGCCGCGCCGGTCCGGCTCGTAGGAAGGTCCCGCCTGGTGGGCGGAGGAGATGCGGCGGGCTCCGGCGGCGGCCAGGATCCTGGCCGCTCCCTTGATCCCGGCGCGCAGGTGCCCCGCGTCGTGGTCCGACAGCCGGTAGTGCGGCACGGGCTCGCCGTCGCGGCCGACCTTGACTTCGCCGGAGTCGCGGTCCCTGGTGATGATCCCGACCCCTGCCGTGTGGGCGAGATCCTTCATCGCGGCCAGGTGGGCGGCGCCGCCGCGCCAGTTCATGAACCCCTGCAGCGCGCCGGGGTTGCCGGGGCCCGTCTCGTAGATGACGCCGTAGCCGTCGCCGTCGAGGTCGCTGTCCTGGCGGGAGTAGCGGGTCTGCATTCCGCCCTCCCACGGGCGGATCTCCTCGTCGAAGACCCCCCACACGGCCGTGGCGGGGTGCAGCCGAAGATGGCGGCCGATGGCCGGGTCGGTCAGCCCGGAGCGGCGCAGCAGCGCCGGGGTCTGGATGGCTCCGGCCGCCACGACGACGGCCCGGGCGTGGACGGTCACCGTGTGCCCGCCGGAGGTGACGCCCCGGACCCCGACGGCGCGGCCCTGCTTCACCTCGATGGCGCGGACGTCGGTGTCGATGACCAGCCGTGCCCCGGCGGCCTCGGCGTCGGCGAGCCAGGTCTTGGTGACCGACTGCTTGGCGCCGAGCCGGCAGCCGTAGCCGCACCGGCCGCAGTCGGTGCCCATGTCGCAGCCCACGACGTTGCGGGGCATCGCGTCGACGTGCCAGCCGAGGGCGCGCAGCCCCTTCTCCATGACCGCGTCGCGGGCCGAGGCGACACTGTGGTCCTCGTTGACCGACAGGCGCTTCATGACGGCGTCGATGGAGCGGGTGTACTCCTCCTCCGCGAACTGCGCGGCCCCGATGGCGGCCCACTCGGCGCGGACGTCGCCGGGGGTGGGGAAGGACGTCGTCCAGTTGACGACCGTCCCGCCGCCCAGGCACGAGCCCGCCACGAGGGCGACCTGGCCCTCGGCGGTGGTCGCGGGTCCCGCCGCGTACAGCCGGCTCAGGCCGGAGAGCTCCTGCCCGTCGAAGTCGGCGTCGTCGTAGTAGCCGCCGCGCTCCAGGACGACCACGCTGAGGCCCGCGGCGGCGAGGACCGCGGCCGCGGTGCCGCCTCCGGCCCCGGATCCGACGACCACGACGTCGCAGTCGAGCGTGGTGTCGGCGTCGGGTGACAGCGGGGACAGCGGGGGACGCGGGGCGGAGGGCAGGGTCCCGAGCGGGCCGGGGTAGCCGATGGCCTCCCAGACCGGCGAGATCCCGGTCGGGCCGGGAGCCAGCAGGTAGGAGGACGTGGCCAGCCCGCGGAGCGCCTGGAACAGCACCCGCTTGGCCTCCGAGGAGGAGTCGCCCAGCTTCAGCAGCAGCCGTTCGCGGTCGGCGGCGGGCAGCCTGGAGAACCGGCGCCCGCCGGTGCCGAGGAACAGCCCCATCGCGCGCGTGTCCCACAGCGACAGCAGCCGCTCCAGCTGCTTGCGGTCCTGCGCCCTGGGCTGGCCTCCGGCGAGTTCCACGGCGAGGTCGACGGCGCCGAGCGCGCTCGCGGACGGGAGGGCCGCGCCATCGCCGGGGGCGAAGGTGTCGCAGATGGCGGTGAGCGCCGCCCGCTGGCGGGTGTCGAAGGTCATGTCTGCCCCTTGTCTCCGGAATCCGCACGGTCTCCGGAATCTGCACGGTCGCCGAAATAGGCGCGCTGGATCTGGTCCCGGTCCGCCCGGAGATCGGCGGCCGCACCGGTGAGCACCACCCGGCCATGGTGGAGCACGACGGCCTCGTCGGCCACCCCGAGCGCCTGGTCGACGTGCTGCTCGACGAGGACGATCGCGGTGCCGTCCTCGTCGGCGAGCCGCCGCAGCTCGGGCAGGATCCGCTGGACGGCGATCGGGGACAGCCCCATGCTCATCTCGTCGATGAGCAGGATCCGCGGGCGGAGCAGCAGGGTCTTGGCGATCGCGAGGAGCTGCTGCTCCCCGCCGGAGAGCAGGCCGCAACGCCGGTTCAGCAACGGCTTGAGCTGCGGGAACCTCTCCAGTGCGGGAGCGAGGCCGCCGCGCGCCTTGGCCAGGCGGAGGTTCTCGGCGACGGTCAGCCGGTGGAAGACGCCCCGGTTGTCGGGGATCAGGCAGAGCCCCGCCCGGGTGGCGCGCTCCACGCTCCCGGTCACCGGCGAGCCGACGGCGGTGACCGTCCCGGTGAGGGCCGGGAGCAGGCCGGCGGCCGCGCGCAGGGTGGTGCTCTTGCCCGCGCCGTTGGGTCCGAGGAGCGCCAGGATCGTCCCGGACGCGACCCGCAGGTCGATGTCCCGGATGGCCGGGACCCCCCGGTATCCGGCGCTGAGGCCGCGGATCTCCAGCGCGCCGTTCGTCTCTGTCACGGGATCACCGGGCTTCCCAGGTAGGCGGCGACGACCTCGGGGTCGGCGCTGACGTCGGCGGGGGTGCCGGAGGCGATGATCTTTCCGAAGTCCATGACGTAGACCCGGTGGCAGACCTCGAGCACCAGTGTCATGTCGTGGTCGATCAGCAGGACGCCGGGGCCCGACGCCGCGATCCGGCGCAGCTCGCGCCCGAACTCGGCGCTCTCCTCGGTGTCGAGCCCGGCGGCGGGCTCGTCGAGCAGGAGCACGCGGGTGGAGCCGACCAGGGCCCGCGCCACTCCGGCGAGCTTCTGCCGGCCCAGGGAGAGCTCGTCGGGCCTGCGCCCGGCCATCTCCTCCAGGCCCACCAGGCTCAGGGCCCGCTCGATCTCCTGGCCGGCCTCGCGCCGGCGTCTTCCGAGGTCGGAGAGCACACCGCGCAGCCCGGTCCGGTCGACCGAGACGGCGAGGTTCTCCGCCAGGGTGAGGTCGGCGAACAGCTCGCCGGACTGCCAGGTCCTGGCCAGCCCCAGGCGCCGCCGCCGGTGCGCGGGGACGGCGTCGAGCCGCACGCCGTCGAGCTCGATCGTCCCGGTGTGGGGCGCGAAGCCGGTGACGGCGTCGACGAAGGTCGTCTTCCCCGCGCCGTTGGGCCCGATCAGCCCGACGATCTCCGCGGGGCCGACCTCGACGCAGACCGCGTCGTTGGCCCTGACGCCCCCGTACTGCACGGACACGTCGCGGGTGAGCAGCAGCGGGCTCAGGTCATCGGGCATCGGTGGTCTCCGTTGCTTGGGCCGCGACGGGCGACGGGAGCGCGGGGGCCCGCCGGGCCCGCCGGACGATCAGCCATTCGGGGACATGGTCGCGGTGCGGTGCGAAGACGACCACGCGCAGCAGCATCGCGGCGGCCACGATCAGCGTGTAGTAGCGGCCCAGGTCGATCGTCTGGGTGAAGACCAGGTACAGCAGGCCCAGCGGCCCCGCGACGCCCGCGAAGATCGCCCCCGAGATGCGGGTGATGTCGCCGACGTAGGTCGTCGCCAGGACGGCCAGGCCGACCAGGACGGTGAACGAGGCCGCCGAGAGCTGGCCGCGGCTGTAGCCGATCAGGCAGCCGCCGACCCCGGCCAGGAACGAGGCCAGCGCGAAGCCGAGCAGCTTCACCGCGGGGACGTTCACGCCCGCCGCCGTCGCGGCGCGCTCGTTGGACCGCACCGCCAGGAACGCCCGCCCGGTCGCCCCGGACAGCAGGCGCGTCATGGCGATCAGCAGTACCGCGACGACGGCGAGGACCAGGTAGGAGAACCGGAGCGTGATGAGGTCGGTGCCCTGGCGGACGGCCAGGGAGAACCCGAACAGGGACGGGTCGGAGATGAGGTTGCCGGTGTAGGGCGTCATCGCCGGGTTGTTGAAGACGAAGCTCTCGATCGCGAGCGCGGCCGCGATGGTGGCGACCGCGAGCTGGGCCCCCCGGATGCGCAGCGCGGGCACCCCGACGACGATGCCCAGGGCCGTCGCGGTCAGGGCCGACAGCAGCAGCGCCAGGGGGAAGGGCAGGTGCGCGCTGGTCGTCAGTTTCGACAGCGCGAACCCGGCGGCCCCGGCGAAGGCCATGGTCGTCAGCGAGATCTGGCCGAGGTAGCCGGTGAGCAGGACGACCGACGCGGCGATCAGCGTCAGGATGACCGACATCACGAGGCTGAAGCGCCACTGGCCGCCGGTGAGGGCGATGGCGATCGCCGTCCCCCCGACCAGCGCGGCGGTCACCAGAGGCCGCAGCTTCGGCACCCGGACCGGCGGCAGCGAACGGGCCTCGCGGGCGCCGCGTTCGGGGATGCCGCGGCCGAGCAGGAACAGCGCCACCACGACGATCACGAACGGGATCGCGTCGCCGACACCGGCCTGCGCCCACGACGGCCACCAGCTCTTGGCGGTCAGGAACAGCAGGATCTGCTGGACCGAGCCGAGCGCCAGGCCGGCGCCGCAGGCGACCCCGATCGAGGCCAGACGGCCCACGAGCGCGACGGCCAGGGCCGGGACGACGTAGAGCATGTAACTGGTCGGGTCGAGCCCGCCGATCGCCGGGGCGGCCAGGATGACGACCAGCCCCGAGACGAAGCCCGTCGCGGCCCACATGAGCGCCGCGAGCCTGTCCGGCGAGTAGCCCATGAGGCGCAGCGCCTGCTCGTCCTCGGCGCCCGCCCGGGTCGCGATGCCCGTCCTGGTGAACCGGAAGTAGCCGGCCAGGGCGAGCGCGACCGTGATCGCGGCCGCGGCCAGGACCAGGTTGCTGACCGCGATCGTGGCCCCGCCGACGGAGAAGACCTCGGCGGTGAGCGCCGGGAGCGGGATGAGGCTGCCCGGATCGGTGCCGAGGGTCTCGGCGCTGAACCGGAGCGGCACCAGGGCCTGGATGAACAGCATCACCCCGACCGAGGCGACCACCTGGCCGAGCTCGGGGGCCCGGCGCAGCGGACGGAACACCAGGAGATGGGCCAGCAGGCTCCACACCAGGCCGCTCACCGCGCCGATGAGCACCGCCGGCCACACGTCCATCGGCCCCGAGCCGAGCTGGACGCTGCCGACCGGCAGGACCAGGGTGCCGTTCGTGCGGAGCCCCGCGGTCTGCCACACCGCCCACAGCGCCACCGACCCCTGAGCGAAGTTGATGACGCCGGTGGCGACGTAGATGCTGACCAGCGAGGCCCCGAGCACCGCGTAGACGGCTCCGGTGGAGAAGCCGATGACGGCGAACTGCAGAAGATCGTTCATGAAGGGTCGCGTGCTCAGCTGGCGCCGGGGATGTTCGCCATGATCGCCGGAACCGGGGTGATCCAGCTGCCGGTGACGGGCTTGAGCGTGAGGTCCTTCTGCACCGTGAACAGGAGCATCTGCGTGGTGCAGTTGGGCGTCGTCGCCTTGCCGCAGGTGATCTGGGGTCCGAGGAAGGTGGTGAAGTCCTTCAGGCCCTGGAGGGTCGACAGCACGGTCGCCCCGGTGAGCTCACCGGACGCGGGCGCCGCGGCGAGGGCCTTGGCGAAGTCCACGACGGTGGCGAACTGGGCGTAGCCGTAGAAGTCGGCGGGACCGGGGGTCTTCGCCAGGTAGCCGGTCGCGACCTTGAGGTTGTCGACCACGGGCTTGGGTGCGTACTGCTCGGTGCCGGGCAGCCAGACCGAGGAGTACAGCGTCGCGCCCGGAGCCGACGCCGGGTCGGACTTGATGAAGGAGGTGCACGCGGCGACGAAGATCGAGCCCGAGTAACCGGTCGACCTCAGGTTCTTGATCAGCTGGGTGCAGATCGAGGCGTTCGGCGAGGCGATCAGGCCGGCGACATCGGGCTTGGTCGAGGCGATCGTGGCCGCCAGGGCGCTGAAGTTCGGGTTCGTGGGCGAGAAGTACAGGCCGGTGGCCTTGATCCCGATCGCGCCCGCCAGCGGCTTGAGCTGGGTCTCGACGGTCTTGTGCGAGGCGGGGGTGTCCACGAGGGTGAGCGTCGCGGACGTCTTGCCCTCGGCCTTGAAGCCCTGGAGCGCTCCGACGAGGAACGAGGCCTGGGGGGCGCCGAAGTAGACGCGTCCGGAGGCGGCGCTCCCGGTGGTCTGGTCGAACGGGATCTGGCCGACCAGGGGGATCTTGGCGGCCTCGAGGATGCTGATCCCGGCGCTCGAGCTGAGGTTGAAGCCGTCGAAGGCCGCGACGACGCCGTTCTGGACGAACCTGTTGGCACAGCCGATGGTGGACTCGGGGGTGCCGTCGACCGAGCAGGCGTCGACCTCGATCGGCCGTCCGCCGACGCCCTTCAGCTCCTTGGCGATGTAGCTCACACCGGCGTCCATCCCGGACTTCACCGCCGGGACCATCACCGGCCCCTTGTCCGGGTTGAACAGGCCGACCTTGATCGGCTTGCCCGTGAGGCCCGGCTCGGAGGCGGTCTCGCCGGACCCGCCGGAGCAGGCGGTGGCGGCCGTCAGCAGCAGGCCGAGCCCACCGCCCAGCAGGACCCGTGTCCGCGTCGAACGCGTGTGCATACCCAGCTTCATCGATGCCCTCGCTTCACTGATTCGAATGCCCGGCGCGTGAGACCGCAGGCCCGCCTGCCAGGGGCGGTGTGAGGTGAGGCACGTCACGCGGGGCATGAAAGTACCCAGAAAGTGAGACTGACGTCAACCTCTACTTTGTGCCCCGCGCAGGCCCAGGTCCGGGGCACGGCTGCTAAGGTCGTCAGCTTCAGCGAACGTCGAGACGAGGTGGGACCGTGCCCGAAGCCGCTGCCGAGACCGGCGAGGCGAGCAGGGGGCGCACCCGGGTCGACCGTCGCCGCGAGACCACGCCGCAGCGTCTGCGCGACGCGGCGCGGATCGTCTTCGAGCGGGACGGCTTCCACAACGCCCGGCTCTCCGACATCAGCGCCGAGGCGAAGGTCGGGTCGGGGACGCTCTACAACTACTACCGGTCCAAGCACGACCTGCTGCACGCCCTGATGCGCGACGCCTCCGCCGACCTGCGGGCCATCGCGCCCACCCATGTGAGCTCCCAGCAGGACCCGGTGCACCGCATCGAGGAGGTCAACCGGGTCTACGTCGAGGCGTTCCGTCGCAACGCCCATGTCCTGCAGGCCGTCTACCAGGCACGCGACGAGGACGAGCGGCTCAAGGCCCAGTGGGCCGAGGTCGCCGACCACTTCCAGAGCAGGGCCACCCGCGCCATCGCCGGCTGGCAGGAGACCGGCGCCGCCTACGGCGACCTCGACCCGCGCCACACCGCGCACGCCCTCACCCTCATGGTCGAACGCGTGGTCATGGCCTGGTCCTACGAGGGCGTCGAGTACGACGCCGAGACCCTGATCGACACCATCAACAAGATCTGGATCCGTTCCCTCGGCCTCAACGCGGGCGCCGGTCCCCGCCGCGAGTGAGCGGGGACCGTCAGCCGGGGCCCAGGCGGGAGAAGCCCGCGGCGCGCAGGCCGGTCGCCACCGCCAGGCGGGCTGCCAGCGTCCGGCTCCGGCCGGTCTGCTCGGCCTCGTCGACGGTGGTGCAGGCGTGGTCGTCGACGAGGCGGCGGCCGTCCACCCAGACCGAGCGGACGGCGCGGGGCGAAGCTCCGTAGACGAGCTGGCCGCAGGGATCGTGCAGGACCGCGACGCACACGGAGTCCTGGAGGAGCACCAGGTCGGCGCGCTTGCCGGGTTCCAGCGAGCCGATGAGGTGGTCGAGGCCGAGGGCGCGGGCGCCGTCCAGGGTGGCCATCCGCAGGACCGCCGGGGCGTCGATGACCGAGGGGTCGAGGGCGTGGACCTTCTGGAGCAGGGCCGCGGTCTTCACGGCCTGGAGCATGTCCTGGCCGTCGTTGGAGGCGGCGCCGTCGGTGCCGATGCCGACCGCGATCCCGGCGGAGCGCAGCCGCGGCACCGGGCAGACGCCGGAACCGAGGATCATGTTGGCGACGGGGTTGTGCGCGATCGCGACGCCGTGGGCGGCGAGGATCTCGATGTCGGGCTCGGTCACCCACACGCCGTGCCCGGCGATGAGCGGCCGCTCGAACAGGCCGAGGGCGAGGGCGTGCGGGACGGTCCTGCGGCCCCAGCGCCCGGTCGCCGCCACGAGTTCCTCGCGGACCTCGGCGAGGTGGGTGTGCACGGCCCAGCCGCGGTCCCGGCAGGCGTCGGCGCCCGCCTCCAGCAGGGCGTCGCTCTGGCCGAGCAGGGTGCCGATCCCGTACCGGAAGGAGACGAGGTCGGCCGCCTCGCAGGCCTCGGCGAGCGCCTCATGTTCTGCCATGATCCGGCCGATACCGGCCCAGGGCGGGGCTCCGGGCCGCGCACCCGACATGTCGGCGTCCTCGGCGCCGAACGACACGACGCCGCGCAGGCCCGCCTCCTCCAGCCCCGCGACGACGCCGACGCTGGCGGCGTCGCCGGGGTTGCTGTGGACGAACATGTCGTTGACGGTCGTCACGCCGGACAGCAGCATCTCGATCGCGCGCAGCCGGGTGCCCTCGCGGGCGTCCTCGGTGGTCAGCGCGGTGCCGAGCGGCCCGACGATCCGCTCGCCCCACTCGAACAGGGTCAGCTCCGAGCCCATGCCGGTCGCCAGCGCCTCCGACAGGTGCGTGTGCGTGTTGACCAGGCCGGGGATGAGCAGGCCCGTGCCGTCGCCCTCGACGGCCGCGCCGGGCAGCCGTCCGCGCAGCTCACGGTAGGGGCCCACCTCGGCGATGCGGCCGTCGCGGACATGGACGGCGCCGTCCTCGATCTCGCCCGCGGGCCCCGACGTGAGGACCCAGGCGGCCCTGACCAGGACCTCCTCCTGCGGCGGACGGGAACCGGCGGGGATGCGGGCGTCGGGCACGGGCTGCTCCTCCGGGGGGGGGCGGGGTCAGGGCTTGAGGCCGATGGAGGGGTCGATGAACTCGTTGGTGACGAGGTCGGCGGGGGTGATGCCGGAGATGTCGGCGTCGGGCGCGTACTTGCCGATCAGGTCGATGAGGGTCTGCACGCGCTTGAGGTCGTAGTTCCCGAGGACGGCGTCGTCGCCGTTGCCGACGAGGCCCAGGTCGACCTGGGCCTTGGCCGCGGCATCGGCCTGGGCGGTGGTGTAGACCCAGCTCGTCTGGTACCTGTCGGCGAGGTCGGCGAGCAGCTTCCCGGTGGGCGCCGGATCGGCGATGTAGTCGGCCTCGGCCCGCTGGAGGATCGGGACCAGCTTGGTCAGGCAGTCCTTCTCCTTCGTCAGGTCCTCCCTGCGCACGACCACCGACTGGAAGTACTCGGGGAAGCCGGTGTCGTGGATGAGCTGGCCCTTCACGGGCTTGCCCCAGGCCTTGGTCTCGACCTCGTACATGTAGGGCTCGGCGGTGATGAAGCCCGCCTCGGCGACCTTGCCTCCGGCCGCGACGAACGTCGCCGGCTTGGGCGAGTCGCTCTGGTCGACCTGGGACTTGTCGACGATGCCGGAGCCGACGAGGTACTCCTGCCAGACGGTCGTCTCGGAGCCGAAGAGGATCTTGACCTTGTCCTTCTTGAGGTCGGCGATCGTCCGGGCGGCGGGGTAGGTGGCGGGGTCCCAGTAGATGGCGTAGGGGCTCTTCTCCATCTGGGCGAAGACGGAGACGACGGGCGTCTTCTTGTAGGTCGCGAGGTGCTCCGACACGCGTCCGTAGGCGAGCAGGATGTCCTTGTCCTGGTAGAGGACGGGCTCGGCGGTCTGGTAGCCGATGGAGGAGCCGCCGATGCGGATCTCGACGTCCACTCCGGTGTCCGTCCCGGCCGCCATGAGCGGGCCCTTGGCGGACTTGGCCTTGCCGTCGACGGTGTAGCCGTCGCCGAGGAGCCGGTAGAACGCCGAGTGCTCGGCCTCCGGATCCCAGTCGGTCTGGAGGACGACGGTCGCGGGGCACACGCCGGAGAGGACTCCGGAGCGGGCCTTGGTCTCGGCGGTCTTCTCTCCGCCGCACGCTGCGGACAGCGCCAGGCAGGCGGCGAGGGCCGTCGCGCCCAGGACGCCGCGGGTGAGGGGACTCGTCATGGCTCGTCCTTCGATCGGTCGGGATGGGGGTGGTGACGGTCAGGACCCATGGGCCGCCCGGTCGCCCGCGCCCCAGTCCTCCGACCAGCCGCCGGCGACCCTGCGTCCCAGGGCGCCGAAGATCCAGAAGACGACGACCCCGAGGAAGGCCGCGGCGAAGACGGTCGCCAGCATCTCGGCCGACTGGAGCCGTCCGCTGTAGCGCGACAGCAGGAGGCCGAGCCCGATGTCGCCCCGCCCGAAGAAGAAGTCGCCGACGACCGCTCCCACGATCGACAGGCCGGCGGCCGTCTGGAGCCCGACGAACACCTGCGGGAGCGCCGCCGGGATCTGGAGCTTCAGCAGGCGGGTCAGCCGGGACGCCCTGGCGAGGGTGAGCAGGTCGTGCAGGCCGCGGTCGGTGCCGAGCAGGCCCTGGAGCGGGTTGATGACCAGCGGGAAGATCGAGATGATCACGCAGACGACGACCCGGGCCGTCAGCTCGTGGCCGAACCAGAAGCCGATGACCGGGACGATCGCGAGGATCGGGACCGTCTGGAGGAACACCACCCACGGGTAGAGGGACCGCTCGATCCAGCGCGCCTGCGCCATGAGCACCGCGAGCAGGGAGCCGAGGACGAACGCGATGGCCAGGCCGATCAGCGCCGCCTTCAGGGTCACCCAGCTCGCCAGCAGGATGTCCGTCCGGACCCGGCCGTCGAGGAGTCCCTCGGTGACGACCTCGTCGGGGGGCGGCAGCAGGAACCTGCGGTCCTCGGCCAGAAGCAGGTAGGTGACGCCGTACCAGCCGGCGACGATCAGGGCGAAGACGCCGAGCGGCGGGCCCAGGACGGCGACGAGGCGCCTGCTCACGAGGCCTCCTCCAGCGCGGCGGCCACCTTCCCGGCCAGTTCGGCGAACTCCGCCGTGTAGCGCAGCGCCGCCGGGCGCGGGTAGGGGAACGGGACGGCGAACTCGGCGGTGATCCGGCCCGGCCGCGCCGACATCACGACGACCCGTCCGGACAGGAACACCGACTCCTCGACGGAATGGGTGACGAACAGGGCGCCGAAGCCGCGTTCCACGAACAGGTCGAGGAGCTGGAGGTTCAGCCGGGTCCGCGTGATCTCGTCCAGGGCGCCGAACGGCTCGTCGAACAGGAACAGCGCGGGCTTCATGACCAGGGCCCTGGCGAGACTGGCCCGCATCCGCATACCGCCGGAGAGCTGCCGCGGCAGATGCCCGGCGAACTCGGCGAGCCCCACCGACTCCAGGGCCGCCCGGGCGCGTTCCCGCACGTCCCCGCGGCCGGCGCCGGACAGCTCGGCGAGGAGTTCCACGTTGCGCCGGACGGTCCGCCACGGCATCAGGGTGGCGTCCTGGAAGACGTAGGCCACCTCGTCCGTCGCGGTCTCCACCGCGCCGGAGGACGCCACGTCCAGCCCGGACGCGAGCCGCAGCAGCGTGGACTTCCCGCATCCCGACGGCCCGACGACGGAGACGAACTCTCCCCGGCCGACCGTCAGCGTCACCGCCTCGAGCGCCGGAACACCCCCGAACCGCCGGGTCACGTCCGTGAAGGAGAGCAGCGTCCCCGCCCCCTTCACCCCGGCCCGCCCCGCGCAAGATCCGATCCCATGACGACGACGATGCCGCCGCCCCACCCCGCCCACAAGGCCCCAAAGTTGTCCCACCACGGCACCTTGCCGACAGTGATCCACTTACGCTAGGCGCCTTCGGGAAACGCCTCTTCCGGGACGCGGCAGAAACCGAATACGATTCCAATATGCGCCCGCCCGCCATTTCGGGACGCGTCCGCAATACCGCATTCACCGGCGGAACGTCGCGGGCGTGAAAGGCGTTTCCCCGGCACGGACATGGGCATGTCGCCGGGATGTTCGGCGGGTACCCGGATTTCCGGGATGTTCTTTATGGCGTTAAATCGAAAGGATGTACTTGTTTGGGGAGCGGCGAGGACCCGGCGCGGGGGCGTCGCCGCTCCCCCATTTTCGTGGTCGGCCCGGCCCCCGCCGGGCCGGGGGGCTTCGGGTCAGCCGCAGCGGTTGACGGTCGGGGAAGAAAGCACCTTGGCCGTGTACCAGGTGTAGTTGGTCTTGTTGGTGAAGTTGTGGCAGCCGGCGGCGATGCCGAGCTTGGGGCCGAGGCAGAACTTGGTGCTGCTTCCGCCGATGACGGCGGGGTCGCAGACGATGCCGAGGCCGCCGACGACCGGGTTGGTCTCCGGGAGGAGGCGGTCCGAGCCGTTGCCGTTCATGACGACGGTGTAGCCCTGGACGGAGGTGCCGCCGTACATGATGCAGGAGATGATCACGTGCTGGCTGTCCGACAGCTGCGCGGCCGAGGAGCAGGTGGCGGTGCCCCACGTCGGGTAGCTCGAGCTCCAGGCGTTGGCGCTGGCCGAGCCCTGGACGACGGTCGCCATGGCCAGCGCGGTGCCGAGCGTGCCGACGGTCTTGAAGATCTGCGAGCGGTTCATCAGGCCTCATCTCCGGGACGGGGAACGGAACATCGCCGATCATGAACAGCCGCCCCGGCACCGGCAAGGTATTCGGCGCCACCCCGAATAGCCCTTTGCGGTGGACCGTTCCGCACCCCGGAGGTCACACGATGCGGCGCGTGGACCCTGCCGTGAGATCGGTGACGTACAGGCCGTAGGCGAAGTAGCGGGCGTTCTCGGCGAAGATCGGTTCGGTCCACGCCGGGACGCCGTGCTCGAAGACGTACTCGACGGCGTATCCGAAGGGATTGCCGAAGATCGCCGCCCAGTAGTCGTCGTTCTGGACGATGAACGTGCGCCTGTGATCCGCGGGTGGTTCGCCGGTCGGGTTGTAGGCCTTGTACTCGCGGAACCGGAACTCGCCGGGCGCCACCCACTCCAGCGTGTCGACATAGCGGTCGGGGCGCGGCCACGGCTGGTCGCTCCCGGGCAACCGCACCTCCACCGCGCACAGGCGGTACTGCGACCACGCCTCCAGGGTCTCGCGGACCTGGAAGTAGTAGCCCTGCGCCTGGGCGCTCTGCCCCGCCTTCTCCAACCTGGAGATCGTCTCGGGCAGGCCGCGCAGGTCGAAGCCGTCCGCGGCCAGGGCGGCGGCCCAGTTCCTGGAGGCCGCGCCCGCGTCGTGGCTCTGGGCCATGCTCTGCCGCAGTCTCCCGAGCCGCTCGCCGTTGGCCTGCGACAGGCCCAGGAGCTCCGGCGGAAGCTCCCCTTTGAGCACCGTGATCAGGCTCTCTCGTTCGTGCCGTCTGAGCGTGGCCATCGGCTTGGCGGCGGCCGCCTCCAGCGCGGCCAGCAGGCCGGCGTGCCGTTCGTCGTCCTGCGCTGTCCGCACGGGCGGCTGGCTGAGCTCCGGATCGGGCTGCTCGTCGATCCCCCTCGCGGGCGACGGCTGGACGGGCGAGGGCTGGACGGGCGAGGGCTGGACGGGCGAGGGCTGGACCGGGACGGGCAGGCCGGCGGTCGCGACGGGCGCCGCGGCCAGCGGCAGCAGGTTCAGCCTGTTCCCCCAGCTCCGCCAGAGTTCGTCGTGCCAGGTCTCCAGGGTCTCCGGCTCGATCCAGGACCGTCCGTGGGGGAAGAGCCGGTCCAGGGCGCGGGCGATCGGGACGCGCAGGCCGTCCCTGGTCCAGGGGACGCCGGTCGCGGGGCCCGGCGGGACGGAGAGGATCGCGTCGACGACGTCCCTGGGCTCACGCAGCCGGATCTCGGGAGTGATCTCGTCGTTGCGGACGAGGAGCGGGCTCATCTCCGGCCGCGAGGTCAGCAGCGCCCGCACATACGACACGGCGTACCTCTGGGCCGCGTTCCGCAGGTCGTTGCGCGCGGACGTGGCCGGGTCGTCGTCGTCCATGGCGAGCTCGTACAGGTCGGCGTACTGGATCTCGACGAACCGCCCGATCATCCCGTTGATCTCCGCGACGGCCGCGTGCCGCCGCTGAGCCGCCCGGCTCGCCCCCAGCCGGAACGTCGAGAGCCACCGCTGCGCCTCCGACAGCCGCTCCAGGTTCGCGCCGCAGACCGTCCCGACGTTCTTCGCCAGGTAGTTGGCCGCCCCCTGCGGCCGGTGGTTCTTGTCCGTCGTCTCGATCAGCTCGGTCCGGCCCGACGTCTTGATCCACTTGAACTGCACGTGCCCTCCCCCATCGCCCTTCGTCCATCGAACAACGCCCCCGGCGATGACGCCACCCGTTCTCAGAGGTCGCGGGACGGGCCGTGGGAGTTGGTGGACAGCAGGTCGCGGCCGAGGAGGCTGAGGATGTGGCGGACGGCGCGGCCGTCGCGGTGGGTGGTGACCAGGCCGGCCTCGCGGAGGGTGCGGATGTGCTCGGAGGCGGTGGAGGGGCTGCTGTGCAGGCGCCGGGCGAGTTCGGTGGTGGAGCAGCCGGACTCGATCGCGCGCAGGGTGCGGGCGCGGGCGGTGCCGACGAGCGCGGCCAGGGAGTCGACGCCGCCCTGCGGGCCCGGTCGCGGGAGTGCGGCGGGGACGGGGTAGCACAGGAGCGGACGGCGCTCGTCCGGGCTGTGGACGAGGCTGAGGAAGCCGGAGTCGGCCGAGGCGATCGGGGAGAGCAGCAGGCCGCGGCCGTCGAACGGCAGGTCCCGGGCGGCGAGGCCGTCGAGTTCCAGGCCGCCGCCGGTCCAGGAGAGCCGGGGGCTGAGCGAGGCCAGGACGGTGCCCATCCCCTTGCGCGATCCGAGGTCGGCGCGACGGCCGATGTCGGCGTCCAGCGCGCGCTGGATGAGGGCCCATTCGGGTGCGAGGAAGCGGTGGAACAGGACGTGCAGGCCGTCGGCGAGGACCCGCAGGAGCTGGGGGCGGTCGAGCAGCAGATCACGGGCGGCGCAGGGGCGCATCAGCCGCCACAGGCTCCCGGTGAAGCGGCGCACCGGATCCTCGAGCCCCTGGCCGAGCGCGGTGAGGGCGTCGAGCTCGTCCCCCATCGACGGCCGCCCGGTGTGCACCCGCGGCACCTCGAAGCGGAACAGCTCGCCCGCCACCGCCGCCCGGACGCCCGAGCTGGTGAGCAGGTCGATCATCGGCAGCGAAGCGCTCGGCACCGACCGGTGGACGTCCCGCCAGAGGGTCCCCGCCGGTGCCAGCCTCGGCTGGTGGACGCAGAGCGCCGCGTAGACCGCATGATGCAGCGCCGAGACGCCGAACCGGGTCGCCGCGAGATCTCCAGCCGTGAACACGAGCCGCACCACTGATCTTTAGCCGATCCGGGCGCAACTAGCAAGCGCTTGGTCAGCTATTCCAGGGAGATGACGAAGTCGTCGTAGGGATGGTCGCCCGGACCGTCGCCGATCTCCGACAGCGCCGCGCGGATCGCGTGCAGCCGGGACGGCGGAAGCTGGAGCGGCGGCTCGTCCGGCTGGTAGGTGGTGCGGACGGGGTAGTCGACGCCGGGCGTCGTGGTCATCTCGATGTGGCAGCCGAGGAGCTGGGTGACGTCGCGGGTGTCGGTGAAGGCGATCAGGCGGTCGATCGAGGCGGTGAAGGCCTCGCGGTCCTCGACGTAGAGGCGTCCGGGATAGACGGTGTCACCGGTCAGCAGGAAGCCCGTGGACGGGTCGAAGAAGGTGACGGCGGCGTCGTGGTGGCCCGGGGTGTGCAGGCATTCCAGGGGGCGGCCGCCCAGCTCCAGACGGGCCGTCCCGAGCTCGGGAAGGCCGAGGAACCGCTGGACCGAGGCCAGGGAGGCGTCCACGAGGGTGGTGGCGGGACGGCCGGCGAACTGCGGGTCGCCCGCCACGTGGTCGCCGTGCCCGTGGGTGTGCAGGACCAGGAGTTCGCAGGACGGCCGGGAGTTCCGCTCCCGCCAGTCCTCGATCAGGGCGTCGACGGTCCGCCGCAGCGGGAAGAGCTCGGGGGAGGCGGTGGCCCCGGTGTCGAGGAGGACGGCCCGGTCGGCGCCGAAGAGCAGGTAGAGGAACGGGGCCTCGTAATTGATCGCCTTGTTCTGGCGGAGGATGAAGGTGTCCGGGTCGTAGGCGTGGACCTGGATGTCGGGATCGGTGTTGTGCTTGGCCGACTCCGACCCATGGATCCAGCGGACGTCCAACGAGCGCATGAGCCCTCCCCCCGGGTGCCGCTCATTCTGGCACGGCGGACGGCTTGCGGCCGACGCCGCACAGGTAGTAGCGGTCGAGGTCCCACTTCCCCGCGGCGGCCTTCTCGCGAGCCCGCCGCTCCGCTCCCCCGCGCGGGACCGGCACGAGGTCGGGACGCCAGGCCGCCAGCGGGACGACCCCGGGGTCCAGCAGCTCCGTGCCGGTGAAGAACTTCTCGATCTTCTCGGGTGAGCGGTAGGTCATGCCGGTCGTGGCGTTGTCGTAGATCGCGCCGACCGCCGAGGTGAGGCCGTCGTTCCCGGTGGTGTGGGAGATCGCCAGGTAGCTGCCGGGCACGAGGGCCTCGAGGAGCGTCGCGACGATGCCGTACGGATCCTCGTCGTCGGTGAGGCAGTGCAGGACCGAGTTCATGAGCAGGCCGACGGGCCGCTCGAAGTCGATGACGCGCCGGACGACGGCGTCGCCGAGGATCCGTTCGGGGTCGCGCATGTCCACGTCGGTCATCTCGACCAGGCCGTCGCCGCTGGTCAGCAGGGCGCGTCCGTGGGCGACGACGACGGGGTCGCAGTCGAGATAGACGACCCGCGCCCCCGGGTCGGCGTCGCGGGCGACCTCGTGCACGTTGCCGCGCGTCGGCAGGCCCGCGCCCAGGTCCAGGAACTGCCGGACGCCCCGCGACGACAGCAGCCGCACCGACCGGCGCAGGAACCCGCGGTTCTGCGCGGCCAGCAGCGGTGTGAAGGGCGCGAGCTCCAGGACGCGCCGGGCGGCCTCCCTGTCGGCGGCGAAGTGGTCCTTCCCGCCCAGGTAGAAGTCGTACATTCGCGCGACGTTGGGGGTCGTCGAACCGATCGGATCCCCTGCGTCTCCGGACCTCACCAGGACCGCTCCCGTCTCCCCGGCACGGTGTCCCGGACCGCCGCAGAGTTTACCCGGGCGGGGTGAAGGTGAAGGGCATTCGCTTGATGCCGTTGATGAAGAACGAGGCGAGACGGTCGTGGTCGCCGGTGGCCCGGACGTCGGGGAGCCGGGTCAGGAGCTCGCGGAGCATCACGGTGATCTCGCGGCGGGCGAGATGGACGCCCAGGCAGTAGTGGGGGCCGGGGCCGCCGAAGCCGACGTGCGGGTTGGGGCTGCGCGTGATGTCGAAGGTCTCGGCGTCGGGGAAGACCGTCTCGTCGCGGTTGGCCGAGGTGTAGAGGAGCGCGACGATGTCGCCCTTCTTCAGCTTCGTCCCGTTGAGGTCGTGGTCGCGGGTGACGTTGCGGCGGAAGTGGATGACCGGCGTCGCGTAGCGGATGATCTCCTCGACGGCCGGGGCGATGCGGGCGTCGAAGTCGGCGAGGAGCAGTTCGCGCTGCTCGGGGAAGTCGGTGAGCAGGCGCAGCGCGTGCGCGATGGCGTTGCGGGTGGTCTCGTTCCCGGCCACGACCAGCAGGATGAAGAACGAGCCGACCTCCTGCATGGTCAGGGACTCGCCGTCGGCGTTGGGGTTGACCAGCCGGGTGATGAGGTCGTCGCCGGTGCCGCCGCGCCGGTCCCTGCCGAGCCTGCGGACCAGGCGGAACAGGTCGTGGCCCGCCCGGACGAGCTGCACCGAGGTGACCGTCACGTCCTTGAGGCGGGGCGGCTCGGTGAGGCCGCGCGGGTCGCCCTTCATGCCGTTGTACTCGGGGTCGGTGTAGCCGAGGATCACGTTGGTCCGGTCGAGGATCATCGCGTGGTGCTCCTCGGGGATGCCCATCAGATGACAGATCACCTCGACGGGCAGCCGGGCGGCGACCTGGGCGACGAAGTCCGAGGGGCCCTCGGCGATCAGCTCGTCGACGATGCGGGCCGCCCGGACGCCCAGGTCCTGGTCGATGCGCTCCAGCATCCGCGGGCTGAACCCGCGCGAGACGACGCGCCGGATCCGCGCGTGCCGGGGATCGTCCATGTTGATCATCGAGCCGAAGAAGCGGGCGGCCCAGGGCGGCATCTCCATCAGCGAGTTGGAGGTGGGCTCGCTGCTGAACACCTCCGCGTTGCGGCTGGCCTCCAGGACGTCGGCGTGCTTGGCGAGCACGTAGAAGCCGGGCTTCGACCTGACCATCGGGATCTTCTGCAGCGGGACGAACGGGGCGGAGTCCAGCGCGCGCATCGCGGCGAACGCCTTCATCCGGAACGCGTCGGGACGGGTCCAGAACGTCATCTCCGTCAGCGAGAAGTCCTGCAGCTCGGGAGGGAGGGCCGGAGCCGTCATGATCAGCCGATCCGATCGTTGAGAGACATGAAGAGAAATATGTCTCACCGGACCGGTGGCGGGCAAGGGGTTCCGTAAGAACATACTTACAAGTATGGTTCCATACCATGGAGTATGGTGAAGAGATCGTCGAGCGGGTCAGGGAGCTGGCGCCGGTGCTCGCCGGGCGGGCCGCGCAGGCCGAGCGGGAGCGGCGGCTGCCTGACGGGAACGTCGCCGACCTGGCCGGGACCGGGCTGTTCGGGATGCTCGTGCCCGCCCGGTTCGGCGGGCCCGAACTGGGGCTGGAGGCCATGGCCGACGCCTGCCGGGAGATCGGCGCGGCGTGCGCGTCGACCGGATGGCTGTCGGTGATCTACACGCTGCACAACTGGATGATCGCGCTGTTCCCCGAGGAGGCGCAGGCGGAGGTCTGGGCGGGCCGTCCCCATGTGCTGGTGCCCTGCGTGCTGTCGCCGGGCGGGACCGCCGAGCCCGCCGTCGGAGGAGGCCACCGGGTCACCGGGCGGTGGTCGTGGGCCAGCGGCATCGAGCACGCCGACCACGTGATGGTGACGGCCCTGGTCACCCGGGACGGCACGATCGAGCCGAGGCTCTTCCTGCTGCCCCGATCGGAGGTGACCGTCCATGACGTCTGGCGGACCAGCGGGATGCGCGGGACGGGGAGCAACGACGTCGAGGTGGCGGACGTCCTCGTCCCCGCGCACCGTTCGGTGGCCCTGACCGAGCTGACCGGCGGCCGCTCACCGGGGGCGCGGGTGCACGGCGGCGCCCTCTACCGGGCCCCGCTCGTCCCGGTGTTCGCGCTGACGGGGGCCGCGCCGGTGCTCGGGGCGGCCGAGGGCGTGCTCGCCGCGTTCGCCGAGCGGATGCGCAAGCGGTTCCTCGCCTACAGCGGGCAGCGGCAGAGCGAGCTGATGAGCGGCCAGATCCGGCTGGCGGCCGCGACCGCCGAGCTGGCGGAGGCGCGGCTGCTCCTGGACGACGCGCTGCGGGCGGTGACGCGCGACTCCCCGGAACGGCACGAGCTGCCGGAACGGGCACGCTCCCGGATGGTGGCCGCCCACGTGGTCGCCACCGCGCGCAGGGTCGTGAACGAGCTGTGCGGAGCCGCCGGGGCGAGCGCGCAGTTCACCGACTCGCCGTTCCAGCGGGCTCAGCGCGACGTCAACACCATCTCCGGGCACGTCGTCTTCGATCCGGACACGGCATACTCCCTCTACGGCAGGATCGCGCTGGGCATGGATCCCGGGCCGATGGCGCTCGTGTGAGCGGGACGGAGCGGGGAGCACGATGACGGCCCGGACGAAGGCGACCCGGACGAAGGTCGCCAGGCGGGACTGGATCGAGATCGCCTACCAGGAGCTCGCCGCGGCCGGGGAGCACGGTCTGACGATCACCGCGCTCGCCGCCCGGCTCGGCGTCACCAAGGGCAGCTTCTACTGGCACTTCAAGGACCGTCCCGAGTTCCTGCGCGCGCTGCTCGACCGCTGGGCGCACGAGCGGACCGACGAGGTCCTGGCCCTCGCCCTCGGCAGCACCACCGACCCCCGCGAACGGCTGCGCCGCATCCAGGCCCTCGGCCACGAGATCGCCCCCGTCGACCGCGCTATGCGCCTGTGGGCCCAGCACGACCCGGACGCCGCCGCCGCGGTCCGCCTCGCCGACCGGGCCCTCCTCGGCCATGTCGCCGCCTGCCTCCGGGAGCTCGGCTTCGCCCCCGACGAGGCCGCCGACCGGGCGCTCCTGCTCCTGCGCACCTGGGTCGGCGCCTACCTCGTCCCCGACCCCTCCGGCACCTCCCCCGAGCGTGCCGACCGCGTCATGAACCTGCTCCTCACCCCGCAGGGGGAGCGCCCCGGACGGTCCTGAGGCCGTCCGGGAACGCCGGCGACGCGGCCCGAAGGCCCCGCGCTAGGAGCGGCGGAGTTTCCAGGTGCTCTTCGTGGTGGTGGCGCCCTTGGTGTACTTCTGCTGGATCGTGCCGGTCCTGCCGGAGCAGGTGTAGGTCGCCTTGATGGGGAGGAGGCCGAGCTCGGCGCCCTTCTTGGCGGCCTTGGCGATGTTGAGGGTGGTCGTGAAGGGGCTGGTCAGCTTCAGGAGGGCGTTGCCCTTGACGCTGCTCACCTTGGCGGTGATCTTGCCCTTCGTGCTACCCGTGATCTTGCTGCTGGCGGTCAGCTTCCTGGTGAGGGTCACCGACGCGCTGGTCGGGACGCCGCTCACCGTTCCGGTGCCCTTGAGGGGCTTGGATCCGGTGAAGTCGTAGGACATCTTGCCCGTCTTGGCGAGCTTGACCTTGATCCCCGCGCCGCCCTTGACGGTGAACTCCGCGGCCTTCTTGGTGTCCTTCACATAGACCGTCGCGGTCGTCACCTTCCACGACCCGACCCAGCACTTCGCCTTGGGCGCGGCCGAAGCCGCGCTCCCCATCGCCGCGGTCCCCGCCATCGCGACGACGATCGCTCCGGCCACCGACATAATGCGCACCATGCGCCCACCTCCGAGCGCAGAGTCTCTTCCCCCGGGGCCCCTTCCGGATAGCGCGTTTCCCACTAAATCTCCGGCCCCCAACGCGCCCAACCTGACAATGTCCGGAGTCCGGCGCGCGCCCCGCGGCGCTCCGGGCACCCGGCGCCCTGTCCTGCTCCGGACAGGGCCGGCGACCCGCAGTGGCCAAAACCATTCGACCCCGGGCCGTGCCCGGGGAGAGCATGGAGGCGGCGGTCGGCGGCGGGGAGGGCGCATGACGGGGGCATCGAAAGGCGGCGCGGGGGACGAACGGAGGCGGGCGCTGCTGATGGCGGTGCGCCGGTACTGCGGGGAGGTCCGGCGTCAGTGGCGGACGGCGGTGCCGGCGCTGACCATTCCCGCGCTGGGGAACGTCTGCATCTTCTACCTGGCGCCGCTGTTCGTGGCGGCGCTGGTCGGGAGGCTGGCCGGTGGCGGTGGCGAGGTCTCCGTCGGTGAGCTGATGCCCTGTGTGCTCGGCTTCGGCGGGATGCTGCTCGCCGGGGAGGTGCTGTGGCGGCTCGGCCTGCACTTCCACAACCGGCTCGACGCCAGGGGCATCGAGCGGCTCGGCTCGCAGGGCATGGACGAGCTGCTCCGCAAGGACGCGGCGTTCTTCCAGAACTCCTTCGCCGGATCGCTGACCAAGCGGATCCTCGGATACGCCAACGGCTTCGAGCAGTTCGCCGACACCCTCACCTTCTCGATCATGGGCAACGCGATCCCGCTGGTGTTCGCCTCGGTCGTGCTGTGGCGCTACGACCCGCTGCTCGTCCTGGTGCTGGTGGGGCTCATCGTGGTCACCGGCCTGATCGTGACGCCGTTCATCCGGCGGCGGCAGGTCCTGGTCGACGAGCGCGAGGCCGCGAAGGTGCGGGTCTCGGGACATGTCGCCGACGTCCTGACCAACATGGAGACCGTGCTGGCGTTCGCCGCCGAGGACCGGGAGGCCGAGGAGTACCGGGACAGGCTGGCCGAGCAGCACCGCACGTCCCTGCGCTCCTGGGACTACGGGAACCTGCGCGTCGACACCGTCGTCGCGCCGATGTCGGTGCTGACCAGCGCGATCGGGCTGCTGATCGCGGTGGCGCTGCGCGGCGGGCTCGGAGCCGAGGCGATCGTGGTGACGTTCGCCTACTACTCCAACGCGACCCGGATCATGTTCGAGTTCAACCAGGTCTACCGGCGGATGGAGAGCACGCTGACCGAGGCCGCCCAGTTCACCGAGCTGCTGCTGGAGCCGCCGGCCGTCCTCGACCCCGACGAGCCGCAGCCGCTGGAGCCCGCCGACGCGGCGATCCACTTCGAGCGGGTCAGCTTCGCCCACGACGGGACTCCCACCCTGTTCGACGGGCTCGACCTGCACTTCCCCAGCGGATCGAAGATCGGGCTCGTGGGCCGGTCGGGCGGCGGCAAGAGCACCCTGACCCGGCTGCTGCTGCGCCTCATGGACGTCGACGGAGGCAGGATCCTCATCGGCGGCCAGGACATCGCCGGGCTCCGGCAGAGCGACCTGCGCGGGCTGATCTCCTATGTGCCGCAGGAGCCGGCGATGTTCCACCGGACGGTCCGGGAGAACATCGCCTTCGCCCGTCCCGGGGCCTCGGACGCCGAGGTGCTGCGGGCCGCGCGGGCGGCGCACGTCACCGAGTTCACCGACGCCATGCCCGCCGGCCTGGAGACCCTGGTCGGCGAGCGGGGCGTCAAGCTGTCGGGCGGGCAGCGCCAGCGGGTCGCGCTCGCCAGGGCCATCCTGCGCGACGCCCCCGTCCTGCTGCTCGACGAGGCGACCAGCGCGCTCGACTCCGAGAGCGAGGTCCTGGTCCAGGAGGCCCTGTGGCGGCTGATGCACAACCGGACCGCGCTGGTCGTCGCGCACCGGCTGAGCACCGTGGTCCGGATGGACCGGCTGGTCGTCCTCGACCGCGGGACGGTCCTCGAACAGGGCTCCCACCAGGAGCTCCTCGAGGCCGAGGGCGCCTACTCCCGGCTCTGGCACCACCAGTCCGGCGGCTTCCTCACCGAGGAGGAGGACGCCCCGGACGCTAGTGGGCGGGGGCCTCTTCGCGTAGCTCCTTGAGGTCAGGGGACAGGACGAGGGCGCCCGAGATGACGGTCGCGACGACGATGATGCCCATCATCAGCGGGATGATCACGTTGATCTGGGCGGCGCCCTCCATCGGGTTCACGGCGTCGGACACGTGGTGCAGGTTCATCGCGGCCATGCCGGTGTAGTGCATGCTGCTGATCGCCGCGCCCATCACCCCGGCCGCCCCCACGGTGAACCAGGCGTTCTCCGCCGAGAGCGCCGCCCACAGCGCCGCCGTGGCCGCCACGACCGCTATCACGACCGACAGCACGACGAGCGTCCGGTCGTAGGAGACGTGCTCGCCGACGTGCATCGCGGCCATGCCCAGGTAGTGCATGGCCGCGACGCCGCAGCCCGTGATGAGTCCCGCGCTGCCGAGCTGGAGGACGCCGACGCCGTGGTAGCCGACGATGAACAGCCCGCACGCGACGACGACGATGGCGATCAGCAGGCTGGCGACCGTCAGGGGGACGTCGTACCGGATGTTCCGGTCGGTGATCGAGAAGCCGAGCATGGCGATGAAGTGCATCGCCCAGATCCCGGCTCCGCCGATCGCCACCGCGGCCGCCGTCAGCCAGGCCGCGCGCCGACGGTCCCGGTAGTAGCGGCTGCGGAGCGCCGCGCGCAGGCCGAGGAAGGATCCGAAGACGGACATGGCATAGGCCAGCACGGGCGTGACCGGTCCGTAGGTGAAGTGGTGGATCAAAGCTGCCGTCCTCTGTGACCGCCCATATTGCGAGGCGGACGGGAAATAATGCCAGACGGCGGCAAACATATGGTTTCCGGCCCTTTACGTGATGATGTGACCCAGACCACCTTGCCGCACCGGCCTTGACGTCGGCGGAGCCAGCGCGCAGCATCGGGGAATGTTGCAGGCATTCTGTTTCGGCGCCCTGGCGGTGACCCTCGAGGACCTGTACTTCGTCGATCCCGACCCGGAGCCGGGCCAGGAGGATCCCGAGCGCGGGGTGCGGGTGGAGCTGCGGCTGGTGGAGCCGTCGCCGTGGCGCGGTTCGATCTACGCCGCCCAGCGGACGGTCGTCGACACGGGCCTGTGGCGGGCCGACTTCTTCGAGTCGATCGCCGGCGGCCCCGGCAGCAGGGACCGGATGCACCACCACCCGTCGATGACGGAGAACGAACCCGGCGCCCGGGTCTTCGACGAGGCCCTGACCGCCGATCCCTTCGGCTGGCTCGCCACCCGCCTCGCCGACCTCCCCGCTCCCTGCCTCTCCCCCGCCTCCAAGGCCGACGCCGCCGAACTCCTGGCCGGCATCCCCCATATCGTCGACGCCGCCCGGACCATGCTCTCCCGCGTCCACGCCGGTGAACTGGCCCTCTCCCCCACCCGCCCGATCCGTCTTTAGGGCGGAGAACGATCCGGCTCCAGGGCGGAAAAGAGGTCAGGCCGACCCCCTCGCGGGGATCGGCCTGGCTGGGTGCGTGGATCAGGCGAGGTCGAAGCGGTCGAGGTTGGAGACCTTGGTCCAGGCGGCGACGAAGTCGGTGACGAACTTCTCCTTGGCGTCGTCGCTGGCGTAGACCTCGGCGAGGGCGCGCAGCTCGGAGTTGGAGCCGAAGACGAGGTCGACACGGCTGCCGGTCCACTTGACCGCGCCGGTGGCGGAGTCGCGGGCCTCGAAGGTGGTGGAGTCCTCGGAGGTGGCCTTCCACGTCGTGCCCAGGTCGAGCAGGTTGACGAAGAAGTCGTTGGTGAGGACGCCCGGGGTCGCGGTGAGGACGCCCAGCGAGGACTGCTGGTGGTTGGCGCCCAGGACGCGCAGGCCGCCGATGAGGACGGTCAGCTCGGGAGCGCTCAGGGTCAGCAGGTTCGCCCGGTCGATCAGCGAGTACTCGGCGGGAAGGCGGGTGCCCTTGCCGAGGTAGTTGCGGAAGCCGTCGACGGCGGGCTCGAGCGCGGCGAACGACTCCACGTCGGTCTGCTCCTGCGAGGCGTCGACACGGCCCGGGGTGAACGGGACCTCGACGTCGACGCCGCCGTCCTTGGCGGCCTTCTCCACCGCGGCGGCACCGGCCAGGACGATCAGGTCGGCGAGGGAGATCTGCTTGCCACCGGACTGCGCGGCGTTGAACGAGGACTGGATGCCCTCGAGGGTGCGCAGGACCGTCGCGAGCTGGCCGGGGTCGTTGGCCTCCCAGCTCCGCTGCGGCTCGAGGCGGACCCGGGCGCCGTTGGCGCCGCCGCGCTTGTCGCTTCCGCGGAAGGACGAGGCCGAGGCCCAGGCGGCGGAGACGAGCTGCGAGACCGACAGGCCGGAGGCGAGGATCTGCTCCTTGAGCGAGGCGACGTCGGAGGCGTCGACGAGCTCGTGGGCCAGCGCGGGGAGCGGGTCCTGCCAGAGCAGCACCTCGGACGGGACCTCCGGGCCGAGGTAGCGCACGATCGGGCCCATGTCGCGGTGGGTCAGCTTGTACCAGGCGCGGGCGAAGGCGTCCGCGAACTCGGCGGGGTTCGCGAGCCAGCGGCGCGTGATCTGCTCGTAGACCGGGTCGACGCGGAGCGCCAGGTCGGTGGTGAGCATGACCGGGGCGTGGGTCTTCGAGGCGTCGTGGGCGTCGGGGACGGTGCCCGCGCCCGCGCCGTCCTTGGGCTTCCACTGGTTGGCGCCGGCGGGGCTCTGGAAGAGCTCCCACTCGTAGCCGTAGAGGATCTCCAGGAAGCTGTTGTCCCAGGCGGTCGGGGTGTTGGTCCAGATCCCCTCGAGACCGCTGGTGATCGTGTCGCCGCCCTTGCCGGTGCCGAAGCTGTTCTTCCAGCCGAAGCCCTGGTCCTCGATCGGGGCGGCCTCGGGGTCGTCGCCGACGTGGTCGGCCGGGCCGGCGCCGTGGGTCTTGCCGAAGGTGTGGCCGCCGGCGATCAGGGCGGCGGTCTCCTCGTCGTTCATCGCCATGCGGCGGAAGGTCTCACGGATGTCGCGGGCCGCGGCCAGCGGGTCCGGGTTGCCGTTCGGGCCCTCGGGGTTGACGTAGATGAGGCCCATCTGGACGGCGCCGAGGGGCTCCTCGAGCTCGCGGTCGCCGGTGTAGCGCTCGTCGGCGAGCCAGGTGGTCTCCGGGCCCCAGTAGACGTCCTCGTCGGCCTCCCACACGTCGGCGCGGCCGCCGGCGAAGCCGAAGGTCTCGAAGCCCATCGTCTCGAGGGCGACGTTACCGGTGAGGATCATCAGGTCGGCCCAGGAGATCTTCTGGCCGTACTTCTTCTTCACCGGCCAGAGCAGGCGGCGGGCCTTGTCGAGGTTGCCGTTGTCCGGCCAGCTGTTGAGGGGCGCGAAGCGCTGCTGGCCCGCTCCCGCGCCGCCGCGGCCGTCGGTGATCCGGTAGGTGCCGGCGCTGTGCCACGCCATGCGGACCATGAAGGGGCCGTAGTTGCCGAAGTCGGCCGGCCACCAGTCCTGCGACGTCGTCAGGACCTCGGCGATGTCGGCCTTCACCGCGGCGAGGTCGAGGGACTTGAAGGCCTCGGCGTAGTCGAAGCCCGCGCCCAGCGGGTTGCCCACGACCGGGTTGGTGGCGAGGATCTTCAGGTTGAGGCGCTCGGGCCACCACTGACGGTTCCCGCCGCCCTGGGTCGGGTGCGCGGCGCGCTCGTGCGCTACCGGACAGCCGCTCTCTTCGGGCTTGGCATCCGTGACGATCGCATCATGGTTCTCAGACATGGGAATCCTTCCGGAGGAAGCTGATCAGGCGCTCAGGTGCTGGTGGTGGAACAACCGGGACACAGGCCCCAGTAGATGACCTCGGCCTCGTCGATCGCGAAGCCGTGCGCTTCGGACGCGGTCAGGCAGGGAACCTCGCCGACCGCGCAATCGACGTCCACGACGATCCCGCAGGACCGGCACACCAGATGGTGGTGGTTGTCGCCGATGCGCCCCTCGTACAGGGCCGGGCTGCCCGCCGGTTCGATCCGGCGCACGAGCCCCGCCGCGGTGAGGGCGTGGAGTGCCTCGTAAACGGCCTGCACGGAGATGTGGCCCACGCGGTCACGGACACCGGAGGCGATGGCCTCGGCGCCGAGATGGCCACCACTGCGGACGATCTCGAGCAGGGCCACACGGGCCGCCGTGACCCGCAGGCCCGCACCACGCAGCTCTTCGGCGATGGTCGGTGTCTGGGACGCGGTCATGACTTCAACCTACCGCCATAAACACGAATCATACAAGATAATGACATAACCAAGTTTTGGGAGATCATCAGTCCTGAGCGGGGGCGAGCAGACGGCGGCGGAAGAGGTCGAGGACCTGGTCGAGGGCGTCACGAGTGGGCTGACCCGGCTCGTCGATGAGGTGGTCGGTGACCGGCGAGTGGGGGCGGATGAGGCCGTCGGGGTTGGCCGTGGAGTCGTCCAGCTCGATCGCGGTGAAGGCGTCGCCGAGGGCCTCGCGCAGGAAGGCGAAGCGCTCGGCGGGGACGAGCCTGTCGCCGGTGAACCGCAGCCCCAGGACGTCCAGGTCGCCCGCGGCGCAGCGCCTCTTGACCGTTTCCAGGTCCGCCGGGGAGATGTCGATCCCGCGACGCTGCCGCCGGGTCACCGGCAGCGGGAGGGACGGCTGGGCCACCACGGGGGCGAGCAGCCGGTCGTCGACGGCCATGGCCAGGGCGAATCCGCCGGTCAGGCACATGCCGATGGCTCCGACGCCGGGACCGCCGCAGCGCTCGTGCTCCCGGGCCGCCAGGGCCCGCAGCCAGGTCACGACCGGCGAGCTGCGGCCGGTGGCCAGGAGGGTGAACTCGCGGCTGACACAGACCTTGGTGAACGCGCGGGCCACGGTGGCGATGGTCCCGGTCCAGCCGTGGGCGGCCGGGTAGGGGTCGCGGCCGGCCACGCCGAACAGGTCGGGCAGGACGGCCGTGCAGCCGAGGTCGCGGATCCTGCGCGCGAAGCCCGCGACCAGCGGCGTGATCCCCGGAATCTCACTGATCACGATCACGGCCGGGCCGGTTCCCGCGCGGAGGACCGGATGGGTGCGGCCTCCGGAGGTGAAGGCTTCGCGGGCGAAGTCGGTCAGGGGGTCGTCGGCCATGCCGATCCTCCCGGGAGGCGGGGAGCGCAGTGGACAGTCGGTCCAACATAGCGCGACGGGAACGCCCGATTTCAGAAGATCAATTCACGGGACCGGGAACACGGCCAGAATGTCCGATCATGACCGACTGGAATGCGTACATCCCGGTGCTCGAGGAGTACCTGCGGAGGCTCCAGGTGGGCGCGACGCTCGCGCTCTTCCTGCCCGGCGACCGGGAGATCCTCATCGGACGGTTCGACGGCCGGATGGTGGCCACGCTCACGGACAAGCACTGCCGGGACGAGCGGCTGAAGCTCTCCGAGGCCGACCAGAGGGTGCTGGAGGAGCTGAACTGGTTCGGGCCGCCGCCGTCGTGGGGACTTTCGATCGCGAACCCGGGCGACGCGCACATCGTCGATCTCGCCAAGCGCTGCGTCATCACGATGATCGACGCCTTCCACGTGGACTCGCCCGCCCAGGTGACCCCGCGCTGCCGGATCGGCGGCGGCGGGCCCGAGGGCCGCGATCTGGACGTCTCCTCGCTGCGTTTCGCGCCGCCGGTCGCCGAGCCGATCTTCGGGCGGCGGCCGTCCTCGGGAGGCCGGTCCGTCTTCGACCAGCATCCGCCGTCGGTCTACCCTCCGCCGCCCGCCCAGAACCAGCCCCCCGCCCAGCCCCAGCCCGTCCGCTCCCCGCAGGCCCAGCCTCAGCCCGTCCCTGCCCAGCCGCAGCAGGCCTACGCCCCGCCCGGCTACGCGCAGCCCGCCTACCAGCCGCCCGCTTATCCGCCACCCGCATACCCCCAGGGGGGCTACCCCTCGCCCGTGCACCACGCTCCGCCGCCCTACCAGCAGCCGTCCCCCTACCCGGCGCCCCCGGTCCAGCGGCAGCCCGCGTTCCAGCCGCAGGCGGCGCCGGTTCCGCCCGGGCGGGCGGCGGTGTTCGACACCTCGGGCTGGCGGGCGGGGAAGACCGAGGACGCCTGGGTGGACGGCGCCGGCGCCAACATCGCGCTGAAGATCCAGGACTTCCCGCTGACCGAGACGCACTGGCTCGACGACCTCGAGACGGCGCGGCGCAATCTCGCGGCCTCCTACTCCCAGCACGGCTGCCTGATCCAGGCCGACCCGGTGTGGATCGGGGGCGTGCCCGGCATGGCGCAGGTGTTCAAGATCCCGCATCCCTCGCGGCGGTCGGGGCTGCTGTTCGGCGCCTCGGTGTTCCTGGCGAAGTCGACCCGGACGGTCGTCCTGCAGTTCATGGACGAGGAGGGGCCGGTGAGCGGCGTCCGCGAGGCGACGGCGATGGCTCGGTTCGGATCGTTCGCCCCGGCCCAGCACCCCTACGTCCGGGATCTCACCGGCAGGCTGCCGTTCAACCGGGCGGACGACGCCTCCCTCGATCCGCAGTTCCCCGACCATCCCCTCAGCCGGGCCCGCGCGTGGGTGCGCGATCTCGATCGCCGGGTGCGCCTCGACGCGGCCTTCGCGGCACTTCCCGATTTCCGCGGAACGTCTCGCTGAACGGGTTATCTGCTGCCAGCAGATAAAGCTGCCGTCCCCTGTTCCGCCCTTTTATCGTCGGTCGTGACGACGGAATTCGCCGACGTCACGACGGAAAGGCGAAAGGCTGTGAAGAGGACGGGAGAAGGGGTCGCGGTGCCGGGCGGCCTCGATGACCAGCTGGCGATCCGCCTGCTCCAGCAGCGGATCATCGTGCTGGGCGCGGAGGTCGAGGACCGGATCGCCAACCGGTTGTGCGCTCAGCTGCTGCTGTTGTCGGCCGAGGATCCGCGCAGCGACATCAGTCTCTACATCAATTCCCCCGGTGGTTCCGTCAGCGCGGGACTCGCCATTTACGACACGATGAACCTGATTCCCAACGACGTCAGCACGCTCGCTCTCGGACTGGCCGGCAGCATGGGGCAGTTCCTCCTGAGCGCCGGTACGCCGGGAAAGCGGTTCAGCCTGCCGCACGCCCAGGTGCTGATGCACCAGGGGTCGGCGGGTTTCGGCGGGACGGCGGCCGACGTCGAGATCTACGCGGGGCAGCTGGAGCGGATCGGGACCCTGCTCACCCGGCTCACCGCCGAGCAGACCGGACGGCCGGAGGACGAGGTCGAACGCGACAGCCGCCGCGACCGGTGGTTCAGCGCCGACGAGGCGCGCGAGTACGGGCTCATCGACCACATCGTCGAGCGCATGGACGACGTGCGTCCCGTGCTGGCCCGCCAGCAGTCCGTCGGCTACAAGATGGGGGCCTGACATGAGCCAGTACACGATTCCGACCGTCGTCGAGCGGACCCCGAACGGGGAGCGGGCGTTCGACATCTACTCGCGGCTGCTGTCGGACCGGATCGTCTTCCTCGGCACCGAGATCGACGACGGCGTCGCCAACGTGGTGATGGCGCAGCTGATCCATCTGGAGTCCTCCAGCCCGGACTCCGAGATCGGGCTGTACATCAACTCCCCCGGCGGCTCGTTCAGCGCCCTGACCGCGATCTACGACACGATGCAGTTCATCAAGCCCGACATCGCGACGTACTGCATGGGCCAGGCGTCGTCGGCGGCCGCGGTGCTGCTGGCCGCCGGGACCCCGGGCAAGCGGTCGGTGCTGCGGCACGCCAAGGTGATGCTGCACCAGCCGTCGAGCCAGGCCCGCGGCACCCTGCCCGACCTCGCGGTCCAGGCCAAGGAGGTGGCGCGGGTGCGGGCCGAGATGGACGCGATCCTCAGCCGGCACACCGGTCATCCGGCGTCCAAGATCAGGGTGGACACCGACCGCAACCGCACGTTCGACGCCGCCGAGGCCGTCGAGTACGGCCTCGCCGACGTGATCATCTCCAGCCGGAAGGACATGCCCGGCTGAGGCGCCTCAGGCGGCCAGGCAGAAGATGTCCCCGGCACCCGGACGGGCGGCCGGACGGCGCATCGCGACGGTCCCCACCGTGATCCTGCGCGCCCGGTCGTCGGCGAGCATCCGCCCGGCCTCGACCAGGACGTCCGCCAGCTCCACCCGCAGGGCGTCGCAGACGGCGGCCAGCACCTCGGAGGAGGCCTCTTTCCGGCCTCTCTCCAGCTCGGACAGGTAGGGCATCGAGATCCGGGCGGCGCGCGCCACGTCGGCGAGCGTCCGCCCCTGTGCCCGCCTGACCCGGCGCAGCACGTCCCCGAGCAGGATGCGCAGCAGCGGCTGCCGCCGGGCCCCGCCCGTCTCGACCGTCGGTTCCGCCATGACCCGCCCTCCCGTGCGCCGCACCGCCCGGCGTCCGGGGCGGCCTCCCCCCTTCCTACCCCGCCCGACCGCCGGTCGCAGCCGTGTTCTCGGTGGGCTGACCCATCGGCCGGGGTGGACGCGGCCGATCATGAATAGGCAGAATGCCGAACAAGATCGACAGAACACCCGGTTCTGCCGCGGAACGAGAGGGATCCCCCATGGCGATGCGAGGCAGGGCGGCCGTCGTGACGGTGGCCATGGCGGCGACCGTCCTGGCCGGGACGGCGGCCCCGGCCCAGGCGGCGAACGCCTGCTCGGTCCCGAAGAGGTTCAGCAAGGTCATCTCCCTGTGGGACAAGGGCAGCGTGCGCTCCAGGACCGCGAAGCATCCCGGCGGAGCGGTCCGCGGCAGGTACATGAAGCTGGTCGACGACCACTACACCGAGCCCCATCACGTCGCCTACGGCGGAAGGCACACCCACTACCTCACCAAGAAGGCCGTCATCTGCCTGACGCTCACCGGCCCGCGCAAGACGGGACTCAAGCGCAGCACCCTGAAGGGCCTCAAGCACCAGGCGGCCTCCCGCAACAGCACCAGCACCGACTACGGCCTCATCATCCGCAAGAAGCGCGTCGTGAAGATCGTCCAACTCTGGCACCCGTAGCGGCGATCACGGACCCGGGGCACCGGCAGGATGTTCCGGCGATACTCGTTTCGCCCGGCCGTGACGCGTGTCGATGTCGATCATGATCGGATCTGGTGGACGCTGCCGGCGACGTGGCTGCCGATGACGTTCTGGGAGTTGTCGCCGCGGACCTTGACGTCGTTGAGGGAGATGTGGCCGGGGGCGGGGGCCGGGTGGGAGGCCGGGGCGGGGGGCGTCTCCTCCGGGGCGGGGGGCGGGTCGAGGCGGCGGGAGGGGACGGGGACGCGCAGGTAGGCGGGGCGGGAGACGCCCTTGACGGTGATCTCCACCGGGTCGAACTGGCTCTCCCGCAGATCGGTCCTGCCGCCCTGGATGTAGGGGCCGAAGATCTCCCGGGAGACGGCGAAGGCGGTGTAGGTGACGTGCGGGTCGCTGGTGGTCAGGGCGTCGCGGAGCGGGACGCCGTCCACGATGCGGCAGACCTCGGTGGTCGCGGCCGAGATCCCGGGGGCGCCGGGACGGTCGTCGTCGACCAGGCCCTCGTGGAGCGCGACCCGCAGGCGCAGGCTGAGGCCGTCACCGCGCAGCCGGCGGCCCATGGACGCGAGGATGTCCTGGAGGCGGGCGGGGAAGCGGTCCACCAGATCGGGGATCGTCTCCCGGGGCAGGACGGCGAGCAGCCCGTCGCCGGTGCTCTCCTTGAACGGGATCTCCGCCCACTGGGCGTCGAGGCCGCTGGAGGCGCAGGCCGCGTCGACGGCGCGCCGCATCTCGATGTGCAGGCGGGGCTGGTCGACGTCGCGGTGGGTGCTGAACCCCTCCGCGTCGACGGTGAGCAGTGCGCTGGTCTTCTCCACGATCGGGCCTCCCTGCCGGACGGGTGCGTCCCGACCACAGTGCACAATCGCGACGGCGGACCGTGTTCGAAATCAGACACCGATCTGACCCGTACCGGCCAGCGCCCGCAGCCCCTCCTGATCGTCGATGACGACCCTTCCGGTGTCCGTCGTGACGAGCCGCGCCTCACGCAGGCGGGCCAGTTCCGCAGCGACGACCCCGCGCGACAGGCCGACCGCCTGCCCGATCTCCGCCTGCCCCAGCGGCACCTCCAGCGGAGCTCCCGGCACCGGGACGGCCAGCCTGAGCAGCGCCCGGACGACCCGCAGCCGCGCCGGAAGCGACGCCGTCTCGGCCCGCCAGGCCTCCCCTTCACGGATCCGCAGCATCGCGTTCCGCAACAGCACGGCCTCCTCCCCCGCCTCCCGCACGAGCGCGAGGAACCTCTCGGCGGGCAGCGTCCGGGTGACACAGACCTCCAGCGCGACGACCGTCGCCGACCGGTCCGTGGCCCCCGCGACCCCCATCACCCCGAGCGCCTCCCCCGGCCCCCGCACCGCGAGCAGCAGCGCACTCCCCTCCCCCGGATACAGCACCACCTTCACCCGCCCCGACAGCAGCAGCGCCACATGCGTCGGCTCGTCCCCTTGGTGCAGCAGCACCTCACCCCGCCGGAACCTCCGCTCGGCCCCCGCCCCGGCGAGCCGCCCCCACATCCGCTCCGAGACGTCCACCACCCCTTTCTAGCCGCCTCCCCCGAATCCGTACAGAGCGGCCGTTCAGGCTGCGGCGGGCCGCGGCAGGTATCCCCAGGCCTGGCACTGGGTCTCTTTGAGATCCACCCACAGCGGCTGGAACAGCGCCGGATCGATGAGCCCGTGCCCCGGCCGGACGACGGAGTCATAGAAGTAGTCGGACGCGACCAGCCCGAACTCCAGGGCCTCGTCCTTGAACATCTGCTTGAACGCCGGCGCGTCGAGGATGCGGAACAGATGGACGACGGCCTTGCCGCCGATCCCCTGCGAATCGGGATAGATCGGACCCGCATGAGCCGCGACGCGCAGCCGGATCCGCGCGAGATCACTGGACATCCGGTTGTGGCGGCGCAGCGCGGCCTGAAGATTGAAGGCCAGCCCGTCGATGAACCCGCCCGCCGGATGCTGGGGCGGAACCGTGATCAGCGCGCCGTCACCGCGGTCGTCCACCCGGCGCGCGTGCGCGGGAATGCCGACGTTGCCGAAGGACCGGTCGAGAATGTCGTAGAGCGCACCGCGCACGAACATCTGGGCGTCGTCGTCGAGGCGCCCGCTCGCCACCATGTCCACCGCGATCAACGTGCAGTGCAGGCCCTGCTGCGGCCGGAACGCGGGCACACCGCCCCGCCCGTCACCACGCTGGAGGGCCGCCATGACGGCCCCCAGCAACGGTACGGAACGGGCGGCACCGCCCATGAGCCGAAGAGCCGACGGAGCGGCGGAGTTGCCCATTTCCGTTCTGCTTTCCGCTGGTGCCAGGATGTAAGGTGACACCACGCAAGGTTTATTAACGTCAGCATACATACCGGCGGGTTGCATAGGTAGAGGTAACGATGCTGTGTCGCTACTCAGCTCTCATTCCGCAATGCGGCAATATGCGACCCGACACAATGTCGGGTAGTCATGGCGCGCGTGCGTCAGGATGAAAGTGAAGTGGTGGAAGTGCCGAACGATCAGGGACCCGCGGTTCAGAGCAAACTGCTCAGGGATGAGCTGGTACGGCTGAGACGCGAACGCGAGCTGACCCAGGACGAGGTGGCCAGGGAGCTCGACTGGTCGGCGGCCAAGATGATCCGCCTCGAAGGCGGCAAGAACCCCATCCAGAAGAGCGATCTCCAGGTGCTGCTCGGCGTCTACGGGGTCGACTCGCGCGAGACGATCGACCGGCTGCAGGAACTCGCGGCCGGAGCCCGGCAGCCCGCCTGGTGGAGCACGTTCAAAAGCGACTTCCCCGACGCCTACCTCTCCTACATCGGCTATGAGGCCGGCGCCGCCAGCATCAAGCAGTCACAGCACTCGACCGTCCCCGGCCTCCTGCAGACGGAGGAGTACGCCGATGCCATCGGCGGCGGCACCAACCAGGCGATCAGGACCCGGTTCCGCCTGCGCCGCCAGGAGGAACTGGAGCTCCGCTCCACGCCGCCGGCCCGCCACTTCCTTCTCGACGAAGCCGTCATCAGGCGGCATGTCGGAGTCCAGGAGGACGCGGGGCTGATGCCTCGCCAGCTCCGGCATGTGACGGAGGTCGTCCGCGCCAACGAACTCGTGACGGTCCAGGTCGTGCCGTTCTCCGCCGGCCAGCACGAAGGCATGCGCGGCGCGTTCACCATCCTCGAGTTCGAGGGCGACCTCGGCGACGTGCTGTTCCTCGAGAGCAGGCAGGAGACGGTGACGGTCATCGGAGACGACGAGCGCATCTCCGATCACAAGGAGGCCTTCGAGTCCATTCGTGACATCGCCCTGTCTCCGGCCGCATCGCTTCAGTTGATCGAATCAATGATCGCTCAGATGACTGAAGCCTCTTAACAAGACAAACCATGCCATAGGCAGCATAAAACGGGCGGTCTAGAATAGATCAAACCAGGTCACAGGGTCGTGACCCTCGGCTCCGATCGACCGATGGAAGGCTGCGGATGACCGACGGAACGGCTGATCACGCCCACCTTGACTGGCGAATGAGCAGTCATACCACCTCAAGTGAATGCGTCGAAGTGGCGGTTGCACCCGCGGTGATCCATATCCGGGATTCCAAGCACAGAGATCGGCCGTCGCTTCGGCTCACTCCCGCTCAGTGGGGCTCGCTGCACCAGGGGCTGAAGAACGGTCCGGGCCCAGCCGGTGATCGGGGGCCGGGACGTCCGGAGCGTTCGGTATTTTCGGGGGATGCGGGTTCGGGTGGGGTGTGCGATGTGGACGCATGGGCCGTGGCGGGGGCGGTTGCTGCCGCATCCGCTGGGGGCCGGGGAGAGGCTGCGGGCGTACGCGACCTGGTGTGACGCGGTGGAGGGGAACACGACGTTCTACGCGGTGCCCGAGCGGGGGACGGTGGAGTCGTGGGCGGCGCAGACCGATCCGGGGTTCAGGTTTCTGGCGAAGCTGCCGAAGACCGTCACGCATGAGCGGCGGCTGACCGGGGTCGAGGTCGAGGTGCGGGGGTTCCTCGACGCGATCGCGCCGCTCGGGGAGCGGGCGCGGACCCTGTGGATCCAGCTTCCCGGGTCGTTCGGGCCCGGGGACGTCGGCACGCTGGCCTCGTTCCTGCGGCGGATGCCGCGTGAGCACGGCTACGCGGTCGAGGTGCGGCACAAGGGGTTCTTCGAGGATCCGCGGGGCGAAGCCGCCCTGACCCGGACGCTCGAGGCCGCCGGCGCCGAGTGGGTGCCGTTCGACACCGTCACCCTGTTCCAGACGCCGCCGACCAGCGACTCCGAGCGCGACGCCTGGTCGAAGAAGCCGCGGATGCCCCGCCGCTCACGGGCGCTGTCGGCCGAGCCGATCGTCCGCTACCTCGGGCGCGACTCGGTCGAGGAGACCGTCGAGGGCTGGGGGTTCTGGGTCGAGACCGTCGTCGCGTGGGTGCACGAGGGCCGCTCGCCCACCGTCTTCCTGCACACCCCGGACAACGCCGACTCCCTGACGCTCGCCCGGCGCTTCCACGACGAGGTCCGGGCGCGCGTCCCCGCGCTGGAGCCGCTTCCCGAACCGATGCCGAACGAGCCGCTGACGCTCTTCTGACGACCGGGACCGTCAAGGACGGGTTAACCTGAGGACCGCTTTCCGTGTTGGTGCGGCTACCACAGGTAAGGGGACGTCGTGCGGTCGATCAAGAGCAGCAGGGTTCCGGTGCGGCCGTACCGCGAGCTGGTCTGGCTCGCCTACCTCACCCTTCCCGCCGGCGGCGACGCGGAGCGGCGGCTGGTCCTGGCGCACCGGCTGGCCGCGGCGGAGTTCGCGCGGCACGAGCGCTCCGCCGGGGAGCCGCCGCGGCGGAGGTACGTCCGGCGGCTGCTGCGGCAGCGGATGCGGCCCTGGTCGGGACGGCTGGCCTCCGTCGGGGCCATGCCCGCGCTGACCCACAGCGTCGACGTCGCCTTCACCGAGGAGCTCGACGCTCTGCCCGCCCCCGCGCGGGCCGCCTACGCGCTGCTCCGGCTGGAGGAGCGGCCGCCCGAGGAGGTCGTCGCGATCCTGGCGGGCGCGGGCGTCGCCGATCCGGGCGAGGCGATCGACGCGGTGACCCGGCTGGAGGAGCGGGCCGGGGACGGCGCCGCCCACCGGCCCGCGCTCGACCCGACCCTCGCCCGGATGTACGGCAGGCCGGGGCTCCCGCGACCCAGGACGGTGGCCGTGGCCGCGCTGTGCGGGCTGTCGGTGCTGGCGGCCGTGACCTGGAGCCGGCTGGAGCCGCACGGGCACGCCGACGCCCTGCCCGAGCTTCCGCGGGCCGCCCGCGCCCTCCCCGACGCCTGGCGCGGCAGCACCGAGCTCGACCTCTCCACCTGGCCCGCCCGGGGCGCCCTCGCCGACGACGGGGAGCTCGTCGGACGGGCGATGCGCGCCTGGGGCTCCGGCCCCGCCCAGCTCCTCTACGCCGGCCGGGTCGACGGCGTCCCGGTGGTCCTGCTGCACCGGCCGGGGCAGGTCGCCCGCTACACCGAGGACGGCGGGGGCCCGCCCCTCGAAGTGCTGCCCCAGCCGCGCACCAAGCCCGACGGCGCGAGCCCGCTCAAGCTCCGCACCACCGCCGAGGGCGGCCGCTACCTGCTGCCGCCCTGGGTCAGGGAGGTCTCGGCCTCCGACCTGTCCGGCGCCGACTTCCGCTGGCGGAAGATCGCGGTCAGGGAGGGGGTGACCGGCCCGATCGCGAGGGCGGACGGCAGGGGCTGCTGGCGCGGCCCCGTGCTGCGGCTCCGGGCGCCGGAGATCGCGCACGGCATGCCGTACACGATGCTCGACTTCGGCCGGCTCTCGCTGTCCAACGCCTACTACCAGCCTCCGCCGCCCGCCGACGTCAACCGCTTCGGCCCGGGCGAGCTCGACACGGTGCCCGGCGGGTTCAGCGCGTGGAAGGCGCTGGGCTGCGCCGTCGACCGTCCGGGCGGCGAGATCCAGGGGGCGACGGCCTGGGAGTTCTGGTCGGGCGCCCTGCCCGAGCGGGGCCGCGGCCGGTGGCTCTGCCTCCGGCTCACCGACGCCACCGGCGGCAGCTCGGTCCGCGCCGTCCTGCTCGCCACCGCCGCGGGCCGCACCACCACGGCCCTGACCCGCACCGCCACGAACACCTGGGACTGCAGCAGGCTCCGCCGCGACCTCGTGGCGGGCGCCTGGTGGAAGGCGCCCTCGGGCAAGAGGTACTACGTCGCCGGCGCCAGCCGCCGGGTCATCGGCATCCGCCTGTCAGGCCGGGACGCCCACGCCCGAGAGGTCATCTCCGACCGGCGGCTCGGCGCCCACCCCGGGCTGTCGGCCGTCAACGAGCTCGGCGACACCGTTCCCGCCCTGCAGTGAGCGAGGACGGCCGGTTTCGGCGACCATGAACCCATGGATCTTCCCGTCATCGACGTGACCTCCCTGGTGGCGGGCGGCGACACCGCTCCCGCCGCGGCGGCCATCGGCCGGGCCTGCCGCGCCCACGGCTTCTTCTACGTCACCGGGCACGGCGTGGACCCCGCACTCCAGCGGCGCCTGGACACCGCCGCCCGCGCCTTCTTCGCCCTGCCGGAGGCCGAGAAGGAACGGATCTCCATGATCGAGGGCGGGACGGCCTGGCGCGGGTTCTTCCCCGTCGGCGGGGAGCTGACCTCGGGACGTCCCGATCTGAAGGAGGGGCTGTACTTCGGAAGCGAGCTGCCCGCCGACGATCCCCGGGTGCTGGCCGGGGTTCCGCTGCACGGGCCCAACCTGTTCCCCGCGGCCGTCCCGGAGCTGCGGGGGACCGTCCTGGAGTGGATCGAGGCGCTCACCTCGCTCGGCCGGGCGGTGCTGCGGGGCGTCGCGCTCTCGCTCGGACTGCCCGCGTCGCACTTCGAGGACGGCATCACCCGCGACCCCACCGTGCTGTTCCGGATCTTCCACTACCCGCCCTCCTCCGGCCCGGAGTGGGGCGTCGGCGAGCACACCGACTACGGCCTGCTCACCCTCCTCGCCCAGGACCGGCACGGCGGCCTCCAGGTGCGGACGCCCGGCGGCTGGCTCGACGCGCCACCGCTGCCCGGCACGTTCGTCTGCAACATCGGCGACATGCTCGACCGGCTCACCGGGGGCCGCTACCGCTCCGCCCCGCACCGCGTCCGCAACACCAGCGGCCACGGCCGCCTGTCCTTCCCGTTCTTCTTCGACCCCGGCTTCACCGCCACCATCCCCGCCCTCCCCCGCCCGCCCGGCGACCCCGGCCGCTGGGACGGCGGCGATCTGTCGGTCTTCGGCGGCACCTACGGCGACTACCTCACCGCGAAGGTCGCCCGGGTCTTCCCCGCCCTGTGGTCCGCGAAGGGCACCGCCTAGGCTCCGGATATGACGTCGGCATCGCGGGTTGAGCGGGAAGAGCTTTGTGCGCTGTTCGAGTCGGTCGGGGAGGAGGCGCCCACCCTGTGCGAGGGATGGGACGCCGGAGACCTCGCGGCTCACCTGGTCGTGCGGGAGAGGCGGCCCGACGCGGCGGCCGGGCTGGTCGTGCCGTGGCTGGCCGGGCACACCGGCTCCGTGCAGGACGCCCTGCGCCGCAGGAAGACCTTCGGCGAGCTGGTCGGGCTCGTGCGCGGCGGCCCCGTTCTGGTCGGGCTGGTGCCCGCGGTCGAGCGGGCCATGAACACCGTCGAGTACTTCGTCCACCACGAGGACGTGCGGCGGGCCCAGGAGGGATGGAAGCCCCGCGATCTCGACGACGCCCTCGAAGAGGAGCTGTGGCGGACCATCACCAAGCGCGGGCGGCTGCTCTTCCGGAAGTCGCCGGTCGCGATCCTCGTGCGGCGGCCGTCCGGGGAGTCCCGGCGGCTGGTCGACGGCGCCGGGCGGGTCGAGCTGACGGGGAAGCCCTCGGAGCTGCTGCTGTACGCGTTCGGGCGCAAGGACCACGCGCTCGTGGAGGTCACGGGTGACGCCGACGCCGTACAGCGCTTCCAGGGGACCGATCTCTCGCTGTGAGGACGGGCCGCGGCCGGATGCGGGCGTTGACCGTCCGCGAGCGCCGGGTCACGTTCCGATGCGGCCGGAACGTGGAGGCGCGCATGAGCGAGCGGCCGTGGCCTGATCTTCCCCCCGGTGAGCTGGGGTGCCCTTCCCCGGAACTGGCGCGGCGGTACGGGCTGTCGGAACCCGAGCTCGTCAACATGGTGTTCACGCTGATCCTCGCGGGCCACGAGACCACCGCGGCGATGATCTCGCGCGGGATCTTCCGCCTGCTCCTGCACCCGGGACAGCTCGCCGAGCTGCGCGAGGACCCGGAGCTGCTGGCCCCCGCGGTCGAGGAGGTCATGCGCTCCGGCCTCGACTGGACCCGGGACGCCCTGATGTACCGTCCCGTCCGGCTGCCCGCCGCCCGCTGAGCGGCCGGACGCCGGCGCCCGCCGTCAGCAGCAGGTACGCGGACGGTGGGCGTCGGTGCGGCGGCGCCAGAACTCCTTCTCGGCCAGGACGGGCTCGCCCGGATGGCGGCGGGCCCGGTGGTCGAGATAGCGCTCGTAGGCCCGCTCCCCGGTGAGGTCGCGCAGGAACCCCCAGAGCCCGCCCCACGTCACGGCCCGGCCCCCCGCCCCGACGCCTCCTTCATCATCACGCGCTCCTCCGCGGTGGGGATCAGCCCGGCGGGCGCCCACAGCTTGGACTCGACATAGGGGTCCTCGGTCGTCGGCGCGGGACGCCTCAAGGCCCCGATCCAGACGCGCACCGCGTCGGCCAGCACGACGATGACGCACAGCGCGAAGAACGCCGCGAGGACGCCGTCGACGGTCGCGTTCGTGACGACCTGCTCCATCTGGCCGGTCGTCTTGGCGTTGCCGAGCGAGGTCTTCCCCGCGTCGAGGGCGTCCTGGTAGAGGGCGCGCTGGGCGAAGAAGCCGACCTTGACGTCGTCGGAGAAGACCTTCTGCCAGGACGCCGTCAGGGTGACGACGGCGTCCCAGGCCAGCGGGATCGCGGTGATCCAGGCGTACTTCGCCCGTCCTGTCTTGATCAGCAGAGTCGTGCAGACGGCGAGAGCGATCGCCGCGAGGAGCTGGTTGGCGATCCCGAACAGCGGGAAGAGCTGGTTGATTCCGCCGAGCGGGTCGTTGACGCCGGTCCACAGGAAGTAGCCCCACGCCCCGACGATGATCGCGCTGGATCCGTAGAGGCCCGGCTTCCAGCTCACGTCGCCGGCCTTCTTCCACACGTTGCCGACCGTGTCCTGGAGCATGAACCGCCCGACCCTGGTGCCCGCGTCGACGGTCGTCAGGATGAACAGCGCCTCGAACATCACCGCGAAGTGGTACCAGAAGGCCTTGCTCCCGAGGGTCGAGGAGAGCAGGTCGGCGATGCCGACGGCCAGGGTCGGGGCGCCGCCGCTGCGGGCCACGAGGGTGGACTCCCCGACGTCGCGGGCGGCGGCGGAGAGCTGGTCGGGGGTGATGGTGAACCCCAGCGAGGTGACCGCGCCCGCCGCCGACTCCAGGGTCGGGCCGAGCGCCGGGCCCGGCATGTTCATCGCGTAGTAGAGGCCGGGGTCGATCACGCAGGCCGCGATCAACGCCATGATCGCGACGAAGGACTCGGTCAGCATCCCGCCGTACCCGATGACCCTGATCTGCGATTCCTTCTCGATGAGCTTGGGCGTGGTGCCACTGGAGATCAGCGCGTGGAAGCCCGACAGCGCCCCGCACGCGATCGTGATGAACACGAACGGGAACAGCGATCCGGCGACGACGGGCCCGTCGCCGTTCCTGGCGAAGGACGTGACGGCCTCCGTCCGGAGCGTCGGGAGCGCGGCGAGGATGCCGATCCCGAGCATCACCACGACCCCGACCTTCATGAACGCGCTGAGGTAGTCGCGCGGTGCCAGGAGCATCCACACCGGGAGCACCGACGCGACGAAGCCGTAGCCGATGAGGACGAGCGTCAGGGTCTGGCCCGACCAGGTGAAGGCGTCCGCCCAGCCCGACTCCGACACCCAGCGCCCGCCGAACACCGACAGGACCAGCAGCGCCGCCCCGATCCCGGAGATCTCCATGATCCGGCCGGGCCGCAGGTACCGGAGGTACAGGCCCATGAACAGGGCGATCGGCACGGTCATCGCGATCGAGAACGTCCCCCACGGGGACGCCTTGAGCGCGTTCACCACGACCAGCGCCAGCACCGCCAGCAGGATGACCATGATGGACAGGACCGCCACCAGCGCCGCGATGCCGCCGACCGGGCCGATCTCGTCGCGGGCGAGCTGGCCGAGGCTCCGGCCGCCGCGCCGCATCGAGAAGAACAGCACCACCAGGTCCTGGACGGCCCCGGCGAAGATGACGCCGATGATGATCCAGAGCGTCCCGGGAAGGTAGCCCATCTGGGCGGCGAGCACCGGCCCGACCAGGGGGCCCGCGCCCGCGATGGCCGCGAAGTGGTGGCCGAACAGGACCCGCCGGTCGGTCGGCTGGAAGTCGTGGCCGTCGTCGTTCACCTCGGCGGGGGTGGCGCGGCCGTCGTCGGCCCGCAGGACCGTCTTCACGATGAACCGCGAGTAGAACCGGTAGGCGATGGCGTAGGAGGCGAGCGCGGCGAACAGGATCCACACCGCCGACACGTTCTCGCCCCTGGCCAGGGCCAGGATCGTCCAGGCGACCGCGCCGAGCGCCGCGACCGGCACCCAGATCGCCAGCTGTCGCGTCTTCCGAGAAAGCACCTTCGCTCCTCCCGTCGATCTGGTCTCCAGCTGAACACCGAATGCGGTCGTCCGCAAGACGCGACCGTCCGTGACCACGGGAATAGCCTGAGGCGCGAGGAGGCTGGGATGTGAGGAGGCTGGTGCGGTCATGGAGCGGAACATCGGGCGGGTGCGGCCGATCACCTTCGACCGGCTGGTCGCCGAGCTCGCCGGGCGGATCGGGGACCTGCCGCGGGAGACGCGCGTCCGGGTGGCGGTCGATGGAGCACCGGGCTCGGGCACGGCCGAGCTCGCGGACGCGCTGGTCGATCCGCTGCGCGCCCTCGGCCGGGACACGGTGCGGGTGTCGGCGCGGAACTACCTGCGGCCCGCGTCGCTGCGCTACGAGTTCGGCCGCGAGGACCCCGACCTCTTCTACGACGAGTGGCTCGACACCGCCGCGCTGCTCCGCGAGGTGCTCGCGCCGCTCGACCCCGGCGGCAGCGGCCGGGTCCTGCCGAGCCTGTGGGATCCCGACCTCGACCGGGCCACCCGCGCCTCCTATGTCCGGCTCTCGCCCGGCGGGATCGTGCTCCTGGACGGCCCGCTGCTGCTGGGCCGGTGGCTGCCGTTCGAGCTGACCGTTCATCTGGCGCTGTCGCCCGCGGCGCTGGCCCGCCGCACGTCACCGGCGTGGACCCTGCCCGCCTACGCGCGGCACGACCGCGAGGCCGACCCGCGGGGCTCGGCCGACGTCGTCGTCAAGATGGACGACCCGCGCCACCCCGCCCTGCTGTCCGGGACCGGGTGACGGACGGGCTCAGGTGACGGACGGGCTCAGGTGGCGGACGCGCTCAGGTGGCGGACGCGCTCAGGTGGACGGCTCGCCGAAGCGCGCCAGGGTGAGGGTGCCGAGGACCGCGAGGACGAATCCGGCGATCGCGAGCGGAGCGAGGCCGGGTCGGGTCGTGTCGTGCAGGAGCAGGATCCCGACGGCGGCGGGCATGACCGTCTCGGCGACGACCACGGCGGCGGTCGTCGCGGTGACCGAGCCCTTCTGCAGCGCCGTCGAGTAGAGCAGCAGCGCGGTGAGCCCCGCGAGCGCGACCGACCACGCCGCGGGATCGGTGAGCACGCTCAGCGGGGCGAGGTCGGTGACGACCCGCGCGCCGATCGCGACCACGCCGAAGGCCAGCCCGGCGAGCGTGCCGAGGGTCACGGCGCGGGCCGTCCCGGTCAGGCGCCCGGCGGCCAGCCCGAGCAGCAGCAGCGACGCCGCCGAGGCGAGCAGGGTCCACCGGAACGCCGCGCCGACCTCCTCCGGCGACTCCTTGTCGGCGGACGAGCCGAGCAGCGCGAGCCCGAGGCAGACGACCGCGACCGCGCCCCACTCCACCCGCGACAGCCGCAGCCCCATCACCTTCGACGCCACCACCGCCGTGACGGCCAGGTTCGCCGCGATCACCGCCTGGACCACGAACAGCGGCAGCGTCCGCAGCGCCGCCAGCTCCAGCACGAATCCGGACAGGTCGAGGGCGAGCCCGGCCAGGAAGGGAAGCTGCGAGGCGAGCCGCACCAGCAGCCGCGGATCGACGCCCTCGGCCGACGGGGCGCGCCGTGCGGCGATGGCCTGGAGCACGGTGGCCACGCCGAAGCAGACGCTGGCGGCCAGCGCCCCGAGAAGGCTGAGGATCACCTCTTCGCCACGTACACCGTGTTGGTGGACTCGCGGCCCTGCAGATGGTTGGGGAAGGAGACGACATGCGCCTCGGGGCCGGGGAAGACGTCGCCGAGCGTCGCCATGAAGGGCTCGTCCGGCGGGTCGTTGGACCACAGCGCGAACACCCCGCCCGGGTTCAGGCAGGCGGCGAGCCCGGCCAGCCCGGCGGGGGTGTAGAGCGCGGCGTGGCCGGGGTGCAGGACGTGCCGGGGCGAGTGGTCGACGTCCAGCAGGATCGCGTCGACCGGGGCGTCGAAGCCGTCGGCGACCGCGGCGAAGAAGTCGGCGTGGACCAGCTCGCAGCGCGGGTCGCCGGTCAGCGCGGGGCCGAGCGGCAGCAGCCCGCGACGGTGCCAGTCGATCACCTCGGGGAGGGTGTCGAGGACGCGCAGCGTCCGGACGCTCTGGTGGTCGAGCGCGGCCTTCGCGGTGTAGCCGAGGCCGAGGCCGCCGACCACCACGTCGAACCCGTCACCGGTCAGCGCCCCGAGACCGAGGTCCGCCAGCGCGATCTCGGCCACGGTGAACAGGCTCGACATCAGGTACTCGTCATCGAGCTTGATCTCGTACACGTCGACGTCCAGCACGGGCTCGCGGCGTCTGCGCAGGCTGATCTCGCCGATCGGGGTGGGACGCCAGTCGAGTTCCTCGAAACGCAGAGCCATGGTCACGCATCGTACGGCCGGACGGGGGCGAACGCGCCGAACCCGCCGGGGGTTAGGGTGCACGGCATGGCGAGTATCGACGTGACGAGGCCGAGCATCGCCCGGGTCTACGACGCCGCGCTCGGCGGCAAGGACAACTTCGAGGTCGACCGCCAGGTCCTCCGGGGGCTGGTCGAGGGCATGCCCGAGGTCATGACGATCGCCCGCATCAACAGGGACGCCCTGGGCCGCGGCGTGCAGCTCATGGCCCGGCGCGGCATCCGCCGGTTCCTCGATCTGGGCGCCGGGCTGCCGACCGCCGACAACACCCACCAGGTCGCCCAGCGGACCGATCCGTCGTGCCGGGTCGTCTATGTCGACAAGGACCCGATCGTCCTCGCCCATGGCCAGGCGATCCTCGCCGGCAACGCGAACACCGCCGTGGTGACCGCCGACCTGCGCGACCCGGCGAGCATCCTGGGCCATCCGGACGTCAAGCGGCTCATCGACCTCGGCGAGCCCGTCGGGGTGATGCTCGTGGCGATCCTGCACCATCTGCACGACGACGAGGACCCCAAGGGCCTGCTCGACGCCTACATGGCCGCGGTCCCGCCCGGCAGCCACGTGTTCGTCACGCACTTCTGCGCGTTCGACCCCGAGGTCACCGCCCCGCTGGAGGAGAAGTTCCTGCGGCTGCTCGGCTCGGGGCGCTTCCGGACCCCGGCCGAGATCACGGCCCTCTTCGACGGCTACGAGCTGCTGGAACCGGGCGTCGTCCCCAATCCCCACTGGCACCCCGAAGCCCCGGTCTCGGCCGACCTGACGGTGGGCCAGCGGCTGCACTACACCGGGCTGGCCCGGAAGAACTGAGTCTCAGGGCCGGTGGAGACCGCAGTGGGTGCCGGCCGCGAAGGACGGGATCAGGACGCCCGCGGGCGGGCAGCGGTGGAGGGGGGTGCGGGGCGGGGGGCAGGCCCAGCCGTCGAAGGTCCTGATCCACAGGTGCCGGGCGCAGGGGGGCGGCGGGGCCGCCGGGAGGGGGACGGCGGCCGGGGAAAGAGCGGCCGAGGCCGCCAGCAGAAGCGCGGAGAACATTCACCCATGGTGACAGAGGCGCTACCTTCGGTGCCGGGTCTGTGGCATGACAGGTGTCATGCGATCGAGGTGTCAGGTGCTTCTACCTCGACGGCGTCGCCGCGGCCACGCTGGAGGCATGGAGAGCGTGATCGAGGTCGAGGACCTCAGGCAGGGCTACGGGAGCTTCGAGGCCGTCTCCGGGGTCTCCTTCGCGGTGGCGCGCGGGGAGCTGTTCGCGCTGCTCGGGACGAACGGGGCGGGGAAGACGACCACACTGGAGACCGTCGAGGGGCTGCGTCCCGGACGGGCGGGGAGCGTCCGGGTGCTGGGGTCCGATCCGCACCGGGAGCGGCGGCGGATCAGGGCACGGCTCGGCGTGATGATGCAGGACGGCGGGCTGTTCCCCGACCTCAGCGTCGGGGAGACCGTCCGGGCGTGGCGCGGGCTGGTCCGCGGCGCCCGCACGCAGCGTGAGGTGCTGGAGCTGTCGGGGCTCGCCGACCGGTCCGGGGTGCGGGTCCGGCAGCTCTCGGGCGGGCAGCGACGGCGGCTCGACCTGGCGCTCGCCCTGACCGGACGGCCGGAGATCGTCTTCCTGGACGAGCCGACGACGGGGATGGACCCGCAGGCCAGGCAGGAGATCTGGCGGATCGTCCGCGGGCTGCGCGACCAGGGGACGACCGTCGTCCTCACCACGCACTACCTGGAGGAGGCCGAGCAGCTCGCCGACCGGGTCGCCATCATGCACTCCGGGCGGATCAGGGTGGCGGGGACCGTCGCGGAGGTGCTGGCGCGGCGGGGCGCGCGCGTCACGTTCCGGCCGCTGCCCGCCGCCGAGCCGCCGGTGATCGGCGGGGTGGCGCCCGAGACCGGCGGCGGGCGGGTGGGCTATGAGCTCGTGGAAAGCGTCCAGGACGGGCTCGGCGAGCTGCTGCGGTGGGCGTCGGGGAACGGGATCGAGCTCGCCGGGCTCGAAGTGCGGGGCGGATCGCTCGAGGACGTGTTCCTCGAGATCGCCGAGGGGGTCTGAGGTGCTGAACGTCATCCGGCTCGACTACCTGCTGCTGTGGCGCAACAGGATGGCGGTGTTCTCGGTGGTCGGGGTGCCGCTGTTCTTCGCGGTCTCGCTGACCGTCGGCGACCAGGGCGGCGTGACCACCGCGGGCCTGCCCGTGCCGCTCTACGCCGCGACCGGCGACATCGGGTTCTTCCTGCTGGCGGCCGTGCTGTTCAACCTCGCCTCGGCGCTGACCGCGCGGCGCGAGGAGCGGACGCTCCGGCGGCTGCGCACGAGCGCCCTGTCCGACCGGGAGATACTGGGCGCGAGCATGCTCGGGGCCGGGCTGCTGTACACGGTGCAGGCGGGGGCGATCATGGTGGTGATCGTCGCCGGGCTGGACGGTGGAGCACCCCGTGATGTTCCGCTGCTGCTCACGGGGATGGCGCTGGGGGTGGTGGTGTTCTCGCTGCTGGCGCTGGCGCTGTCCGGGCTGACCCCGAACGCCGAGGCGATCCAGTGGACGGCCGCGCCGATCCTGCTGGTGTCGATCGCCGCCTCGGGCTTCCTGTTCCCGCTGGACGGGCTGCCGGAGGCCGTCCGGCAGACGGCCGGGGCGATGCCGCTGACCCCCGTCGTGGAGATCACCAGGACGGCGTGGCTGGGCCGTGACTACACGACCGGCGGCGGCCGGGACGCGCTGGGCTCCGCCGGGGCCTGGGCGGCGTGCGCGATCCCGCTGCTGACCCTGCTGGCCTGGACCGGGCTGGGAGCGCTGATGGCACGCCGCTGGTTCCGGTGGGAACCCCGGCGCGACGGCTGAGAGGAGATCCGGTGGACGACGGTGCCGAGCGGTTCGCCAGGGCCCGGAAGATCCTGCTGCGGACCTACGACCTGACCGCGGTGGCGATCGGGCTCGCCTTCGGGTTCGGCGCGCTCGACCTCTCCGCGAAGGCCGGGCCCGCCGTCGCGGCCGGGCTGACCGGGCTCGCCCTCTGGTTCCTCTGGCGGATCCAGCGGATGACCCGCGACGGGCTCCAGGGGACGGCGGCCGTCCGGGACGTGGTGGTGAACGGGGTCGTCGCCGCCGGTCTGACGCTCGTCATGTTCCTCAGCCCCGGCTGGTTCATGGTCGCCCCGTTCTGGGCGGCCGCGGCGTCGCTGGCGCTCCGCTCGACCCGTCAGGTGGCGGCGCTCTGCGCGGCGACCGCGGCCTTCACCGCGCTGCCGGTCACCCTGACCGGCGACGACGTCGGCTGGTACTCCTGGCCGGTCACGACGCTCCTGCTGGCGATCGTCACGGGGCTGTCGGCCTTCACCTACCTCAGCGGCAAGTGGCTGATGGAGATCCTCCGCGAGGCCGAGATCGCCCAGGAGTCGCAGGCCCGTCTCGCCGTCACCGAGGAGCGGCTGCGGATCGCCCGCGACCTGCACGACCTGCTCGGCCACCAGCTCTCGCTGATCGCGGTCAAGACCGAGCTGGCGATCCGGGTCGTGCCCGTCGACGCCGGGCGGGCCCAGGAGGAGCTGCGGGACGTCCAGCGGTCCGCGCGGTCCGCCCTCCGCGAGGTCCGCGCCACCATCCGCGGCTACCGCGATCCCTCGCTCGACGGGGAACTCGTGAGCGTCGGGGGCGTGCTCGCCGCGGCGGGGACGGCCTGCGACTTCCCGGCCGTCCCGCCGGAACTGCCCGCCGAGCAGGGCACGGTGCTCGCCTGGGTCGTGCGGGAGGCCGCGACCAACGTGCTGAAGCACAGCCGCGCCCGGAACTGCTCGATCACCCTCGTGACGACGGCCTCGGCCGTCACGCTGACCGTGCGCAACGACGGCGTCCCGCGGCGGGCCCCCGGTGATATCCCCGGTGATGACGGCCCCGGTGACGGCCTCGCGGGGCTGTCCAGCCGGGTCGAGGCCGTGGGCGGGCGGCTCAGCGCGGGTCCCGAGGAGCCCGGCTGTTTCGCCGTCGTCGCCGAGCTCCCGCTCGTGCCCGTACAGTCGTTGGCGTGATCCGGATCCTCCTCGCCGACGACGAGCACCTGATCCGGGGCGCGGTGGCGGCGCTGCTGGGATTCGAGCCGGATCTCGAGGTCGTCGCGCAGGCCGGGCGGGGCGGCGAGGTGCTGGAGGCCGTCCGTACCCACGATCCCGACATCGCGGTGCTGGACATCGACATGCCCGACCTCGACGGCCTGACGCTCGCCGAGCGGCTGCACCGGGCGGGCCCGCGTCCGGCGGTGTGCATCCTCACCAGCTTCGGGCGTCCCGGATACCTGCGGCGCGCGATGGCGGCCGGGGTCCGCGGCTTCGTCGCCAAGGACTCCCCCGCCGACGTCCTCGCCGGGGCCCTCCGCAAGATCCACGCCGGCGGCCGCTACCTCGACGCCGACCTGGCCGCCACCGCCATGGCCGCGGGCGACAACCCGCTGACCCCCCGCGAGCGCGAGATCCTGCGGCTGGTGGCGGCGGGCAGGGAGACCCAGCACATCGCCGCGGCCCTGCATCTCACCGAGGGGACGGTCCGCAACTACCTGTCCACCTCGATCACCAAGCTGGGCGAGTCCACCCGGGTCGCGGCGGCCAACACCGCCCGCGACATGGGCTGGCTCTGACCCTCGACCATTTACCGGGCCGTAACGCGCCCCATATGCCCGGGACACGGCCCCGGCCCACCGTGAACCCGTGACCACTGATCCGGCCGCCCCGAAGAACGGTCCCGCGGTGACCGAAAAGACCGCGCGGAGTCTGCCGAAGGTGAGCCTGCACTGCCATCTCACCGGCTCCGTCCGGGCCGCGACCGCGGTGGAGCTCGCCCGGAAACACGGTGTGCCGCTGCCGAGGGACGCCGGCTCCCTGTACGACATCCCCAGTTACGAGAGCCTCGGCGAGTTCCTGCGCGTGTACGACGTCATCGGCTCGGCGATGCGCGACGCCGACGACTTCCGGCGCGTCACCTACGAGTCCCTGACGCTCGGCGGCGCCGACCACACCGTCCTCTACCGGGAGATCTTCGTCAGCCCGGCGTCGCATCCGGGCGTCCCCTACGCGACCATCATGGAGGGCGTCCGGGCGGGCATGCGCGAGGCGCTGACCGACCGGGGCATCGACAGCCGCGTGATCGTCGCCCTGCACCGCGAGCGTTCGGCCCGCGAAGCCGAGGCCCTGGTCGAGACGGTCATCGAGCACCGGACCGAGGAGGTGGTCGGCATCGGCCTCGACTACGAGGAGGTCAACGGGCCGCCCGGCCTGTTCGCCACCGCGTTCCGCAGGGCCGAGCGGGCCGGGCTGAACCGCACGGCCCACTCCGAGTCGGGCCCGCCCCGCCACATCGAGATCCTCCTCGACGATCTGCACTGCACGCGCGTCGACCACGGCTACCACGTCGTCACCTCGCCGCCGGTCCTGCGCCGCTGCGTCGACGAGGGCATCGCCTTCACCTGCACCCCGGTCAGCTCCGACATCGGCCGCTACTCCGGCGGCGGCGACGGCTCGCACGAGCTCATCGACCGGATGCGCCGCGCCGGACTGCGCATCACGATCGACTCCGACGATCCGCCGATGTTCGGCACCGATCCGACCAACGACTTCGTCGTGCTGGCCGGCGCCCTCGGCTACACCGCCCGCGACCTGGCGGACTTCACCTTCACCGCGATCGACGCCTGCTGGCTCGACGACTCCGGCAAGGACGGCCTGCGCCGCCGCGCCCGCTCGCTCCTCGAGGAGATCTCATGACCTTCGCCGTTCCCGTCGTCGACATCTCCTCCTACGTGCGCGGCGAACCGTCCGCCGCGACGGCCGCCGCCTTCGACGCCGCCTGCTCGGAGATCGGGTTCGTCCAGATCACCGGGCACGGGATCCCGCTGCCGGTGCTGGAGGCCCTCGGCGGCGCCCTCGACTCCTTCTTCGGGCTGCCCCTCGACGTCAAGAAGGGGTACACGGCCCCGCCGCGGATCAACCGCGGGTACACGGCGCCGAAGAGCGAGTCGCTCTCGCTCTCCCTCGGCGTGGAACCGGCCGGCCGGATGAACGACTTCTTCGAGGCGTTCAACGTGGGCGTCCCCGCGTCGGCGCACCCGGACCTCGATCTGCCCGCCGACGACTACGCCGACAACATCTGGCCGCCGCTGCCCGGCTACCGGCGTGCCGTCGAGGCCTACTTCGCCGAGGCCTCCCGGGTCGCCGGGACCCTCACGACGATCTTCGCCGACGCGCTGGGGCTGGAGCCCGGCTTCTTCGACGCCTTCACCGGCCACTCCCTCGACGTGCTGCGCATGAACAACTACGCCCTCCCGCCCGGCCGGGTCGACCTGGACGGCGACCTGGACGGCGACCTCACCGGCATGGGGCCGCACACCGACTACGGGATCTGCACCGTCCTGTGGGCGGACCGGGTCCCCGGGCTCCAGGTGCTCGGGCCCGACCGGATCTGGCACGACGTCCTGCCCGAACCGGGGGCGCTGCTCGTCAACCTGGGGGATCTGATGGCGCGGTGGACCAACGAGCGGTGGCTCTCGACGCTGCACCGGGTCAAGCCGCCCATCGTCGGCGGGACGATCGAACGGCGGCGCTCGGCCGCCTACTTCCACGACGGGGACCTCGACGCCGTGATCTCCACGCTGCCCTCGTGCGCCGGGGACGGGGCGAAGTATCCGCCGATCACCGTCGCGGAGCACATCGCCGCGAAGCTCGCCGGATCGCGGGCCGGGGTGCGGAACGAGGCCGCGGGAAGAGAGGCCGCGCGGGTCCTGGAAGCGGGCTCCCAGCAGGGGAATTAACGGGCGCCGCCGGTTGCTGTACGGGCCGAAGGAAACGAAAGGAGCCGCTGTGAAGAACACCATTCACCCCGAGTACCGTCCGGTCGTGTTCAGGGACCGTAGCGCGGACTTCGCCTTCCTCACCCGCTCGACGGCCACCAGCGCGAACACCGTGGAGTGGGAGGACGGCAACACCTATCCGGTGATCGACACCGAGATCTCCTCCGAGAGCCACCCGTTCTACACGGGCAAGGGCCGCGTCGTGGACACCGCGGGCCGCGTCGAGCGCTTCAACCAGCGTTACGGCAGGAAGTAGTCACCCCTCGGGGAGGGGGACGCGCAGGACGGACGCGCCCGACAGGTCGAGGAAGGCCTCGGCCGGGCCGCGGACGAGCCTGATCACCACACCGTCGCAGCCCGGACAGCGGCCCACCAGGCCCGCGGTCCGGGCATAGACGCGCAGGGCCGCGATCGCGCCGGTCAGCCCGCAGTGCGCGCACCGGCCGACCGCCGCCGTGACATCGACGGCGAAGACCTCGCCGAGCGGGCCCGCCAGCGCGTTGCCGTCGGTGTATTCGGGTTCCGCGTGCTCTTCTGGCATGTCAGTCTCCGCTCGGGCCGAAGCGCTCGGTCCTGATCCGGGACGGATCGTGGCCGAGGGCGATCAGCATTCCGGTGACGGCCTCGACGAAGCCCGTCGGGCCGCAGACGAAGCAGTCGGGTTCGAAGTCGGCGGGCCAGCCGTGGGCGGCCAGGTCGGCCGGGGTCAGCCTGCCGGGAGCCCGCGGTGAGCCCTCGGGGGCGCGCCGGGTGTAGATGGTCGTGACGTCGACGCCGCCGGGCGGGCGGCGCAGCTCGGAGGCGTAGAGGAGCTCCTCGGGGCTCCGCACGGAGTAGACCAGGCGGAACGGGACGCCGGTGGTCCTCGCCCTGATCATCGCCGCCAGGGGGACGACCCCGGAGCCGCCGCCCACGAGCAGGACGGGACGGGTCTCGGACGGCCGCCAGACGAAGTAGCCGCCGACGGGGCCGCGGAGCTCGATCGTGTCGCCGATCCTCAGCACGTCGGCGAGATAGGGCGAGACCTCGCCGCCGGTGACGCGCTGCACGGTCAGGGCGACCCTGCCCGGCTCGGCCAGGGAGTAGCTGCGCTGGGTGCTGTAGCCGTCCTCTGCGGTCAGCCTGATGTCGACGTGCTGGCCCGCGAGGTGCCCCGGCCAGCCGGGGACGTCGAAGTCCAGGGTGACGGCCGAGGCCGTCTCGGTCCTCCGCCCGACGAGCTCGGCGGGCAGCCAGGCGAGCCTGCGGACCATCAGTCGCCCCAGTAGCGCTGCTCGCGCCACGGGTCGCCGTAGGTGTGGTAGCCCGCGGTCTCCCAGAAGCCCGGCTCGTCCTGGTCCATCATGCGCAGGCCGCGCAGCCATTTGGCCGACTTCCAGAAGTACAGGTGCGGGACGAGCAGCCGGGCCGGGCCTCCGTGGCGGGCGGGGAGGTCCTCGCCGCCGAACTTGTGGACGATCCAGGCCTTGCCGTCGAGCAGATCGTCGAGCGGCAGGTTGGTGGTGTAGCCGCCGTAGCACTCGGCCATGACGTAGTCGGCCGCGGTCTCGACGTCTTCGAGGAGGACGTCGAGGGAGACGCCCGTCCAGGTGGTGTCGAGCTTGGTCCACTTGGTGACGCAGTGGATGTCGACCGTCGGGGTCTCCGCGGGCAGGGCCATGAGGTCGGCCCACGACCAGCGGTGCTCGGTGCCCGTCTCGGTGACGACGCTGAGCTCCCAGCGGTCGGTGCCGACGAACTCGGTGGGGCCCGCGGTGAGGACGGGGAAGTCCTCGGTCAGGTACTGGCCGGGCGGGAGCCTGCCGTCGTCGGCACGCCGCCTGCCACCGAATCCCGGCGAGATGATGCCCACTTCCGTCCCCCTTTGTACTGTTGCTCTCGATCGTTACACATCGGACGGCCCCGCCGGACCGGTGGGTGGGTCGGGACGCGGATACCTGATGACCAGGGAGGCCTGGACCTCCTCCTCGGTCTCCGCCGCGTAGATGTGGCGGACGTCGGCGGCCCAGACCGCGTGGCCGCCCGGCGGGACGGTGACCGGGGCGCCCTCGGGGCCCACGCGTGCGGTGCCGGAGAAGACCGTGAGGTGCTCGGTGACGCCCGTGGGGTGGGCCGGGGAGAACTGGACGCGCCCCGGGCGGATGCGCAGGCGGTAGAGCTCGGTGATCCAGCCGGGGTCCTCGAAGGTCTCCAGGAGGGTGCCGGAGACCGCGTCGCCCGCCACGATGTCCACCGGCTCCGCGGGACCTCCCGGCTCGGCCACGATGGCCGCCAGATGGACCTCGAGCTGGGCGGCGATGGCGTAGAGCGTCTCCAGGGTCGCGTTCCTGGTCCCCGCCTCGACCCCCGAGAGCGTCGCCTTCCCCACCCCCGCCCGGTGCGCCAGCTCCGACAGCGACAGGCCACGCTCGTTCCGCAGCCGCCGGACCCGCTGCCCGATCCGCTCCGCGAAACCCTCTTCGACGACCGACTCCATGCCCCCTAGTCTGCCCCCTCCCGTTCCGTTTGCGGAACACCCGCCGCCGGGTTATCGTTCCATTTACGGAACACCATGAGAGGAGGGCCGGTGCGGAAGAAGACCAAGGCCGTCGAGCCCGGCCCCCGGCCGTCCGGCTTTGCCGGATCCGGCGGGGCCGGATCCGGCGATCCGTCCGGGTCGCCGCGTGGCGGGGTGGTGCAGCCGGTGATGGCGGGGGTCGTGCTGGCCGTCGTGGGGTTCGCCAGTTCGTTCGCGGTGGTGCTCGCGGGGCTGCGGGCGGTCGGGGCGAGCGACCGGGAGGCGGCATCGGGGCTGCTGGTGCTGTCGGTGACGATGGGGGTCGCGGCGATCGCGCTGGGGCTCCGGTACCGGATGCCGATCTCGACCGCGTGGTCGACGCCGGGGGCGGCGCTGCTGGTCACGGTGCACGGGGTGGCCTATCGCGACGCGCTCGGCGCCTTCGCGGTGACCGGGGTGCTGATCGTCCTGGCGGGCCTGTCGCGGCATCTGGGCCGGGCACTGGCGGCGATCCCCGTGCCGATCGCGTCGGCGATGCTGGCCGGGGTGCTGCTCCCGCTGTGCGTGGCGCCGGTCAAGGCGGTCGCCGAGATTCCGGAGGCGGCGCTTCCGATCGTCCTCACCTGGGCGGTGCTCGCCCGGTTCGAGCGGACCCGGCGCTGGTCGATCCCCGCGGCCCTGGGCGTCTCGGCCGTCGCGATCGTGCTGACGGGCTCCCCCGGGCCGCTGTCCTGGCCGTCGCTGACGGCGACGGTTCCGCATTTCTCGATGGGCGCCCTGGCCGGGGTGGCGATCCCGCTGTTCGTGGTGACGATGGCGTCCCAGAACGTGCCGGGGATGGGAGTGCTGGCCGCCAACGGCTACCGTCCGCCGCTGCGTCCCATCCTGACCACGACCGGAGCCGGGACCGTCATCGGCGCGCCCTTCGGCGGCCACGCGATCAACCTGGCGGCGATCACGGCCGCGCTGGCCGCCTCCCCCGACGCCCATCCCGACCGCGACCGCCGCTGGATCGCCTCGGTGACCGGCGGCGTCATGTACCTGTTCCTGGGCCTGACCTCCGGCCTGGCCGTCACCCTCCTCACCTCGCCCCTCCTCATCGAGACCGTCGCGGGGCTGGCGCTCCTGGCCGCCTTCGCGTCGTCGCTCCACGCCGCCGTCCAGGCCCCCGCCACCCGCGACGAGGCCGTCATCACCTTCGTCGTGGCCGCCTCCGGCATCACCCTCCTCGGCATCGGCGCCCCCTTCTGGGGCCTCGTCGCGGGCCTCGCCTACCGCCACACCCGCCCGAGGCCCCGCCCGGCCCCCGGGAAGGACGACGCGGCTTCCGGGGACGGTGTCACGGCCTCCGAGCTGAGCACCGAGCTGAGCACCGAGCAGGGCACCGGGAGCGACGGCGAGAAGGGCGGGGAGGTGGCCTTGCGGAGAAACTAGAACGGGTTCTAGTCTCGCGGGATGGACTTTGTGGTGGTCGACAAGCCGCGGCCTCGGGTCACGCGCATCACGCTGAACCGGCCCGAGCGGATGAACGCGATGGCGTTCGAGGTGATGATCCCGCTCCGCGAGGCCGTGGAGCGCGCCGGCCACGACAACGACACCCGGGTGATCGTGCTGACGGGCGCGGGGCGCGGCTTCTGCTCGGGCGCCGACCTGGAGAGCCCGGGCCCGATCCCCGGGATCGAGGGCCTGACGATCCCGTCGATCGCCCGCAGGTCGATGGAGCTCCTCGACGACGTCATCCTCTCCCTCCGCAAGGCGCACCAGCCGATCATCGGCGCGATCAACGGCCCCGCGATCGGCGGCGGCCTCTGCCTCGCCATGGCCACCGACATCAGGCTCGCCGCCGACGCGGCCTACTTCCGCGCGGCGGGCATCAACAACGGCCTCACCGCCAGCGAACTGGGCCTGTCCTACCTCCTGCCCCGCGCCATCGGCGCGAGCCGCGCCTTCGAGATCATGCTCTCCGGCCGCGACGTCGACGCCGCCGAAGCCGAGCGCATCGGCCTCGTCTCCCGCACCCTCCCCGAACCCGACCTCATGGACGCCTGCCTCGACCTGGCCGACCGCATCGCCGCCTACAGCCGCGTCGGCACCGAGCTCACCAAGCGCATGCTCTGGTCCAGCCTCGACGCCGGCAGCCTCCAGTCCCACATGGAAGCCGAAGGCCAGGCCCAGCTCTTCGTCCGCCTCACCACCCGCAACTTCGAAGAGGCCATCAAAGCCCGCAAGGAATCCCGCCCCCCGACCTTCAAGGACTGACCCGCGCCCGCACCCGCCGCACCGACGGGCGATCCCTTCCTCGCGGGAGCGGTCGTCACCGATCCGGGGTCGGGGTGGTACCGGGGGCTGCGGAAACCGGGGTGGCAGCCGCCGGGGTGGGCGTTTCCCGTGGTGTGGACGCCTCTGTACGGACTGATCGCCTGGGGGTCGGCCCGGGCCATCGACAACGCGCGGGGGAAGGAGCGGGCGGCCCTGGGGCGGGCGGTCGGGGTGAATCTCGTGCTCAACGCCGGATGGCCGGGGGTGTTCTTCGGCGCGCGGCGGCCCCGTGGGGCGCTGGCCGAGATCGTCGCGCTGAACCTGTCGAACGCCGATCTGGTACGGCGGGCCTGGCGGGTCGACCAGGGGGCGGCGCTCGCGCTCGTGCCCTACGCGGCCTGGACGGGGTTCGCCACCGCGCTCAACGCCTCCATCGTGCTGCGCAATCCTCAGCTCGCGGGACACGGTGTCAGGACGGGATCAGGGAGGTGTCAGGCCGGGAGTCCATCGTGAGGGCATGGAGAACATCATTGAGGCCGAAGGGCTGGTCAAGAGGTACGGGGGGACCCGGGCGCTCGACGGGGTGGATCTCGTCGTGCCCCGGGGGAGCGTGGTGGGGGTGCTCGGGCCCAACGGGGCCGGGAAGACCACCGCGGTGCGGGTGCTGGCGACGCTGCTGAGGGCCGACGCCGGGACGGCCCGGGTCGCCGGTTTCGACGTCGTCAAGGACGCGGGGCGGGTCAGGGAGCGGATCGGGCTCACCGGCCAGTACGCCTCCGTCGACGAGGAGCTGACCGGGCGCGAGAACCTGATCATGATCGGTCGGCTGCTGGATCTCGGGCGGAGGGAGAGCCGCGAGCGCGCCGACACGCTGCTCGAACGGTTCGCGCTGGCCTCCGCAGCGGGACGGGCCGCCCGCACCTACTCGGGCGGGATGCGGCGGCGGCTGGACCTGGCCGCCAGCCTCCTCGGACGCCCCGAGGTCGTCTTCCTCGACGAGCCCACGACCGGGCTCGACCCGAGGGCGCGCGGGCAGGTGTGGGAGACCGTACGGGGCCTGGTCTCCGACGGCGCCAGCGTCCTGCTGACCACCCAGTACCTGGACGAGGCCGACGCGCTGGCCGACTCCATCGTCGTCTTCGACCACGGCAAGGTCATCGCCACCGGCACCGCCGAGGAGCTCAAGGTCAAGACCGGCGGGCAGACGCTGGCCGTCCGGGCGACCGTCACCGGGTTCGAGGAGGAGCTGGCGCGGATCGTCGGCGAGGTGACCGGGCACCGGGCCGACGTCGACCGCGACAGCGGCGCCGTCACCGCGCCCGTCGACGATCCGGCGCTCCTGTCGGCCGTCGTGCGGAGGCTCGACGAGGCGGGGATCGTCGCCGCCGAGCTCACGCTCCGCCTGCCCAGCCTCGACGAGGTCTTCCTCACCCTGACCGGAAGGAGCGCGGCATGAGCGCCGTCGCCACCGCGGGCCCCCGCCCGTTCGCCGCCACCGGAAAGCTCACCCGCAACGGCCTGACGCTCGCCTGGCGCAGCGTCACCCAGCTCCGGCACTCCCCCGAGAAGCTGATCGACACGCTCCTCATCCCGATCATCTTCATGACCCTGTTCCTGTACGTGTTCGGCGGCGCCGTCGCCGGGGACACCCATTCCTACCTCCAACAGCTCCTGCCCGGTCTGATGGCCCAGATGGCGATGTTCGGGACCATGGGCCTCGGCACCCGCCTCGCCGAGGACATCAACAAGGGCGTCTTCGACCGCTTCCGCAGCCTCCCGATCGGCCGCTCCGCGCCCCTGATCGGCGCGGTGCTCGGCGAGACCGTCCGGTTCGTCCTGTCGGTCATCGTGACGCTCGGCTTCGGCCTCCTGCTGGGCTTCCGCTTCACCGGAACCACCCCGCTGAACATCGCGGCCGGAGTCCTGGTCACCTACGTGTTCTTCCTGGCCGTCAGCTGGATCTCGGTGCTGTTCGGGATGACGGCCCCGAGCCCCGACACCGTCCAGGGCATCTCCTTCCTCTGGGTCATGCCCCTGACGTTCGGCAGCAGCGTCTTCCTCGCCGACACCTCGACGATGCCCGGCTGGCTCCAGTCCTGGGTCGAGGTCAACCCGGTGACCCATCTCTCCGACACCCTCCGCTGGGCGTTCACCGGCGCCCCCCTCGGCGACCACCTCTGGTGGACCCTCGTGTGGTCCGCCGCCCTCACCGTCACCGCCTTCCCCCTGGCCCTGCGCGCCTACACGCGCCGTTCCTGACCACCGTCGCCCTCCGGCCGCGCCTCCGCCCCCTCCCGGCGGGGGCCCTCCGCTCAGAAGGGGTAGAGGGCCGTGAAGGCGGGGCCGAGGGCGGTGCGGCAGGCTTCGAGGGTCGCGGGGTGGTCGGGCGCGGTGGGGTCGGGGCCGCCGCGGAGCGTCCGGGCCCTGGCCAGGAGGCGGGTGGCGGTGACGGGGTCGCCCTGGGCCAGGGTGAAGACCGCCCGGACGTCCGCGAGGAGGGCGGTGATGGTGGAGGTCCGGCGCAGCCCCGGGTCGATGGACTCGGCGCGGAGCAGCCACGACTCCGCGGTGGGCAGGTCGCCGTCCGCGACGGCGAGGGCGGCTCGGCGGCCGAGGGTGAGCGCGGTGGCCTGCTGGAGGTCCAGGCGGCGTTCGACCGGCTCGATGGCGGCCAGGGCAGCGGCCAGGTGGCGGTGGGCGGCCGGCAGGTCGCCCTCGACGCGGCTCAGGTCGGAGAGCCAGACGTTGCCGTAGGCGACGTCACCGTGCTCCCCGATCCGCTCCGCCATCCGGATGCCCCGCTCCAGGTCGGCGCGGGCGCCCTCCGGATCACCCGACAGGGCGCGGGCGTGGCCGCGGCGGATCAGCCCGGGAGCGCCCAGGTCGGGGCTGACGCCCTCGCTCGCATAGCCGATCGCCTCGTCGCAGAGCCGGATCGCCGCGGCCGGGTCGCCGCGGAGCATCGCCAGATCGGTCAGGCCGTTCAACGCCAGGGACATGCCCCAGCGGTCGCCCACCGACCGGAAGAGCCGGTAGCCCTCCCGGCCCTCGCGCTCGGCGCGCTCCGGGTCGCCCTGGGCGTGGGCCAGATAGCCGCGGAAGGTGTGGGCGCCGCCCCGCACCCACGGGTCCGGCTCCGCGACGGCACGGTCGAGATGGCGCGCCGCCTCCTCGAAGTCGTCCGACAGCGCCGCGGCCAGCGGGGCGATCAGGTGCAGCGCGGGATGCCCGCCGCTGAGGTCGAGCCCGCGCAGGCCCTCGGTCAGCTTCCCCGGGTCCGGCCCCTCCGCGCTGAGCATCGCCGTCACCATGGACGCGCTGAAGACGCAGATCGAGTACGCCTCGGAGAGCCCCTCCGGCGGCGTGTCCCCGACCATCCCGTACACCTCGACGGCCCACTGCCCGGCCTCGGCCTCGTAGTCCCGCATGATCCAGAACCAGGTGAGGGCGCCGACGAACCGCAGCCCCAGCTCCACCCGTTCCGCCCGGATCGCCCACTGGAGCGCCGCTATGCAGTTGACGTGCTCGGCCGCCAGCCGGTCGGCCTCGACGAGCTGGTCGTGCCCGCGCAGCAGCGGTTCGGTCCGCTCGGCCAGCGCCAGGAAGTGGGCGCCGTGCGCGTCGAGCACGGCCTCCTCCTCCCCCGCCTCCACCAGCTTCTCCCGCGCGTAGGCCCGGACGGTCTCCAGCAGCCGGTACCGCACCTCGCTGCGCCCCTCGGCGATCACCAGCGACTTGTCGATCAGCGACGCGATCACGTCCACGGTGTCGTCCCCGTCGTTCCCATCGCCCCCGCCCGGTGAGCAGATCGCCGCGGCCGAGGCGGGGCTCGCGCCCCCGGCGAAGGCCGACAGCCGCCGCAGCACGGCCCGCTCCCGGGCGGTCAGCAGCTCCCACGACCAGTCGACGACCGCGCGCAGCGTCTGGTGGCGCTGCAGGGCGGTGCGGCTGCCGGTGGTGAGCAGCCGGAAGCGGTCGTCCAGCCGGGACGCGATCTGCGCCGGGGTCAGCGACCGCAGCCGGGCCGCGGCGAGCTCGATGGCCAGCGGGATGCCATCGAGGGCGCGGCAGATCCGGACGACGGGCGCCGTGGTCTCCTCGTCGAGGACGAAGCCGGGACTCACCGCCGCGGCCCGGTCCAGGAACAGCCGGACGGCCTCGTGCCCCGCCGCGTCCCGCGCGGAGGCCTCCTCGGCGGGCAGCGCGAGGGAGGGCACGGCGCAGAGCGTCTCACCGGTGATGCCGAGCGGCTCCCTGCTGGTCGCGACGATCCGGACCCCGGCGGCGGCCGCCAGCACCCGTCCGGCCAGGTCCGCGACCGGGTCGAGGAGGTGCTCGCAGTTGTCGAGGATGAGGGTGAGCCGCCGGTTCTCCAGCACGTCGACCAGCCGGTCGAGCGGCGCCGAACGCTCGCGCGGCTCGACCCGCAGCGTCTCGGCGAGCCCGAGCGCCGTCAGGACGGCCTGCGGCACGTCGAGGGCGGCCGTCACCGGGGCGAGCGGGACGAACCAGATCCCGTCGGCGTCGTCGAGCCCGGCGGCGGCCTCGCAGGCCAGCCGCGTCTTCCCCGCCCCGCCGGGTCCGGTGAGGGTCACCAGCCGGGCACCGTCGCGCACCAGGAGGTCGTGCAGCCGGCCGAGCTCGGGCGCCCGCCCGACGAAGCTCGTGATCTGCGCGGGCAGGTTGGTGCGGCGGGCCGACGGCCGCTCCCGCCGCAGCACCGCGAGGTGGACGGCCGCCAGCTCCGGCGACGGATCCACGCCCAGCTCCTCGGCGAGGCCCTCGCGGGTGCGCTCGAAGACGGCGAGGGCGTCGGCCTGGCGCCCCGCCGCGTACAGGGCCCGCATCAGCCGCGCCTGGACGCTCTCGCGCAGCGGATGCGCGGCCGCCGCGGGCTCCAGCTCAGGGACGAGCTCCGCCGCGCGGCCGAGCGCGATCTCGGCGTCGGCCCTGTCCTCGACGGCCTCCAGCCGGGCCGCCTCCCACCGGGCGGCGAACGGTTCGGCGAACCCCGCGCCGCCGGCGTCGGCCAGGGCCGGGCCCCGCCAGAGCGCCAGCGCCCGGCCGAGCAGGTCCGTGGCGGCCTCGGCGTCCCCCGCGGTGAGCGCCGAACGCCCCCTGGCCACGAGCCGCTCGAACTCCGCGGCGTCGGTCTCGGCTCCGGCCAGCCGGTATCCGCCGGGCCCGGACTCGACGGCGCCGGCCCCGATCACCGCGCGCAGCCGTGACATCAGGGCCTGGAGGGCGTTGGCGGAGTTCGCGGGCGGCGTCCCCTCCCACACGGCGTCGATGAGCCGTTCCGCGGAGACGGGCCGGCCCGCCTCGGCGGCCAGCCGGATCAGCAGGGTCCGCAGCCGCCGCCCGGCGATCTCGACCCGGGCGCCGGCCGCGTCCCGCACGTCGAGCACTCCGAGAACGCCGATCAGCACACGTCCATCCTTCCAGGCGATCAGGCCTTTCCGGCGCGACCGTTCAGGAGGGGGCGGGCGCGTCCGGCGGCAGAAGCCTCTTGGCCGGGTAGGGCGACAGGTGCCGGGAGTAGAGGGTGGCCCCGGCGACGGCGACCGGCATGAACAGCACGGCGCCGAGCGGGATCAGGAAGATCACGACCGTCAGGGCGCCGAACCCGACCGTGCTGGCCCGATGGGCTCTGAGCAGCGCGAACCGCTCCTTGCGCACCAGCCCGCGACGGTCGAGGGCGATCGAGGTCAGCTCCCCGCAGAGGAAGAAACCGGACACGCAGGCGGCGACGACCGGCACCACGGTCTGCCCCACGACCGGGATGAACCCGAGCGCGAAGAAGACGACCGCGAACACCAGCGCGATCGCGGCGAGGACGATCCCGTCCCGGATCGCCCGGACGATCTGCAGCCACAGTGACGTCCCGGGGTCCGGCGGAGCCCCGCCCTCCGACTCCTCCACCCGGACGGCCAGCGCCTCGTAGAACGGCTGCCCGATCAGCAGCGTCACGGCCGTGAACAGCAGGACGCTGAGGAACGCCCCCACCCCGAACAGCAGCACCCCGGTCAGCAGCCGCAGCGACTCCCTGGCCCCCTTCGACCAGTCGTCGGCGAACGGTGTCAGCCAGCCGGCGACATCGTCGGCCCGGTAGGCGAGCAGCACCAGCAGCCCGGTGAACAGGATCATGGAGACCAGCGCCGGGATCAGCCCGAACAGCCACTGCTTGGGCCGGGCCGCGCACCACGCCAGCCCGCGCCCGAGAAACCTCGCCCCGAGGAGAACATCCTTCATCACGGGGGATCCTACTTGAACGATCCGACGAATTCCGAGGCCCGAGAACGGTCGAATCGGGCTTAGGCCTACAAAAGTGAGAATTCGGTAACTCCTCGGCAATCCCGAGGGGTCAGTGGCCGCAACAGGCCCTCCCTACCGTCGGCGGTGAGCGTGGATTTCACCCCGAACGGAGACCCCCTGTGCCATACGACCTCGACCGCCGCGCGCTCCTGCGCGGTGGAATGCTCGCCTCCGGCCTCTTCGTGGCCGCCCCTCTGCTCGCCGCCTGCGGCGACGACGAGAAGAAGGGAGCCGCACCGGCGAAGGCCGGTGAGATCGGCGCGGGCAGCATCCGTTTCTCCTGGGTGAAGAACGTGGAGTTCGCCGGCTCCTACATCGCCGACACCAACGGCTACTACAAGGCCGAGGGATTCACCAGCTTCGAGCTGATCTCCGGCGGCCCGACCGCGACGCCCGCCGAGACCGACGTCATGAGCGGCAAGGCGATGGTCGGCATCTCCGCCCCCGACACGCTCGCCGCGGCCGTCCTCAAGGGCGCCACCCTGAAGATCATCGGTGCCCAGTACCAGAAGAACCCGTTCGCGATCCTGTCGATGGCCGACAAGCCGATCAAGTCCGCCCAGGACATGATCGGCAAGAAGATCGGCGTCCAGGCCACCAACGAGGCCATCTGGGCGGCGTTCCTCAAGGCCAACAAGATCGACCCGAAGAGCATCACCAAGGTCCCCGTCCAGTTCGACCCGACCCCCCTCACCACCGGCACCGTCGACGGCTGGATGTCGTTCGTCACCAACGAGCCGAACACGCTGCGCCTCAAGGGCCACAAGGTGGAGACGTTCCTGTTCGCCGACCAGAACTACCCGCTGGTCAGCGAGGTCTACATCGTCACCGACAAGACCATCAAGGAGCGGCGTCCCGCCCTCAAGGCCTTCCTGCGCGCCGAGATCAGGGGCTGGAAGGAGAACATCAAGACCCCCGAGCTCGGCGCCCGCCTCGCCGCCGAGGTCTACGGCAAGGACCTCGGCCTCACCACCGAGGAGCAGACGCTGGAGTCCAAGGACGAGAACCTCCTCATCTCCACCGAGGAGACGAAGAAGAACGGCCTGTTCACCATGACGCCCGAGCTGCTCGCCAAGAACATCGAGACGCTCAAGATCGCCGGCTCCGCGGTGACCGCCGAGCAGATCTTCGACCTGTCGATCCTCGCCGAGGTCTACAAGGAGGACCCGTCTCTTGTCGGCTGAGGCTGAGAAGACCGGCGGGATCGATCTCGCCGGTCTCACCAAGGAGTTCAGGCTCGGCCGCACGACGATGACCGCGCTGGAGGGCGTCGACCTGCGCACCGCGCAGGGCTCCTTCCTCACCCTTCTCGGCCCGTCCGGCTGCGGCAAGTCGACGGTCCTGCGCATCCTCGCCGGGCTCGAGACGCCCACGTCCGGCGGGGCGCTGCTGCACGGTGAGCCGCCGTCGGCCGCGCGGGACCGGCACCACCTCGGCATCGCCTTCCAGGACTCGGCGCTGCTGCCCTGGCGGACGGTCACGGCCAACATCCGGCTCCCGCTGGAGGTCGCGGGGATCAGGCCGTCGAAGAACCAGATCGGCGACCTCGTGAAGCTCGTCGGGCTGGAGGGGTTCGAGAAGGCCCGTCCCGCCCAGCTGTCGGGCGGCATGCGCCAGCGCGTCGCGATCGCCCGCGCCCTGGTCGTCGAGCCGAAGGTCCTGCTGCTGGACGAGCCGTTCGGCGCCCTGGACGACATGACCCGCCAGCGCCTCAACCTGGAGCTCCAAAGGATCTGGACCGAGCGTGCCGTCACGACGCTGCTGGTCACCCACAGCATCTCCGAGGCGGTCTTCCTGTCCGACACGGTCGCGGTCATGAGCCCGCGGCCCGGCCGGATCATCGCCGAGGTCCCGATCGAGCTGCCCCGCCCGCGCACCCCCGACGTCCTGCGCACCCAGGAGTTCCACGCCTACCAGGACAAGCTCTCCGAGCTCCTGTTCGGGCCGGAGCTCGGATGAGCGCGGGCCTCACCGCACCGGCCGCGGGCCCCCTGGCGAACCGGCGGCTGCTGGCCGGGCTCGGCGGGCTCGCCGGGATCGTCCTCGCCTGGGAGGTCGCGGCGGCGTTCGTCACGGCGAACGCCGTCCCGACGCCGCAGGGCACGATCGCCAAGATGTTCTCCGACGGCTGGACCTTCTACGGACCGCACGTCAGGGGCACCGGCTGGGAGGCGCTGCGCGGCTTCTTCTGGGGCAACCTGATCGCGATCCTGCTCGCGGCGGTCGTCGTCCTGGTGCCGCCGCTGGAGCGGGTGATCACCCAGATCGGCGTGGCGTCGTACTGCCTGCCCGTGATCGCGGTCGGCCCGATCCTCACGATCGTCCTCGACGGCGACACCCCGATGGTGGCGATGGCCGCCCTCCAGGTGCTGTTCACGACGCTGATCGGGGTGCTGGCCGGGCTGCGGGCCGCGGACCGGACGAGCCTGGAGCTCGTCCGGGCCTACGGCGGCGGGCGGTGGCAGCAGCTCATCCGGATCCGGCTCGTCGCCGCGCTCCCGGCCTCCTTCGCCGCGCTGAAGATCGCCGCCCCGTCGGCGGTGCTCGGCGCGATCATCGGCGAGTTCCTCGGCCGGATCGACCAGGGACTCGGCCTCGCCATGGTCGTCGCCCAGCAGCAGGTGGAGACCGAACGCACCTGGGGCGTCGCGCTCGTCGCGGGCGCCCTGGCCGGCGCGGGCTACGGCGTGGTCGCCCTGGTCGCCCGGCTGACGACCCCGTGGGAGCGGACATCATGATCGTCAAACGGGTCTCCGGGACGCTCCTGTCCATCGGGGTGTCGCTGGCTCTGGTGCTCGGCGCGTGGATCGCCTTCATCGAGTACTTCTCGATCAATCCGATGGTCATCCGCAGCCCGCGGGACGTGTGGACCTACCTGTTCACCGCCGAGGAGGCCGGGGCCCACCGCTCGGTCGTCTGGGACGGCCTGCGCGTCACGCTCGCCGACGCCGGGGCCGGGATGGTCGCCGGGCTCGTGGCCGCGGCCGTCGTCGCGATGCTGTTCGTGCTGTCGCGGACCGTCGAGCAGGCGTTCCTGCCCGTCGCGATGATCGTCCGTTCGGTGCCGCTGATCGCGATGACCCCGGTCCTCACCCTGGTCTTCGGGCGCGAACTGCTCGGCACCACCGTGATCGTCGGCATCGTCGTGTTCTTCCCGGCCCTGGTGACCTTGGTCTTCGGCCTGCGCTCGGCCAGCCCGCAGGCGGCCGACCTGGTGCGCGCCTACGGCGGCTCCACCTGGACGACCCTGCGCAAGGTGATGATCCCCTCGGCGCTGCCGTCGTTCTTCACGGCGGCCCGCATCTCCGCCCCCGGGGCGATCATCGGGGCGCTGCTGGCGGAGTGGCTCGCCACCGGCAAGGGCATCGGCTACCGGATGCTCCAGGACGTCAGCACGTTCGAATCCGACGATCTGTGGTCCTCGGTCGTGGCGATCACCCTGGCGTCGCTGGTCATCTACTCGGCGATCGGGGTCGTCGAGGCGTTCGTCCTCGCCCGCTACGGCCCGGCTCCGGCCCGCCGCTGAGGCGCCTCCCGTCTCCGCGCCCGGTCAGGCGCGGAGACGGAGGGCCAGGTGGAAGTCGACGCGGTCGGTGAAGGCGTCGAGGTCGCGGCCGGTCAGGTCGGAGATGCGCTTGACCCGGTAGCGCAGGGTGTTGACGTGGACGTGGAGGAGGGCGGCGCAACGCGTCCAGGAGCCGTCGCAGGCCAGGAACGCCTCGAGGGTGCGGAGCAGGTCGGCCCTGTGGGTGGCGTCGTAGGCGGCCAGCGGGGCCAGCAGCCGCTCGGCGAACGCGCGGCGGGTGCTCGCGGGCAGGGCCGCCAGGAGCAGGTCGTGGGAGGCGAGCTCGGCGCAGCTCACGACGCGGGCTCGGCCGGGCCGCTCCAAAGCGTAGGCGTGGGCGTGCCCGGCCTCGGTCAGCGCTCCCGCCAGCCCTCCCGGGGCCGAGGACGGCTCGCTGACCCCGATCGCGAGCGGGGCCGCGATGGCCAGGTGCCCGGCCCGGTCCCTGAGCGCGGCCAGGAAGGCGACCGGGTCGTCCACCGGGACGACCGCCACGGAGCCCCCGGCGGTGGCGGCGACGGCGGCCTCGGCGGGATGCACCAGTTCGTCCAGCATCGCGGCCTCGACCGAGGCGACGAGCACCAGATGGGTCCCGGCGGCGGCCAGACCGCACGCAGCGAGCGCGGCCGACGGCGGCTCCTCGGCGACCAGGGTCTCCACGAGCCGGGCGGCGAGCCGCCGTTCGACCTGCCGGGCGCGTTCCTCGCGGGCCAGGTCGAGGGCGGCGAGCGGGACCAGCTCGTCCAGGTCGGCGGGGTCGGCGCAGACGACGAAGCGGGCGCCGCCGGGCAGCCGGTCCAGGTGGTGGTCGACGCCGGCGATCCGGCACCGGGCGGGGAGGACCGCCGCGGCCAGGAACGCGGCGGCGACCCTGGGGGCGTCCCGGAGCGGGGTCCCCGCGACCAGGCGCCCCGTGGCCGTGACGACCCAGGACCCGTCCGGCCACACCTCGGCCAGGTCGGCGCCGTCGGCCAGCGCGGACATCAGGCCCCGCTGCCGGCTGCGCGCGCCGACCTCCCGTTCCGACCAGAGCACGGTCGTGATCCGGTCGGTGATCGCCCGGAAGGAGACGTCGGCGGGCACCGCGAACAGCGGTACACGATGGCGGCGACAGGCGTCGATCAGATCGTCGGGAACCGGTCCGGCCAGACCTTCACCCGCGCCGAGCGCCGCTATGCCCGCCTTCGCCAGGCTTGAAACGAAAAGCTCGGAATCAGCGGGCTCTCTGCGCCACATCAGCCCCGTCAGCACCATCTCGCCGCCGGTCAGGTAGCGGCCGGGATCGAGGAGATCGGTGGTGAAGGCGGCCTTGAGCGGCCGGTCGAGGTCGGCCTCGCCGGTGAGGACCGGCAGCCTCGCCCCCGGCTGCTCCAGCACGTCACGTAGCCGCATCCGGACCCTCCTTTGTAGCTGTCTACAGGGAAGGTAGCCCGGCAATGTTTCGGTTTAGGGTCATCGCACGGTACTTCCGTGACGCTGTGTTCGCTTGACTGGGGACATGAGGCTGGAGGAGTTCGACGCACTGACCGCGGCCGCGGCCCGGGACGCCCTGCTGGCCTGCTGCGCCTCCCCGCAGTGGGCGGAGCGGGTGGCGGCCGGACGCCCGTACAGCGACTACTCCGCGTTGGAGGAGGCCGCCGCCGACGCCGTCGGCGCCCTTCCCTGGCCGCAGATCGAGACCGCGCTGAGCGCCCACCCCCGGATCGGGGAGCGGGCCGGGGGCACCTCGCGGGAGGCGGTCTGGTCGCGCGGGGAGCAGTCGGGGGCGGCGGACGGCGACCGGGCGGCGTTCGTAGAAGCCAACAAGGCCTATGAAGATCGCTTCGGTCATGTGTTCCTCATCCGTGCCACGGGAAGGACCGCCGAGGAGATGCTCTCGGCGGCCCGGGAGCGGCTCGGGAACCCAGAGGAGGCCGAGCGCGAGATCGTCAGGGCCGAGCTGGCCGCGATCACCCGGCTCCGGATCGGAAAGCTGGTGACGGCATGAGCCTGTCGACGCACGTGCTGGACACCTGCCGCGGCGAGCCCGCCGCCGATCTGCCCGTCGCCCTGCGGCGGCGGACCGAGGACGGCTGGGTGACCGTGGCGACCGGCCGGACCAACGACGACGGCCGGCTGTCCGGCTGGGTCCCCAACGACGCCTGGGGCCCCGGCAGGTACGGCCTCCACTTCGACGTGGCCGCCTACCAGGGCATCGGCTCCTTCTTCCCGGAGGTGACGGTCGTGTTCGAGGTGACCGACGCCCACCGCCACCTGCACGTCCCGCTACTGCTGAACAAGTTCGGCTACACCACCTACCGAGGGACATGATGACGTTCAGCCTGGGCGACAACTCCTACGGCAAGGCCGAGTGCCGTCTCGTCCGCGTGGTCCGCGACGGCCCCCGCCACGAGATGATCGACCTCAACGTCAGCACGTCGCTGACGGGCGATCTCGCCGACACCCATCTGACCGGTGACAACGCCAAGGTCCTGACCACCGACGCGCAGAAGAACACCGTCTACGCCTTCGCCCGCGAGCACGGGATCTCCACGATCGAGGAGTTCGGGCTGCTGCTGGCCCGGCACTTCGTCGCCACCCAGGAGCCGGTCCACGGCGCCCGCGTCGGCATCGAGCGGTACTCCTGGAACCGGCTCGGCGACCACTCCTTCGCCCGTTCGGGCGGCGCCGTCCGCACCGCCGCCGTGACGCTCGGCCCCGCCGGCGCCGAGGTGGTCGGCGGCGTCCGCGGCCTCACCCTGATGAACACCACCGGCTCGGAGTTCCACGGCTTCCCCCGCGACCGCTACACGACCCTCGCCGAGACCACCGACCGGATCCTGGCCACCGACGTCAACGCCGAATGGCTGTTCACCGGCCTCGACGCCGACTGGGACGCCGCCTACACGGCCGTCACCGGCGCCCTCACCGGCGCCTTCACCGGGACCCACAGCCTCTCCCTCCAGCAGACCCTGTACGCGATGGGCGGCCGGGTGATCGAGACCGTCCCCGAGGTCGCCGAGGTCCGGCTGTCGCTGCCGAACAAGCACCACTTCCTGTTCGACCTGTCGCCGTTCGGGCTCGACAACCCCGACGAGGTCTACTACGCGGCGGACCGGCCCTACGGGCTCATCGAGGGAACGGTGAAGAGGGAGAAGTGATGGACTTCCTGAGGGCGGCCACCTGGGACGAGGCGCTGGCGCTCAAGGCGGAGCGTCCCGACGCCACGCCGATCAGCGGCGGCACCGACGTCATGGTCGAGATGAACTTCCGCAAGCGCAGGCCGTCGGCGCTGCTGGACCTCACCCCGGTCCGCGAGCTCGCGGCCTGGTCGGAGAGCGAGGGAACGGTCCGGATCGGCGCGGGCCTCACCTACACCCGGATCATCGGCGAGCTGTCCGGGCGGGCGCCCGCGCTCGCGCAGGCCGCCCGGACGGTCGGCTCCCCGCAGATCCGCAACCGGGGCACCCTGGGCGGCAACCTCGGCTCCGCCTCGCCCGCCGGCGACGGCCATCCGCCGCTGCTGGCGACCGGCGCGACGGTCGAGCTGGCGTCCGTGCGCGGGGTCAGGACCGTCCCGATCGACGCGTTCTTCACCGGGCCCAAGCGCAGCGTCCTGGCCGAGGACGAGCTGATCGCGGCCGTCCTCGTCCCCTCGGCGCGGGGCCCGCAGCAGTTCAGCAAGATCGGCACCAGGAACGCGATGGTCATCGCCGTCGCCTCCTTCGCCCTCGCCGTGGACCGCGAGGCCCGCACCGTCGGCACCGGCATCGGCTCGGCAGGGCCGACCCCGCTGCGGGCGCTGCCCGCCGAGGACCTCGCCGCCGACCTGCCCTGGGACGATCCCGTCCCGCTCGGCCCCGCGCTGCTCGCCGAGTTCGGGGAGCGGGTCGCCGCCGCGGCCTCCCCCATCGACGACGTGCGCGGCACCGCCGCCTACCGCCGCCACACCCTCGCCGTCCTGGCACGGCGCACCCTGACCTGGGCCTGGAGCGACCTATGCGCGTGAACTGCAAGGTGAACGGCGTCGAACGCGTCGCCGACGACGTCTGGGAGGGCGAGTCCCTCCTCTACGTGCTGCGGGAGCGGCTCGGGCTGCCGGGCAGCAAGAACGCCTGCGAGCAGGGCGAGTGCGGCTCCTGCACGGTCTACCTCGACGGGACGGCCGTCACCTCCTGCCTGGTCGCCGCGGGCCAGGCCATCGACCGGGAGGTCGTGACGGTCGAGGGCCTGTCCGGCGAGGGCGGCCTCGACCCCGTCCAGGACGCCTTCGTCCGGGCGGGCGCCGTCCAGTGCGGATTCTGCACGCCCGGCCTGATCGTCTCGGTCCACGATCTGCTGGCGCGCACGCCCGATCCGACCGATCCGCAGATCCGCGAGGCGCTCGCGGGCAACCTGTGCCGCTGCACCGGCTATGAGAAGATCATGGACGCCGTCCGGACGGCCGCCAGGGAGTCCCGCGCATGAGCGTCCCTCCCGGAACCACGCTGATCGAGAACGCGACGATCGCGACCGTCGACGCCGAGGGCTCGGAGTACGCCTCCGGGCACATCCTGATCGAGGGCGGCCGGATCACCGCGGTCGGCCCCGGCCGCCACGAAGGCCCCGCCGGCACCGTCATCGACGGGACCGGCTGCCTGGCCACCCCGGGCCTGGTCAACACCCACCACCACCTGTACCAGTGGGCGACGCGGGGCCTGGCCCAGCAGCGGAACCTGTTCGGCTGGCTGGTCGAGCTCTACCCGACCTGGGGACGGATCGACGCCGAGCTCGTCCACGCCACGACCGGCGCGGGGCTGGCGGCGCTGGCCCTGTCGGGCTGCACGCTCAGCACCGACCACCACTACGTCTTCCCGCACGACGGCGGCGACCTGTTCGCCGCCCAGGTCGAGGCGGCCCGGGGCATCGGCCTGCGGTTCCATCCGACCCGCGGCTCGATGGACCTCGGGGTCTCCCAGGGCGGGCTGCCGCCCGACCACGTCGTCGAGCCGACCGAGGCCGCGCTGGTCGCGACCGCCGACGCCGTCGACCGCTACCACGACCCCTCCCCCGACGCGATGCTCCAGGTGGGCGTCGCCCCCTGCTCGCCGTTCTCGGTGACCGAGGAGCTGATGCGCGAGGCCGCGGCCCTGGCCCGTGACCGCGGCGTCCGGATGCACACCCACCTCGCCGAGACCGTCGAGGAGGAGGAGTTCTGCCGCAAGCGGTTCGGCTGCACCCCCGTCGAGTACGCCGACCGGCTCGGCTGGCTCGGGCCCGACGTGTGGCTGGCGCACGGCGTCCATCTCGACGAGGCCTCGATCGGCCGGCTGGCCGCGACGGGCACCGGCGTCGCCCACTGCCCCAGCTCCAACGCCCGGCTCGGCGCGGGCATCGCGCCCGTCCGCGAGCTGCTCGACGCGGGCGCCCCCGTCGGCCTCGGCGTCGACGGCCCCGCCTCCCAGGAGGCCGGGTACCTCGGCCCCGAGCTGCGGCAGGCACTGCTCGCGGCCCGGCTGCGCGGCGGACCCGAGGCCCTGACCGCCCGCGAGGCCCTGCGCATCGGGACGATCGGCGGCGCCCGCTGCCTCGGCCGCGAGAACGACCTGGGCTCCCTGGAGCCCGGCAAGCTCGCCGACATCGCCCTGTGGCGCCTGGACGGCCTCGGCCACGCCGGGATCGCCGACCTCGTCGCCGCCCTCGTGTTCGGCCCGCCCGCCCCGCTGGCGTCCCTGCTGGTCGGGGGGCGCGAGATCGTCCGGGACGCCTCCCTCTTCACCGCGGGCGAGGCCGCACTCGCCACCGAGCTGACCCGGGTCAGCCGCCGTCTCTGGAGGGACTCATGACCGCGCATCCCGGCCTGGCCGCGACCGTCGCCGAGGGCATCGGCAGCTCGCCCGTCCGCCCCGACGGACGGCTCAAGGCGACCGGCGAGTTCGCGTTCTCCTCCGACCTGTGGGCCGACCGGATGCTCTGGGGCGCGACCCTGCGCAGCCCCCATCCGCGCGCCCGGATCCTGAGCCTCGACACCTCTGCCGCGCTGGCCATGAGCGGCGTCCACGCGGTGCTGACCCACGAGGACGTGCCCGGCGCGAAGCTGTACGGGCTGGAGCACTCCGACCAGCCGGTCCTCGCCATCGACCAGGTCCGCTACCAGGGCGAGCCGATCGCGATCGTCGCGGCCGACCATCCGGAGATCGCTGCCTCCGCCGCGGCGGCGATCGCCGTGGAGTACGAGGTCCTGGCGCCGATCGTCGATCCGGAGGCCGCCGTGCTGCCGGACTCCGAGCAGGTCCACGCCGGCCGTCCCAACCTGCTGCGGGCCGTGCCGATCCGCAAGGGCGACCCGGACGCCGCCGCCGACGTGGTGGTCAGCGGTGTGTACGAGGTCGGGATGCAGGACCAGGCGTTCCTGGGACCGGAGTCGGGGCTCGCGGTGCCCGCCGAGGACGGCGGCGTCGAGCTGTACATCGCCACCCAGTGGCTGCACGCCGACCTCGGCCAGACCGCCGCCTGCCTCGGGCTTCCGCCCGAGAAGGTGCGGATGACCCTGTCGGGCGTCGGCGGGGCGTTCGGCGGGCGCGAGGACGTGTCCATGCAGGTCCACGCCTGCCTGCTGGCGCTGCGGACCGGACGGCCGGTGAAGATGGTCTACGGCCGCGAGGAGTCGTTCTTCGGGCACGTCCACCGGCATCCGGCCAAGCTCTGGTACGAGCACGGCGCCGGCCGGGACGGGCGCATCGTCTACGTGAAGGCCCGGATCCTGCTCGACGGCGGCGCCTACGCCTCCTCCTCCGGTGCCGTGGTCGCCAACGCCGCCTCCCTCGGGATCGGGCCCTACGACGTCCCGAACGTGGTCATGGACGGCGAGGTCATCTACTCCAACAACCCGCCGTGCGGGGCGATGCGCGGCTTCGGCGCCGTCCAGGCGTGCTTCGCCTACGAGGCGCAGATGGACCTGCTGGCCGAGGCCTGCGGGCTCGACCCGGTCGAGATCCGGGTGCGCAACGCGCTGGCGACCGGGCACACGATGCCGACGGGGCAGCTCGTCGAGGGACCGGCGCCGGTCGAGCGGCTGATGCGGATCGTCGGGGACGCGCCGCCCGCCCCGGAGGGGGCGGACTTCCTGCCCGGCGGCACCGCCAACACCTCCCGCGGCGAGGGCGTCGTGCGGGGCGTCGGCTACGCGATCGGGATCAAGAACATCTGCTTCTCCGACGGGTTCGACGACTACTCGACCGCCCGGCTGCGGCTGGAGATGGTCGGGGGGCGTCCGGCCGTCCTGGTGCACACCGCCGCCGCGGAGGTCGGGCAGGGCCTGGTCACGGTGCTGGCGCAGATCGTCAGGACCGAGCTCGGGATCGAGCAGGTGACGATCGCGCCGTCCGACACCCGGGTCGGGAGCGCCGGATCGACCTCGGCGTCCCGCCAGACCTACATGACCGGCGGAGCGGTCAGGGCGGCCTGCGAGGCCGTCCGGGCCCGGCTGGCCGAGCGGGGCGCGCCCGGACGCGATCCGCTCACCGAGGACGTCATGGCCGCGCTGCTCGGGGACGAGGCGATCGAGGAGACGGTCGAGTGGCGGCACCGGCCGACGCAGGCCCTCGATCCCGAGACCGGGCAGGGCGACGCGCACGTCCAGTACGCCTTCGCCGCCCACCGGGCGACCGTGGACGTGGACGTGGATCTCGGCCTGGTGCGGGTGGTCGAGATCGTCACGGCGCAGGACGTCGGCAAGGCGATCAATCCCTCGGCCGTGGTCGGGCAGATCCACGGCGGCACCGCCCAGGGGCTGGGGCTCGCGCTGATGGAGGAGATCCAGGTCTCCGGCGGCAAGGTCCGCAATCCGAGCTTCACGGACTATCTGCTCCCTACAATCATGGATATGCCGCCTATGTCCGTTGAAGTGCTAGAACTGGCCGATCCGCACGCTCCGTACGGTCTGCGGGGGGTGGGCGAGCCGCCCACGATCTCCTCCACGCCGGCGATCGTCGCGGCGATCCGCGCGGCCAGCGGGGCGGCCCTGACCAGGGTGCCGGTCAGGCCCGAGCACATCGCGGGGGTCTGAGCGCATGCTCGGCCCCGCCGTCTACGACGAGCTCGACGGCCTGCTCGCCGCCGAGGACGCCGCCCTCGCCGACCGCTACCCGGGCGACCGTCCGGGCCGGCAGCCGCTGCACACCGTCTACGTGCCCGCCGACAAGGTCACCGAGGACCTGCCGTCGCGGTGGGGCGCGGCGGCCCTGGCCGCCCTGGACGAGCACGGCCTCCCCTACGACGCCGACCTGCACGACCGGATCGCCGCCAAGCTGCGGACCGAGCCGGTCGAGGACCTCAGGATCGACTTCGAGGACGGCTACGGCCACCGCGACGACGCCGTCGAGGACGCCGAGGCCCGCCGCGCCGCCGGGATCCTCGCCACCCGGCCGGCACCGTTCTCCGGCATCCGGATGAAGTGCTTCGAGGCCCCCACCAGGCATCGCGCGATCCGCACCCTCGACCTCCTGCTCGACGCCCTGGGCGGCGTCCCCGACGGCTTCGTCGTGACGCTCCCCAAGGTCACCTCGGTCGCGCAGGTCGAGGCGATGGCCGCGCTGTGCCGCAGGCTCGACCCCGCGCTCCGCTTCGAGATCCAGATCGAGACGTCCCAGTCGATCCTCGGCCCCGACGGCACCGCCCTGGTCGCCCGGATGGTCCACGCCGCCGGAGGCCTGGCCACCGGCCTGCACTACGGCACCTACGACTACTCGGCCGCCTGCGGCATCGCCGCCCACCACCAGAGCATGGACCACCCGGCCGCCGACCACGCCAAGGCCGTCATGCAGGTGGCCGCGGCCGGGACCGGGGTCCGGCTGAGCGACGGCTCCACGAACATCCTGCCCGTCGGCGACCGCGACGCCGTCCACGCCGCGTGGGCGCTGCACCTGCGCCTGGTCGGCCGCTCCCTCGAACGCGGCTACTACCAGGGCTGGGACCTCCACCCCGCCCAGCTCCCGACGCGCTTCGCCGCCAACTACGCCTTCTTCCGCGCGGGCGCCCCGCTGGCCGCCCGGCGGCTGTCGGCCTGGCTCGATCGCGCCGACTCCGGCTTCCTCGACGAACCCGCCACCGCCCGCGCCCTCGCCGGATTCCTGCGCAGGGGCCTGGAGTGCGGCGCCCTGGAACGGGAGCCCTACGCTGAACTGGTGGACAGGGCATGAGCGGGCACGATCTGGTCCTGAGGTCGCGGCGGGTGTTCCTGCCCGAGGGCGAACGGGCCGCCGCGGTGGCCGTCTCCGGCGGGCGGATCGCCGCGGTGCTGCCGTACGAGAGCGAGGGCACCGACCTGGGCGACCTGGCGCTGCTGCCGGGCCTGGTCGACACGCACGTGCACGTCAACGAGCCCGGCAGGACCGAGTGGGAGGGGTTCGCCTCGGCCACCCGGGCGGCCGCCGCCGGAGGCGTCACGACGATCGTCGACATGCCGCTGAACTCGCTGCCGCCGACCGTCACGGTGGCGGCGCTGGAGGCCAAGCGGAAGGCCGCCTCCGGGCAGTGCCACGTGGACGTCGGATTCTGGGGCGGCGCGATCCCCGGCAACCTCGGCGACCTCGCGGGCCTGCACGCCGAGGGCGTGTTCGGGTTCAAGAGCTTCCTGATCGACTCGGGCGTCCCGGAGTTCCCGCCGCTGGACGCCGCCGGGCTCGAGGCCGCCTTCCGCGCGGTCGACGCCCTGTTCATCGTGCACGCCGAGGATCCCGTCCACGTGTCGTCGCCGGAGCGGGCGCCGACCTTCGCCGAGTTCGTCTCCTCCCGGCCGCCGGTCGCCGAGGCCAGCGCCGTCGCGACCGTCATCGAGATCGCCCGCAGGACCGGGGCGCGGGCGCACGTCCTGCACCTGGCCGCCGCAGACGCCCTGCCGCTGCTGGCCGCCGCGCGGGCCGAGGGGGTGCGGATCACCGCGGAGACCTGCCCGCACTACCTGACCCTCCTGGCCGAGGACGTGCCCGACGCGGCCACCGAGTACAAGTGCTGCCCGCCCATCCGCGAGAAGGCCCACCAGGACGCCCTCTGGCAGGCGCTGCGCGACGGCGTGATCACCTGCGTCGTCTCCGACCACTCGCCCTGCACCCCCGACCTCAAGGCCGGGGACTTCGCGACGGCCTGGGGCGGCATCGCCTCGGTCCAGCTCGGCCTGCCGCTGGTGTGGACCGAGGCCAGGGCCCGCGGCTTCACCCTCGAGGACGTCGTGCGCTGGATGGCCTCCGGCACCGCGGGCCTGGCCCGGATCCCCGGAAAGGGAAGGATCGAGGCGGGCGCCGACGCCGACCTCGTGGCCTTCGCCCCCGACGAGGAGTTCACCGTCGACGGGGCGTCCCTGCACCACAGGCATCCCGTCACCCCGCACCACGGCCGCCGCCTCACCGGTGTCGTCCACACGACCTGGCTGCGCGGCGTCCCGGCCGGCGACGTCCCGCGCGGCCGCTTCCTGACCCGAGGAGAACAGCTTGCCTGACGAGACCTGGCCCGATGATCTCCGGCCCGACGAGCTCACGTTCGACGAGCTGACCGATCTGGCCTCACGCGCCCTCGGCGGCGGGGTCGTCGCGGCCAACGACGAGTTCTTCGCCGAACGCGAGAACCTGCTCACCCCGGATCCGGCCGTCTACAGCCCGCACACGTTCGGGCTGAAGGGCCAGGTCTACGACGGCTGGGAGACGCGGCGGCGCCGCAAGGGCAGCCACGACACCGCCTACATCCGGCTGGGCGCGCCCGGCGTGGTCCGGGGTGTGGTCGTCGACACCGCCTTCTTCACCGGGAACTACCCGCCGTCGGCGTCCGTGGAGGGCTGCCGGATCGGCGGGTACCCCTCGGTCAAGCGGCTCAAGAACGCCGACTGGTTCCCGCTGGTCGAGCGGGCGGCGCTGAAGGGCGACACCGCGAACTCCTTCGCCGTCGCGGGGGACGGCGTCGTCACCCACGTCCGGCTGCGGATCTTCCCCGACGGTGGCGTGGCCCGGCTGCGCGTGCACGGGGTCGCCGTGCCCGATCCCGCGCTGCTGCCCGGGGTGTTCGACCTGGCGGGCGCCGAGGTCGGCGGGCGGGTCACCGACTGGAGCGACCGGTTCTACGGCTCGCCCCGCCAGCTCCTGCTGCCCGGGCTCGCCGCGAACATGGGCGGCGGATGGGAGACCCGGCGGCGGCGCGACGACGGCAACGACTGGGTCGAGATCGCGCTCGGCCAGCCGGGCGTCCCGGAGATCGTCGAGCTCGACACCTCGCACTTCAAGGGGAACGCGCCGGGCTGGGCGAGCGTCACGGCGTCCGACGGGACCGTGCTGCTGCCCCGGGTGAGGCTCCAGCCCGACACCCGGCACCGCTTCCGGGTGGCCGCGGACAGGGCCGTCGAGGCGGTCAGGCTCGACATCTACCCCGACGGCGGGATGGCCAGGTTCCGGCTGCACGGGGCGCCGACCGCGAAGGCGCTGAAGAAGCTGAAGGCGTCCTGGTCATGAGCGTCGCAGGCCTGCTGCTGGCGGCCGGGGCCGGGCGCCGCTACGGCATGCCCAAGGCCCTCGCCTCGGACGCCTCCGGCGAGCCCTTCATCCGGCGGGCGGTCGCGACCCTGCGCGACGGCGGCTGCTCGGAGATCGTGGCCGTGCTCGGAGCGGGCGCGGACGAGGTCATCGAGCTGCCGGGGGTCAGGAGGATCGTCAACCCGGAGTGGGCGTCGGGGATGGGGTCGTCGCTGCGGGCCGGGCTCGGCGGGCTCGGCGGGCAGGACGCGGTCGTGGTCCTGCTGGTCGACACGCCGGGGATCACGCCCGCGGCCGTCCGGCGGCTCGCCTCGGGCGCGACCGCGGCGACCCTGCGGGTGGCGACCTACGGCGGGGAACAGGGCCATCCGGTGGTGATCGGGCGCGATCACTGGGCCGGGGTGGCGGAACTGGCGGAGGGCGACGTGGGCGCTCGGCCCTACCTGCGGCGGCATCCGCCGGAGCGGGTGGCCTGCGACGACGTCGCCGACGGAACCGATGTGGACGTGCCCCGTGCGTGACGTGCTGGAGGACCTTTTCGCCTGGTGGGAGGCCGGGGAGACCGTCGGCGTCGCCACCGTCGTCGGCACCTGGAAGTCGGCGCCCCGCACGGCGGGCGCGGCGATGGTCGTCGGCCCGCACGGCGAGGCGGTCGGGAGCGTGTCCGGGGGCTGCGTCGAGGGCGCGGTGTACGACCTCGCCACCGAGATCGCGGCCGATCCGCTGCTGCCGCCAGCGCTGGAGCGCTACGGCGTCACCGACGACGACGCCCTCGCCGTGGGCCTGACCTGCGGCGGGATGATCGACATCTTCGTCGAGCGGGTCAGCAGGAGCGCCTTTCCCGAGCTGGGCGACATCGTGGCCTCCGTCGGCGCCGGCGAGCCGGTGGCCGTGGTCACCTGCGTGGGACCCGCCGGGAGCGACCGCTTCGGCCGGCGGCTCGTGCTGTGGCCGGGCCGGACGTCCGGGTCGCTGGGGCTCGCCCGGCTCGACGAGGCCGTCACCGATGACGCCCGCGGCATGCTCGCCGCGGGCCGGACCGGCACCCTTCACTACGGCATGGACGGCGAGCGCCGCGGCGACGAGCTCACCCTGTCGGTCGTCTCCTACGCCCCGCCGCCCCGCATGATCGTGTTCGGGGCCATCGACTTCGCCGCCGCCCTGGCCGGGACCGGGTCCTTCCTCGGCTTCGACGTGACGGTCTGCGACGCCCGGCCGGTCTTCGCCACCGCCCGCCGCTTCCCCGCCGCCGACCGGGTGGTGGTCGACTGGCCGCACCGCTACCTCGCCGCCGAGGCCGAGGCCGGGCGGATCGACCCCAGGACCGTCCTGTGCGTCCTCACCCACGATCCGAAGTTCGACGTCCCGCTGCTGGAACTCGCCCTGCGCCTGGACGTCGCCTATGTCGGGGCGATGGGGTCGCGCCGCACCCACGACGACCGGACGGCCCGCCTCCGCGAGCAGGGCGTCCCGGCGGAGGATCTGGCGAAGCTCCGCTCCCCCATCGGCCTCGACCTCGGCGCCCGCACGCCCGAGGAGACGGCCATCAGCATCGCCGCCGAGATCGTCGCTGCCCGCTGGTCCGGCGACGGCACCCCGCTCACCCGCACCACGGGCCCCATCCATCACGAGGCCGCCTGACTCCCTGTGCAACGGCGCGGCGGCTCGGTAGCGTCCTTGGACCATGCGCAGAATCCCGCCGCTGCTCGCGCTGCTCGTCCTGCCGGCCGGCTGTTCCTCCCTGGACGGCGGGGCGCCGCCGCCGTCGTCTCCACCGCCGTCCGCCGCGGACCACGCCCCCGGGACCTCCTGGACGATCGCCCGCTCCCCCGTGCCCTCACGCGTCGGCCACATCGCCGCGTGGACCGGCACCGAGATGGTCGTCTGGGGCGGCATCGGCGAGGGGGCGCGCACCGGCCCCACCCGCTTCGGGGTCCCCCTCACCGACGGCGCCGCCTACACCCCGGACACCGACACCTGGCGGAAGATCGCCCCCTCGCCGCTGACGGCCCGCTCCCTGCCCGCCGCCGTCTGGACCGGGCGCACGGTCTTCGTCTGGGGCGGTTCCGGGGTGCCGGGCGAGACCCGTCCCCCGGTCGCCGACGGCGCCGAGTACGACCCGGCCGCCGACGCCTGGACCCCGCTCCCGAAGGCCCCGTCCGGCCCGCGCGGCACCCCGGTCGCGGTGTGGACCGGCACCGAGGTCCTCCTGTGGTCGGGCACCCTCGACGGCGACCGCAGATCCGCCGACGGCCTCGCCTACACGCCCGCCACCCGTACCTGGCGCAAGATCCCGCCCGCCCCGCTGGCCGCCTTCTGGGACGCCGACGCCCTCTGGACCGGCCGCGACCTGATCGTCCTCGCCCGTTCCGAGAGCTGGACGGGCTCCAGGGCGGTCTCCTACTCCCCGGAGACGAACACCTGGCGGCGCCTCCCCGCTCCCCCCTCGACCGGGCACGGCTTCGCGCTACCGGTCTGGACCGGGACGAGGCTGCTCCTGCCCGGCCTCAACGCCGAGAGCCCCCGGGGTCTGTCCTACGACCCGTCCGCCCGGCGCTGGACCTGGATCCCGGCGTCGAAGCCCGTCCACGCCGAGGGGACCCCCGTCCTCACCCCCAAGGGCGTCCTCACCTGGAGCGGCTCCCGCCACGCCGCCCTCTACGACCCCGCCGCCAACCGCTGGCGGAGACTCGCTCTGCCCGCCGCCCCCTACCGCGAGTTCCCCACCACGGTCTGGACCGGCCGGGACCTGCTCCTGTGGGGCGGCTCCACCTGCCCGCCGGGCGCCGCCTGCGCCAGCCTCACCGTCGCGCCCGCCGGCACGGCCCTCCGCCCCTGACGGGCGACGGCCGTCCGCCGCTCCGGCCCGTGATAGTAAGGAATCATGACTTATGAGGCGGCTGAGCAGCGGTATTCGGGGATGACGTACCGGCGGGCGGGGGCCAGCGGGGTGCGGCTGCCGGTGGTGTCGCTGGGGCTGTGGCACAACTTCGGGGACGGTCAGCCGTTCGAGGTGCAGCGGGCCGTGCTGCGGCGGGCGTTCGACCGGGGCGTCACCCACTTCGATCTCGCGAACAACTATGGCCCCCCTTACGGAAGCGCCGAGGCGAACTTCGGGGTGCTGTTCGCGCAGGACTTCCGGCCCTACCGGGACGAGCTGTTCATCGCCTCCAAGGCGGGCTACGACATGTGGCCCGGGCCCTACGGTGACGGCGGGTCGCGCAAGTACCTGCTGGCCAGCCTCGACCAGTCGCTGAAGCGGATGGGCCTCGACTACGTCGACGTCTTCTACTCCCACCGCTACGACCCCGACACGCCGCTGGAGGAGACGATCGGGGCGCTCGCCACCGCCGTCCGGCAGGGCAAGGCGCTGTACGCGGCGATCTCCAACTACCCCGACGCCCAGCACCGCAGGGCCGTCGAGATCGGCCGTGAGCTGGGGGTGCCGATCCTCATGAACCAGTCGCCGTACTCCATCCTCGACCGGCGGGTCGAGACGACCGTCATGGACGCCGTCGGCGAGACCGGCACCAGCCTGATCGCGTTCTCCCCGCTGGCCCAGGGACTGCTCACCGACCGCTACCTGTCGGGCGAGATTCCGTCGGGGTCGCGGATGTCGGTCGGCCACTTCCTCAAGGAGTCGGCGCTGACCGAGGACCGGCTGAACATCCTGCGCGGCCTCAACGCCGTCGCGGCGGGGCGCGGCCAGACCCTCGCCCAGCTCGCGCTCTCCTGGGTGCTGCGCGACCCGCGCGTCGTCTCGGTGATCATCGGCGCGAGCAGCGTGAAGCAGCTCGACCAGAACCTGGTCGCGCTCGAGGCCGGGCCGATCTCCGACGACGACCTCAAGCGCATCGACGAGCTCAGCCGCTCCTGACCGGCGGCCGCCCGGCCGTCAGCAGGGGGTGATCGACACGCGGGTGTCGTGGTAGACCGCGCCGCCCGCGATGTCGGCGTCCCGCTCGGCCACCAGGGCGTTGGCGTTGGCCCCGCCGGACAGCTTCGCCCAGTGGCCCTTCGTGCAGGCCGCGACGCCCGGACGGACCTCGTCGGAGACCACCGCGACGGCCTCGAAGGAGCCCCGGTCGTTGCTCATCCGCACCCGGGCTCCGCCGGTGATCCCGTGCCGTGCGGCGTCCTCCGGGTGGATCGTCACCCGGGGGCCGCCGGAGCGCCGCCGCAGCTCGGGATTGCTGCCGAACACGGTGTTGAGGAACTGGTGGGACGCCGCCGAGATCAGCGCGAACGGGAACCGGGCCGCCAGCTCCTCGTCGGCGACCTCGGCCGGGGGCACGTACCCGGCCAGCGGGTCCTGCCGGTTGGCCTTGGCGAACGACGACCGGAACTCCAGCTTCCCCGAGGGCGTCGGGAACTTCTCCGCGTACGGCAGGAACGGCTTCGGCAGGTCCGGACGGGCGAATCCCCGCTCGCGCAGCAGCTCCAGGGTCACCCCCGGAGTCTTGGCCAGGGCCTGCTCGACGAGCTGCTCGTCGGTCTCGAACAGGGCGGGCTCGGTCAGCCCGAGGGCCGCCGCCAGCCGCCGGAACGTCTCGGTCGTCGGCAGGCACTCCCCCGGCGGGGCGACGGCCGGCTGGTTGAGCGCGATGTACAGGTGCCCGTACCCGTCGTTCAGGTCCATGTGCTCGTGCTGCATCGTCGCGGGCAGCACGATGTCGGCGTAGTCGACCGTGTCGGTGGGGAACTGCTCCAGGACGACCGTGAACAGGTCCTCACGCGCCAGCCCGCGCCGCACCCGGTTCTGGTCGGGGACGCTCGCCGCCGGATTGGCCGCGATCACGAACAGCGCCTCGACCTTGGGATCGGCCTCCAGCAGCGCCTCGCCGACCCGGGTCATCGACAGCGCCCGCGTCCGCTTCCCCGCCCGCAGGTCGGGCCGCATCAGCGCCCGGACGTCCACCGGCACATGCCCGGTCGTCGAGTAGGACAGGCCGCCGCCGGGCAGCGCCCAGTCGCCGGTCACGCCGGGGATGCAGGCCAGGGTCCGCAGCGCGTTCCCGCCGCCCGCGTGCCGCTGCATGCCCTGGGTGGCCCGGATCGCCGTGGGACGGGTGCGGGCGATCCGCCGCCCCAGCCCGATGATCTCCTGCTCGTCGAGCCCGCAGATCTCCGCCGCCCGCGACGGCGGGAACTCCATGATCCGCTCCCGGAACTCCGCCCAGCCCACGGTGCGCTCCCGCAGGAACTCCTCGTCCTGGCCGCCCTCGGCGAGGACCACGTGGAGCAGGCCGAGGGCGAGGGCGGCGTCGGTGCCCGGCAGCGGCGCGAGATGCTCGTCGGCCTGGGCCGCGGTCCGGCTGCGGACGGGGTCGATGGCGACGACGTGCGCCCCGTTCAGCCGGGCGTCCTGGACGAACTTCCAGAAGTGGTGGCCGCTGGTCAGCGGGTTCGTCCCCCAAAGGATCACCAGCTTGGCCAGGGCGAAGTCCTCCGGGTCGATCCCGGCCGAGGACCCGATCGCGTACCTGATGCCCTCGCTGCCGGCGATCGAGCAGATCGTGAACCGGTGCCGGGAGGCTCCCAGCACGTTGAACAGCCGCTGGCCCGCGTACCCCTCGGCGCCCTGGACGTAGCCGAGCGTCCCGGTGCCCCAGTAGGGCCAGATGGCCTCGCCCGGCATGTCCTTCAGGCGTCCGGCGATCTCCGTCAGGGCCTCGTCCCAGGTGATCCGCTCGAAGCGTCCCTCGCCCTTGGCCCCCACCCGGCGCATCGGGTGGAGGATCCGCTCCGGCAGCGCCGCCTGCTCCAGCCAGCGGTTGACCTTCACGCAGAGCGCGCCGCGCGTGTAGGGGTGCTCGGGGTTGCCGCGCAGGCTCGTGGCGACCCCGTCCTTGACGGTCACCACCCACGAGCAGCCGTCCGGGCAGTCCAGCGGGCAGGCTCCCAGCACCTTGAGCTCGGTCATCTCCCCAATCTAGGTCAGGCGGGGGACGGGCCGGTTACGCTGCCCTGCGTGAACGTCCGCGTCGTCGCCCGCTACCGCAAGGCCGTCAGTTACGGCATCCATGCCCTGCTCGCGGCCCTGGAACAGGCCGGGACGCCCGTGGAGATCGGTCTCGGGACCACTCCGGAGGAGACCGCCGCCCTCATCGCCGAGCCGGGCGCGGACCGGGTCCTGGTGCTCTGGTCGTTCTACTCCCCCGACGCCGAGGCGATGGCCGCCGAGCTCGCGGCCGTCCGCGCCCTCGCCGACGGCGATCATGTCCTGCACATCGCGGGCGGGGTGCACGCGACGGCCGAGCCGCAGCACGTCCTGGACTCGGGCTGGGACCTCGCCGGGATCGGGGAGGGCGAGTCGACGATCGTCGCGCTGGCGGAGGCGCTCCGGGCGGGGACGGAGCTGAAGGCCGTCCCCGGGCTGGCCCTGAAGGACTCCGACGGGGTCGCCCTGCGCACCAGGCCCGCCCCGCAGCTCCCCCTGGACGCCTGCCGCTCCTTCCCCACCCCCCGCCGCCATGTCGGCCCGATCGAGCTCACCCGGGGCTGCCGCTACACGTGCCGCTTCTGCCAGACGCCCTTCATGTTCGGCGGGCAGTTCCGGCACCGGTCCGTGGGGAGCGTCCGGGAGCATCTCCGGGGGTTCAGGGAGCACGGGCTCAGGGACGTCCGGTTCATCACCCCGACCTGCCTGTCCTACGGCTCGCCGGGCCCGGACGCCGATCTCGGACCGGTCGAGGAGCTCCTGGCCGGGGTGCGGGAGGAGCTGCCGCACGCCCGGATCTTCTTCGGCAGCTTCCCCTCCGAGGTCAGGCCCGAGCACGTGACGCCCGAGGCGATGCGGCTGCTCAAGAAGTACGTGGCCAACGACAACATCATCATCGGCGCCCAGTCGGGCTCCGACCGGATCCTGGAGGCGTCCGGGCGCGGCCATTCCACGGCGCCCGTCAGGGACGCCGTCCGCATCGCCGTCGAGCACGGCTTCCGGCCGAACGTCGACTTCATCTTCGGCATGCCGGGTGAGGAGGCGGAGGACCAGGCGGCGTCGCTGCGTCTCGCCGAGGACCTCGTGGAGCTCGGCGCCCGCATCCACACCCACACGTTCATGCCGCTGCCCGGCACCCCCTGGCGCGACGCCGACCCGGCCTTCATCCCGCTCGAGACCATGCGGCGCCTCGACACCCTCGCCCAGCGCGGCGAGGCCTACGGCCACTGGCGCCGCCAGGCCGACCACTCCGTCCGCCTCGCCGAGACCGCCAAGGCCTACCCCCGCCGCACGAAACGCCGCCGCGCCGAGTGATCGAGAACTAGGGTGCGGGGATGCGCAAACTCCTCGTGGCGGGCATGATCGTTCTGCTGCCCGCCGGTCTCGTGTCCACCCCCGCCGACGCCCTGGCCGGACGGCCCGCGGCGGCCGTCGCCAAGGCAAAGCCCAAGCTCGGGCCGTTCGGGTTCGGCAAGGTCAGGCTCGGCATGACGGCCAAGCAGGCCAGGAAGACCCGCCAGGTCGTCCTCAAGTCGGCGCCCGGCGGGTCCTGCTCGGGCTGGGACCTGAAGTCCCACCGGACGCCGAAGGACTCGTTCGGCCTCTACCTGTCGAAGAAGAAGGGCGTCGCCGTCATCTTCGCCCAGAAGGGGATGAAGACCCCGCGCGGGATCGGCCTCGGTTCGACCGCCGCGCAGGTCCGCAAGGCCTACCCGAAGTTCCACAAGGTCGAGTACGGCTACTTCATCGCCGTCCCGCGCAACAAGAAGGCGATCTACATGGTCGGCTTCGCCAAGGGCAGGGTCGCCGAGATGTCGCTGGCCCTGCGGACCCAGGACTGCGTCCAGTAGCGGTTCAGGACGCCGCCGCGACGACCTCGACCTCGATCACCAGGCCGTCCCGGAAGAGGCGGCTCACCTCGACGGTCGTGCTCGCCGGCGGCACCGGGAAGTAGGGGGCGCGGACCTCGCCGTAGGCCCGGAGCTGGGACATGTCCGTCACGAAGGTGCGGATGTGGGTGACCTGGCCGAAGGTCAGGCCCTGGTCGGCGAGGATCGCGCCCACGTTCCGCAGGACGACCTCCGCCTGGGCGCGCATGTCGCCCGGGGCGATGACCCGGTCGTCCTCGTCGAGGGCGACCTGGCCGGAGACGAACAGCAGCCCGCCCGCCCTGGTGGCGTGGGAGTAGTGGCCGTTGGTCGCCGGCACGGACGCCGGGTTGATCTTCTGGACGGCGGGCGGTCCTCCGGGCAGGCCGAGGATCGCTGTGAGGTCGGCTTCGGCCTCACCGGCGGCCACGGCGCTCTCCAGCCGGGCCAGGGCGGCCCCCGCCAGCGACAGGACGGGGCTCGGGGCGAGGGCGAGGTCCTTGGCGGCCAGCCCGAGGGCGTAGCGGGTGGCGGGACGCTCGGCGAGAGCGGGCCGCAGCCGGGCGACGACGGGGGCGACCGGGGTCTCCGCCAGGACGTCGAGCAGCAGGCCGCGGTCGACGCCCAGGGAGTCGGCGTAGGCGAGGGTCTCGGCGACCAGGACCTGGGCGGGGACGATCGTGTTCATCACCGCGATCTTGAGTGCGGCCCCCGCTCCCGGGCCGCCCGCGATCCGGACCGTCCCGAAGACCTTGAGGAGCTCTTCGCAGCGGGCCAGGTCGTCGGGGGTCCCGCCGGCGAGGACGGTCAGGGTGCCGTCCTGCGCGGGGGCGGTGCTGCCGAGCACGGGGGCGTCCACGAGGCCGACGCCGCCGGGCAGCAGGCGCCGGAGCCGCGCCACGGCCGCGGGGCCGATGGTCGACATCTCGATCACGAGCGTCCCGGGGGCGGGTTTCGCCTCTTCGAGGACCGAGAGGACGGCCTCGGGGTCGCGGAGCATGGTCACGACGATCCGGGCCCCCGCCACGGCCTCGGCCGGATCGGCGGCCGCCAGAGCCCCCTCGACGTGCTTCGGGGTCCTGTTCCACACGGTCAGCTGGTGCCCGGCGGCGACGAGCCGGCGGGCCATGGGGGCGCCCATGCGCCCCAGTCCGAGAAATGCGATCACCTTTCCGACGGTAGGCGCGGCGCAGACATTCCACCAGCGAGTAGATTGCATGGAAGCCATGCGAGGAGGGAATGTGTTCGACCTCGAGGAACTGCGGCTGTTCGTCTCGGTGGCGGGCACCGGCTCGTTCACCGGCGCCGCGGCCGAGCTGAACTACACGCAGTCGGCGGTGTCACGCCGGATCGCCGCGCTGGAGCAGGAGGCGGGCGGACCCCTGTTCGACCGGCTGGCGCGGGGCGTCCGGCTGACCCCGGCCGGGCGGGTGCTGCACCGGCACGCCCTGGAGCTGCTGGAGCGGGAGGCGGCGGCCGGACGCGAACTGGCGGCCCTGCACTCCGGGCGGGCCGGGATCCTCCGGGTGGGGGCCTTCGCGACCGCGAACGTCGCCCTGGTGCCGTCGGCGCTGGCCCGCTTCCGGACGTCGCACCCCGAGGTCGAGACGGTGCCGTGGGAGGGGCGCAGCTCCGAGCTGGTCGAACGGCTGGCCTCGGGGGCCCTGGACCTGGCGGTGATCAGCGACTACCCGTCGGGGCTGCCGCCGGTGGACGGGGTGACCGTCACGCCGCTGCTGACCGACGAGCTGTCCGTGGCACTGCCCGCCGGCCATCCGCTGGCCGGGTCCGGGCCGCTTCCGCTGGCCGAGCTCAGCGGGGAGACCTGGATCCAGCACGGGCCCGCCGACCGTCCGACCCGGCTCAGCGAGGCCTGCGCCCAGGCGGGCTTCACCCCCCGCCGGATCCTGCGGATCGCCGAGTGGACCGGCAAGTTCGGCTACGTGGCCGCCGGGCTGGGCGTGACCCTCGTGCCCTCCCTGGCGGCCGCGGCCGTCCCGCCGTCCGTCGTGCTGCGGCCCCTGCGCGACCCGACCCCGGCCAGGGCCGTCCATCTGGCGCTCCCGGCCACCCCGCTCCCCGCGGCGTACGCCCTCGCCGCCCTGCTCCGCCCCTGAGACGGGTCAGGGACGGACGATCGCCCCGCCGTCGACGCTGAGGACCTGGCCGAGCAGCCACGAGGCGTCATCGGACAGCAGGAAGGCCACGGCCGAGGCGATGTCGGACGGATCACCCAGGCGAGGGCTCCGCTGCGCCCGCAGGACCGCGGTGCGGAACTCCTCGGGCAGCGAGTCACGGGCCTGCTCGGTGAGGACCAGGCCGGGGGCGATCGCGTTGGCGCGGATCCCCTTGCGGCCCCACTTCGACGCCACATGGCGCATCAGGGCGTTGACGCCCGACTTGGCGATCCCGTAGCTGACCCGCTCCCGCTCCCCCGCGTAGGCGGCGCCCGACGAGGTGTAGACGATCGCCCCACCCCGCTCCAGCAGATGCGGAACGGCGTACCTGGTCAGCAGCAGATACCCCTTGAGATCGACGTCGATCGTCCGGTCGAAGATCTCCATCTCGACGTCCAGGGCATGGGTGTCCCTGCCCAGCGCCCCCATGTCGGCGGCGTTGGCCAGCAGCCCGTCCAGCCGCCCGTAGACCCCGGCCGCCTCCGCGATCAACGCGGCGATCGACTCCTCCGACGCCTGGTCATACGCGACCGCATGACCACCGATCCGCTCGGCGACGGCCTTGGCGTTGTCGAGGTTGAGATCCCCGACCACCACCGAGGCCCCCTCCGAGGCCAGCCGAACGGCACTCGCCTCCCCGATCCCGCTGCCGCCGCCCGCCACCACCACGACCCGTCCACCGAAGCGTTCCATCCGCGCAGAATAGAACAGGTTCTACTTCCAGGACAGCCCCACCCCACAATCGATTCGCACACCCCTCCCCCTCCTGGTAATGTTCTCCACGTCAGCCGAACGCGAGTTCAGCAGACACCCGCGCCGCTAGCTCAGTTGGTTAGAGCAGCTGACTCTTAATCAGCGGGTCCGGGGTTCGAGTCCCTGGCGGCGCACCCCACGAATCAGGGCATCCACGGTTTTCCGTGGATGCCCTGATTGCTTTCCATCACCCATGTGTGCCCAGCTGTCACGATCGTGTCGCAGCATGTGTGCTCGACCCCCGTGACAGCGACCCAGGGACGATCCGACACCACGTCCGCCCGACGACGCCGCCGATCACCCGGGTCGGCCAGACACCCACGATCTTGATAACGCGCAACTCGCGGCATGAACAACACATCGCCACAGGCACCACCGAGAAGCGGGCAGTTTCCAGCCGCGATCTTTCGTGCTGGATAGCCTGAAGGTGTGCCGGAGAACAGACCGTCAATCCCAGCAGACCTAGAGCGCCGTCTCATGGTCGAAGCTGGACACCGCTGTGCGATTCCTACTTGCCGTACCGTGGCACCGTTGGAGATCGAGCACATCGAGGACTGGGCCAAAGTCAAGGAGCACACGTTCGAGAACATGATCGTCCTGTGTGCCAACTGCCACGGACGCAAAGCGAGCGGCTCGCGCAGCCTCGACCGAGCGGCTCTGAAGCAGTATAAGGCCAACCTGGGACTGATCAACCAGCGCTACTCCAGCGCCGAACAGCGACTTTTGGAGTACTTGGCCGCACACCTCGATGTCGAGACCATGAGCCTCCCGGCGGGGATGTCCTGGCTGTTCGACTATCTCGTACGGGATGGCGTCATCGAGATCGAGCAGTTCCGAGGTCCCATCACCTGGGGGATGTTCCAGTCCGAGAACTTCGGGATGGACCAAGCGAGACTTACCGAAGCAGGCAAAGCAGTCGTTCGTGGGCTGGCTGAAGCGCAACCCCTAAACTAAGTCAGACCGGCAGCGCCGGACGCGTGCCCCCACTTTCCTCATCCGGTGAATCCGTCACCGGGGGCGAAGGCCGGGGCGGCATGATTCGGTCATGCCGTCTTCGCCGTCGTCGTCAGCGCAGTCTGCTCGCCGACGTCTCGGCGCGCGGCTCCGTGCGCTGCGGGAAGCGGCGCGAACCCCTGAGGGCTCGAGGGTCACGGGGCGGCGGTTCGCGGAGCTGGCGGGCTGGTCGTCGCCGTCCCTCGTGTCGATGATCGAGAACGGCAACCGGACGATCAGCTCCGATCACGTGCGGTTGTGGTGCGAGATCTGCGGGGCCACCGAGCGCCGCACCGCCGAGTTGCTGGCCGAGCAGGCCAACGTCGCGGGAATGTGGTTGACGTGGAAGCAGGTCAACCGAGCCGGGCTGTCAGCCACCCAGCGGGCGGCTCACGGCCAGTACGAGAACGTGAGGCTGTTCCGCTCCTACATGGCCAACGCCCTGAACAGCCTGATCCAGACCGAGGACTACATGACGGTCGCACTCACCGCAGTCCGCCTCGATCAGGGCCTCGACGTAGACGATGTGTCCGAGGCTGTTGCCGAGCGGCTCGGCCGAAAAGACACGCTGCGGCGACCGGACGCGCGTTGGCTGTTCCTGCTAGAGGGCCAGGTCCTGTGGCATCGGGTCATGCCCGTGGACGTGCACCGGGGCCAGCTTCACCACCTGCTGGACCTCGTCACCCATCCCAGCCGCCGGCCGACGGTCAGCCTCGGGATCATTCCGGCTGCGGGCGACCGCACCCGGGACGGGGTTCATGGAGTGTGGCCGGAGGAGTCCTTCACGATGTTCGACTCCGAACGCGTCACCATCGAACTGATCTCCGGCTACCTGTCGATCACCCAGCCCGACGAGATCGCCGCCTACGTGACCGCGTGGGATCGGCTGTTCGGTCGTGCGGTTCACGGGGAACGCGCGGCGGCGCAGATCCGGGCCGCCCTCACCGACCTCGACGGCGCCTAGGGGCTGTTTCAAAGTCGGCGCCCGTGGCGAGCGGCGTCCAGGTGCGTGCCTCGCGGGGGCGGAGGAGGGAGTCGACCTGGTTGGGTCGGCGACCGACGACAACCTCGCGAGGTGCGTGCCTGGGCGCCGCGCAGTAGGGCAGTTGACTTTGAAACAGCCCCTAGGCGATTTTGAAGTCGATGTGCGGCGTCGCGCGCTCCCAGATCCGTTCGAAAGCGAGCAGGGATCGGGCGATGACGTCGGGATCGTTGCTGTAGTGGTCGCGCAGGAACGTCCCGTCCCCGGTCGTGGTGGAGAACACGATCAGCCGGTGGTCGATCAGCCAGAAGTCGGCGACGGGCACGAGCAGGTCGGGCGCGGTGTCGCGGACCAGCCAGCGGACGTCCTCTCCGGCCTCGACATTCGCGTCAGTGTGCATGTGCATCCACCGGGTGGTGTCGGTCGGAGGGGAGCTGATGACGCGGGACCGCCGCATCCGCACCCCGCGCTCGGCGATGGAGGAGACGACGCCGAGCCAGCCCGACCGGTCATACAGGCCGTCACCGCCCGCTTTCCAGTCCACATAGGCCGGATGGTCGGGGTCGTAGGTGTCGCGGGTCTCCAGATGAATCAGTGACGTCCGCGCGGTCTTCAGCAGGTCATCGAGGTCGATGTCCCCGTGGCCGATGCGTCCTGGTTCGTAGGTGCCGGTGACGGCCTCGGCGATGATCGGCCGCATCCGGGCGGGCAGCCGGAACACGCCTTCATCGGCGCTGGCCGGGGCGTCCCGCTCGAACCTGGCCAGGATCCGGGGATCGGTGACGATCTTCCCCCGGAAGTAGGGATCGCCGGTTTCGGGATCGACCCACACGCCGCAGCACCGGTTGTCGACGCTGTCGGGGTCGATGCCGACCAGGTCGAATACGGGCTCGTGCTCGTGCTGCTCCATGCCGATGCCTCCGGGACGGCGATCGCGGGCTACGTCCGTTCGACCTTCACCCGCCCCCTTCCCGTGGTCAAGGCTGACCGGCAGATCGAAGGTGTGAATGTCTGTGAACTTCCTGGTCGTGGCACGCTGCCGGGAGTCACGGTGGGTTCAGCAGACAGAACCGACCAGGGAGAGGCACCGAACATGTCCGAACCTGTCATCGCCGAAAGCAAGCACCCCCGCGACCTGCTGGACGGGTGGGTGATCGACCACCTCGCCGAGCGTGCCGGACGACGCGGCCACGACCGGAACATGGCCCTGCGCCTGATCGACATGGCGCTCGTGTTCCTCGTCGCCTGCGGGGAGAACACCGGCGCGAAGCTGTCGCCTCCGTCCGACGCCATCGACGAGGTGTGGCACGACCTCATCACCTGCACCAACGAGTACGCCCTGTTCTGCGACGCCATGGCCGGAAGGTTCATCCACCACCGGCCCATCGTCAACGACGACATCACCTCAGGACGGGCTCACACCCGTACCATCGCGGCCATGCGCTCCACCGGCCTGCCCATCGATGAGGAACTCCTCATCGGATCGCCCCGGTGCATGAACACCTGCAACCACCCCTGCTCCGAAGACGACTAGGGAGATCTGACGATGCTCCGAACCGCGTGGACCGATCTTCCCGCCAACGTGCGAACCGCCGTGCGAGAGCAGACCGGCCACGTGCTGGAGGAAGCGCCCACGCGGTTCGGGGCCCGCGCCGCCCTGACCTCGACGCTCACCACGAAATCCGGGCCCGTGTTCGTCAAGGCCGCCCAAGCCGGAAGCCCGTTTCTGGCCGGCCTGCGCACCGAGCAAGCCGTCAACCCCCACGTGAAGCACCTGGCAGCCCCGCTACTGTGGACGGTCGAGACCGACGGCTGGCTCGTCCTGGGCTTCGAACACGCCGCGGGAACACACCAGTTCTACGAGCCGGGGAGCGCAGCCCTGGCCGCACTCACTCGCTTGCTCCACGACCTGGCCGACCTCCTCTGCCCCGGCGTGGTCACCAAACCCGTCGGAGCCAAGTGGGCAGGCGGCGACGGCCTCCTCACCGAGGCCATGGACGGTGACGCGCTCCTGCACACCGACCTCAACCCCGCCAACTTGCTCCTCGCCGGGGACGGCCGAGCCGTAGCCGTCGACTGGGCCTGGGCCTCACGCGGCGCGCCCTGGGTCGAGATCGCCCTCCTCATCCCCCGACTGATCAGCTACGGACACACAGCCGAACAAGCCGAACAATGGGCCACCCAATTCCCCGCCTGGCGACAGGCACCCGGCACCGCACTCGACGCCTTCGCCACCGAGAACCTGCGCCGCTGGCAGGAAGCCAAGACCGGCGACCCCGCCTGGCTGGCCGAAATGGCCGACTCAGCCCAGCAGTGGATCCTCCATCGCCGCCAGCGGTAACGTCTGCCATGAGCCGGGCGGCCGGCCCCCTTCCAAGGAATCTGCTACCACCTGCCTGGCGAAACCCACCTGCCCGGCCGCTGATACCGCTCCAACGAGCCCGGCCCTGCTCCCGGAACGTCCGCCGCGAGCAGGCCCACACCCGCGTAGGCCAGCCGCAGGCCCTCAGCTGGAGAACGCCGGGTTCCCGGGTAGCAGCGACCGCGACCGGCTCACCCCGACCGGGCCGCTCAGCCGGCGCCACCCGCCCCTGAACCCCGGATCCGACCTACCGGAACCCCGAAAACTCCACTCCACGGCCACCCCGCCCTTCCGCCCCGAACGCCGAGGTAAGCGATATGCGGTGATCATCTGGCGGGTGTGCAGCGAAGTCGAGGCGGCCCGGCGGGCAGATGTGTCACGGCGAGGCGGGACCGGTGAGGGCCGGGTTCCGCGGCCTCTGTGGTCACGTCCGTGACGTCCTCAGGGGGACGGGCCGAGGTGCCCGCGGGGTGGGCGCGGTCGGCGACGAGGGGATCACGTAGCGATCTTTAACCAAGGCGTAATCCGCCTTAACGGAGGCGAATCGATAGAACGTTCCAATCGGGCGGAGAACTCGCTTCGCATCGGTGGTCGCGGCGGAATCGTCGGTGGGGCCGGTGTCTTGCGTCCGAAAGGAAACACATGCGCATGGCCCTGGTGCGTACGGTCACGGGTGGTCTGACCGTCGTCCTGCTTCTCTTTTCTCTTCTGGCCGTGCCCGCGCACGCCGCAGACGAGTGGTCGGTGACGCCCATCGACGGGGGGCATCTGATCACTCTGCGGCTGGACGCTCCGCTGCCTGTTCGAGATGCCGTTCCGGAGATCGCCGTCGACGGGCAGCCACTCGGGGCGGCGGTCGAGTCCGAGGACGGGATGACGCTCACCCTGCTCACGTCCGATCCGCGGGCCGCTTCGGCCTCGCGGGTTCAGGTGGCGTGGAACGGCGTGGTCGAGGAGGTGCGGCCGCTTCCTCGGGGGATCTACGTGCCTCCGGCGGAGTCGTCGCCCGGGACCATCGATCTTGATCCTGCCACGCCCGGGGCCTACGGCGTCGAGCACACCGGGTACGACCTCGGGGACACCGCGATCTCGTTGCAGGGGATCGGGGGGCGGCTCGGGGAGCTGCGGGCCTCGGTCTCTCTGCCCGTGGGGGCCGTGGGGCGGCGGCCCGTCGTGCTGTTCCTGCACGGGCGGCATTCGGCCTGTTACAACCCCGTCAGCAGGCAGACCAGCAACAACGCCTGGCCTTGCCCGGCAGGGCAGCAGCCGATCGAGAGCTTCAAGGGGTACGGGGGACCTGCCGACGCGCTCGCCAGCCACGGGTATGTCGTGGTGTCCGTCAGTGCGAACGCCGTCAACGCCTATGACGCGAACTTCTCCGAGGACCGGGGGGCTCTGGCGCGGGGGGAGGTCGTCATGAAGCATCTCGATCTGCTCGCCGCCGCCGCCAAGGGGGAGGGGGAGCCCGCGCTCGTGGCGCTGTTCCAGAACCGGATCGACCTCGGTGACGTCGGGCTGATGGGGCACTCGCGCGGAGGTGAGGGGGTCGTCAAGGCGGCGCTCATGAACGCCGGGCGGGAGAAGCCCTATGGGATCAAGGCGGTGCTGCCGCTGGCGCCGACCGACTTCGCGCGGGCGACGCTGCCGGGGATCCCGACCGCGACGATCCTGCCCTACTGCGACGGAGACGTGTCCAACCAGCAGGGGCAGCACTTCTACGACGACTCGCTGTACGCCGACGCCGGCGACAGCGCCTTCCGGGCGTCGCTGATGGTGATGGGCACCGACCACAACTTCTTCAACACCGAGTGGACGCCCGGGGTGGCCACCGCGCCCGCCTCGGACGACTGGTCGAACAACAACGACCCCGTCTGCGGCAACCGGGCGGCGTCCCGGCTGAGCGCTTCCGAGCAGTACGCCGTCGGGACCGCCTTCATCGCCGGGTTCTTCCGGCTCGTCCAGGGGCGGGAGACCGCGCTGCTCCCGCTGTTCGACGGCAGCGGCAAGACCGTCGCCTCCACCGGGCGGGCCGTCGTCCACACCGTCGCCCAGGCACCGGCCGCGAGCCGGGTCGACGTCGCGACGTTCACCTCGAACGCCTCCTCCGCGGCCGTGTCGGGATCGGCCACCGGGACGATCTGCGCGAGCATGCTCGACCGGTCCCCGCAGAGCGGGCTGCCGTCGTGCGCCACCCGGCTGACCACGTCCCAGGCGCCGTCCTGGACGCCGGCCACCTACGCGCCGAACGTCACCGCGACGCCCGTCATGCGCTTCTCCTGGCAGGACCCCACCGGACGGCTCACCGCGACCCTGCCGGAGGCCGCCCGGAACATCTCGCGCACCGAGTACCTGACGTTCCGGGTCGCCCGTGACGAGACCGTCGCCGCGAGCGCGCCGCTCGACCTCACCCTGACCCTCACCGACGGACGCGGCCGGAGCGCGAGCGTCCCGGTCTCGGCCCTCGGCGGCGCCCTCACCCCGCTGCCCGGTCTCAGCTCACCGCTGCCCAAGACCTGGCTGCGCGCGGTCCGGGCCCCGCTGAGCGGGCTGAGCGGGGTCGACAAGAAGGACATCCGGGAGGTCTCGCTCACCGGGGCGAGCGCCACCGGGGCCGTCTACCTGGCCGACCTCGGCTTCACCCGGTACCGGGTCGGCGAGACGACGCTGCCGTCGCTGCCGCAGGTCTCGGTCGCGTCCCTGACCGTCCCCGAGGGCAACGGGCCCGGCACCGCCGCCGTGGTCGTCACCCTGTCCGAGCCGAGCGCCTCTCCCGTCACCGTCAACCTTCAGTCGCTGGCCACCGGGACGGCACCGGTCATCACCCAGCTCACCGCGCCGGTCACGATCCCGCCCGGCGAGACCACCGGGGTCTTCACCGTCCCGGTGCTCGGCAACACCACGGTCGCGACCGTCGCCCAGTCCTACCAGGTCGTCGCCACCGTGCCCGTGAACGCCACCGTCGGCAGCGGCTTCGCCCGCCTCGTCGTCACCGACGACGACGCCTGACCGCACCATCGAGGGGCCTGGAACCACCGCCGTTTCCGGGCCCCGCCGGTTAGGCTCGAACCGCCGCTGACCTCTTCCCCCGGGAGCCCCGATGCCGTGGATCTCAGGCTATACACGCGCCGACGGAACCAAGGTGCGAGGCCACTACCGCAGCAACCCCACCGAGATCGGAGCCGGAGCGACGGCCCTGATCGCCGTGATCGCCGCCGTCTTCTTCTTCACGACCCGGGGCGACGACAAGCCCGAGGTCAGGCTCGAACCCTCCCCCTCGGCATCCCCCTCCGCCACCATCACCGAACTCCCGAAGATCCGCATCCCCTGACCCTCAGTGACCCTGACCCTCAGTGACCCGGCACCTTCGTCGCCAGGGGCGCGGAGTAGCCGGTGACGACGCCCTTCGCTGACAGCAGGACGGCACGGATCTGGCCGGTGCAGTGAGCGGAGAAGGTGCCCTTGAAGCGGCCCTTGGCGTCGGCGCGGCCTTCGAGCAGCCGGACGCCCTTCCAGCCGCCCCAGCCGTCCTCACCGCAGCGCTGCTCGATGATCACCCGGATCCGCTTGGCGGCCTTGAACGCGCTGCCCGTGGCCGAAGGGACGTACCAGGCCGTCCCGCTGATGGTGACCTTGCTCTGGTAGGCGGCCTGGACGCGGCTCAGCCGGAAGGGTGAGACCTTCGTCCGGTAGGCGCGCAGGGCCGGGCTCCGGACCGCCAGGAGATCCCTGCCCCCGGCGAACCCGATCCGCCAGTAGCCGAGCTTCGCGGCCTTCACGCTCACGGAGAACGGGAACTCGCGGTTCTGGTCGCGCCTGCTCGTCACCTTCCTGACGGTCTTCCAGGGGCCCTTCGCCGTCCGTCCCTGCTGGAAGGTCAGCCGCACCGACGTCTGCGAGGTGGTGGAGCCCGCCCCGAGTACGTAGTGCCCCCGGATCCGGACCTTCCCGCCGACCGGGACGATCTCCGTGAGACTCATCCGCGGCCGTGCCCGCACGCCCACGGCCACCTCGCCGCTGGTCCCCTTCCACCACTCGGCCGTGAACCGCCCGGTCACCTTGGCGATCAGCCGCACCGAGTACCGGCCTTGCGCGTCGGTGACGGCCCTGCCGGTCCCCGCGCTTCCCCCGCGCACCGTGATCCGCTCACCGGCGACCGGCGCGGGCCCGGCCTCGCCCTCCACCGTCAGCACCCCGCTGATCGTGAACGGCTTCCCCTCGTCCACCCACACCGCCGACGCCCGAGCCGTCAGCTCGTCGTCACCGGGAGCCCGAGCCGACGCCCCCACCGCCCCGCCCACGACGACCCAGCACCCCACGAGAACGGCCAGAACACGCTTCATCCCACACTCCTGATCGGAAACCCCGTGACCTTACAGCCTGAAGATCGCTTAGGCCCGTTTTCTCCCGCGTGATCGTCAGCGGGCGGGGAGGCGGCCGCCGAGTTCGGCGGTGATGGTGGCGGCGGCGGTGACGAGGGCGGCGCCGCGGTGGGTGATCTCGGTGCCGGTGATGGAGGTGCCGACATGAAGGGTCAGGACCAGGTCCTGGGCGCCCTCGGCGTCGTAGGTCGGGGCGGCGATCAGGTGGACGGGGTGGAGGTCGGCGGGAGCAAGGTCGGCGCCGAGATAGACGCGTTCGCCCAGGCTGGAGACCATCTCGCCCATGAGGGCGCGCACCTCGTCGGGCAGGTCGTAGGCCGCGACGCCCGCCATCAGGGCGTGCAGGCGGGTCCCGAACGGGGTGAGCGTCTCGACCAGGTAGCCGGTGGCACGGCAGCGGGACACCACCGTGCGGAGATGCTCGCGGTCCATGCGCATCGGGAGGGTCGGCTCCTTGGCGAGCCAGCGGTCGAACTCGGCGTCCGGCGCCCACAGCACGTACATCAGGCCGCTCGGCGGGGCGAACGGGTAGCGCTCCCCCACCTTGACGGGCGGTGCCCCCGGCGGCACCACCGTCTCCAGCACCATGATCTCCTCGCCGAGGACCGTGGACGCCGCGCAGGTCGCCCGGTACCGCTCCATCAGCGGTGTCAGATGACGGCGGGCGACGTCGGCGGCGGCGAAACTCTCCTGGGCGACCCTGCCCGCGGCGATCAGGGCGGGGCCGAGGCCGTAGGTGAGCGTTCTGGCGTCCCTGACCAGGTAACCGGCGGCCGTCAGCTCGACGAGGATCCCCAGGCAGGTCGGCTTGCTCATGCCGAGGGCACGGGCCAGCGCCGACAGGCCGGCGCGCTCCCCGCGGGCCGCGACGAAATGATCGAGGACGGCCACGACCCGGGCCGTCGGCGGGGATCGGCGCTCCGCCGGCATTGACCACTCCCTAGAACCGGTTCTAGTCTCGCGGTTGAGAAACTACCGCAACGGTACATATTTGTACCGCACGATCGGGAGGTCCGGATGGCCACGCAGTCCTTCGCCGCCGCGATAGCGGAGGCCGAGCGGATCATCCGCGAGGCGAAGCACGTCCGGACGGAACAGGATCTCGCCGAGGGCCTGGAGTACCTCGCGGGGAGCACCAAGGCCTGCCTGCACATGGCCTGGTCCTACGAGCGCGAGTACCCCTACTTCGCCAGCTCGACCGGGCCGTACTCCAAGCTCGGGCTGGACAACCCCGACACCCTCTACTTCAACGCCTACATCCGCGACGACGCCGAGTACGTGGTGACCGGCCGGCGCGGCAGCACGTCCGACCTGAGCTTCCAGGTCCTCAACGGCGACTACACCCCGGCCCAGTCGCCCGACAGCCTCGCCGCCTTCGACGACCGCGACATCGAGATCGCCCCCGACGGCTCCTACGAGGTGCGCTTCGGGCCCGCGCGTGCGGACGCGGGCCCGAACTACTTCACCCTCGGCAAGGGTTCGACGATGCTGCTGGTCAGGGAGGTCTTCTCCGACTGGGCCACCGAGCGTCCCGGGGAGATCCGCATCCACCGGCCGGACACCCTCGGCACCGCTCCCCCCGCGGTGTCGGCCGAGAAGATGGCCCAGCGGTTCGACGTCGCGGGGAAGATGCTGGTCTCCCGGATCCGCACGTTCCTCGCCTTCCCCGAGTGGCACTACCTCCAGCTCCCGGTGAACACGATGACCGAGCCGCGGCACACCCCCGGCGGGCTCGCCACCCAGTTCTCCTCGGTCGGCCACTACGACCTCGCCGACGACCAGGCGATGGTGATCACGGTCCCGGCCTCACCGAAGGACGTCGCCCCCTACCAGGGGTTCCAGCTCGGCAGCCTCTGGTACGTCTCGCTCGACTACATCAACCACCAGACGAGCCTCACCGGCGACCAGGCCGCCGTCGACCCCGACGGGATGATCCGGTACGTCGTCAGCGAGCGCGACCCCGGCCTCGCCAACTGGATCGAGCGCACCGGCCACGACCGCGGCTTCCTGCAGATCCGCTGGCAGCGCCTCACCCGGGCGCTCGAGGCCGCCGACGGTCCCACGGTCGAGGTCGTCCCCTTCGACGATCTGCACAAGATCCCCTTCCACGAGGAGCAGCGCGTCACCCCGGCGCAGTGGGCGGAGCGGATCGCCGCCCGCCAGACGGCCGTCGCGCGCAGGATGCTCGGCTGATGCCGCTCGAAGGACTCGACGGGAAGGCCGTCGTCGTCTCGGGCATCGGCCCCGGGCTCGGCCGCGGCATCGCCCTCCAGTGCGCGAAGGCCGGGGCCGACCTGGTGCTGGCCGCCCGCACCCAGGCACGGCTCGACGAGATCGCCGAGGAGGTCGAGAAGCTCGGCCGCCGGGCCGTGACCGTGCGGACCGACATCACCGACGAGGCGTCCTGCGAGCATCTCGCCGAGGCCTCGCTGGAGGCGTTCGGGCGGGTCGACGGCCTGGTCAACAACGCCTTCTCCATCCCCCCGATGATCGACCTCGCGGACACGAGCCTCGCGGCGATCCGGACGGCCTTCGAGGTCAACGTGCTGGCGGCGCTCCGGCTGACCCGGCTGTTCGCCCCGGCGCTCGCCGAGCACCGCGGCTCCGTCGTGATGATCAACTCGTCGGTGCTGCGGCACTCCCGGCTCACCTTCGGCGCCTACAAGATGTCGAAGGCCGCGCTGCTCGCGCTCGCCCAGTCGCTGTCGACCGAGCTCGGCCCGGCCGGCATCCGGGTCAACACGGTCGCCCCCGGCTACATCTGGGCCGACTCCCTGAAGTGGTACTTCGACTTCCTCGCGGGCGAGCGCGGCGTCCCCGCCCAGCAGGTCTACGACGAGACCGCCGCGACCACCGACCTGCGCAAGCTCCCCGAACCCGACGAGATCGCCGACGCCGTGGTGTTCCTGCTGTCCCCGCTCGCCCGAGCGATCACCGGACAGTGCCTGGACGTCAACTGCGGCGAGTGGCACCACTGAACGGAAGAGGTTGAGAGATTTGACCCGCGACAACGTCGGGACGGTCGAGGATCTGCACGCCTCGGCCACGAGGATCACCGGCCTCTCGGACTTCGGCTCCGACCCCTACGTCGACGGCCTCGAGGTGCTGCTGGAGTCCTATGCGAAGGACGCCGCGTTCACCCCGGCCGGAAGCAAGGTCACGCGCTCGTTCCTCCGGGGCGCGCTGGTCGCGAGGCTGCTGTCCGAGGCGGCCTGGAAGCGTCATCCCGAGCACGCGCAGGTGGCGGTCGAGCGTCCCGTCTTCGTGACGGGCCTGCCGCGCACCGGGACGACCGCGCTGCACCGCCTGCTCACCGCCGACCCCGCCCACCAGGGCCTCGAGGTGTGGCTGACCGAGATCCCGCAGCCCCGGCCGCCGCGCGAGACCTGGTCGGACGACCCCATGTTCCAGGCCATCCAGTCGGGCTACGAACGGCACCACATCGAGTTCCCCGAGTTCATGGGCGTCCACTACATGTCGGCGGACATGGTCGAGGAGTGCTGGCAGATCCTGCGGCAGTCGCTGCGGTCGATCTCCTTCGAGTGCCTCGCGCACGTCCCGACCTACTCGGCGTGGCTGGCCGGGCAGGACTGGACGCCCGCCTACGCCCGGCACCGGCGCAACCTCCAGCTCATCGGCCTCAACGATCCGGGGAAGCGCTGGGTGCTGAAGAACCCCAGCCACCTGTTCGCCCTCGACGCGATCATGAACGTCTATCCGGACGCCCTGATCATTCAGACGCACCGCTCCCCCAGCACGGCCATGGCCTCGATGTGCAGCCTGTCCGCCCACGCCACCGCCGGCTGGTCGACGGTCTTCGAGGGCTCGGTCATCGGCCGCGACCAGCTCGAACTGTGGGCACGCGGGCTGGAGGACTTCCGCGCCGAGCGGGCCGGGCACAGCCCGTCGCAGTTCTTCGACGTCGAGTACGCCGACTTCGTCCGCGACCCGCTGGGGACCGTCGAGGCCGCCTACGGGCACTTCGGCCTGACGCTCACCGACGACGCCCGCACCGCCATGGCCGGGCTGCACGAGGAGAGCAGATCCGGCGCCGGGCAGCCCGCCCACCGCTACGACCTGGCGGACTTCGGGCTGACCGCCGAGGAGCTCGACGAGCGGTTCCCCTCCGTCTGAGTCCGCCCGCAACCGAGGTGCTGTCGCCGGGACGTCAGCGTCTGGCCGGGCTTCTCGCGGACACGGAGGCGAACCAGCATGCGTGAGATCGACACCCTGTTCGGGGAGCTGCGCCGGGAGGTCGTCCCGAACGTCACCGGGCCCGCACCCGGAGAGATCATCGGGCGGGCCAGGGCCCGCCGCGCCCGGCGCCGGATCGCGGCGGGGACGGCGGCCGTGGTCGTCGCCGCGGGGCTGTTCGCCGTCCAGGCCGACCGCCGCGGCCACGACCCGGTCCTGACGCCCACCCCGGCGCCGACCCCGGCCCCGCACCTGCTGAAGGTCGCCGACCTGCTCTTCGCCGGGGCCGCGGCCGACGGCGACGAGCAGCGCTGGACCGCCCAGGACGACTCGCTCGACCCGCCGGCCATCGCGACCTGCCTGAACGGCCCGGTCGCCGGGGAGGACCCGTTCGGTGACGTGATCGAGGGTGCGGAGCAGCGGCTGTCGACCTCCTACAACGGCAACAAGGAGATCGGCAACGAGCTGACCCACACCTCGTTCAGCGAGCAGCTCATCGTCTTCACCGACCCGGCCGCCGCCCAGCGGATCATGCGACGGCTGGAGCAGGTCGTCGACGACTGCGAGGGCGCCGACGTCAAACGGTGGCCGATCGGCGACGAGGCGATCTCGTCCGTCTACGCCTTCCCCGGCACCCCGCCCCAGCGCACCCAGGGCGTCGCCTTCCGCCAGGGCCGCGTCATCGCGATCTACGGCGACCACCGCAACGACGGCCGCCGCCTCAAGACCCTCGGCGACCACCTCGACAACGCCCAGACCATGGCGGCCAGGCTCAGGGCCTGGGGTTTCTAGCTTCCGGCCGTGGCGGCGACGCTGGTGCTCGCCATCACGGCGATCATCACGGCGTTGACCTCCTGGACGGCCTTGCGGACGGCGGGGGCGGCCCAGTCCCCCTCGCCGATCTGCCTGCCGCGCCGCTTGACCGCGCCCTTGTCGGCGTCGGGGAAGAGCTTCGGCAGGGCGTCCACGGCGTTCAGCAGGGAGATGACGGCGGCGGTGCGGTCGCCGGGGTTCGCTCCTCCGACGACGGCCGCGGCGACCCGCTGGAGCAGTTCGGCCTCGACTCCCGGATCAGCGGGCTTCCAGGACGTCGTCGGGAACAACCCGAGGATCCTGCTCCGCTCCCGGGTGAGGAGCCCGGCCTCGGCCAGGTCCTCCAGCAGGGCCTCCTTCAGGTTCCCCGCCCGGTTCCGCCAGTCGCTCGCCCCGCCGATCCTGGAGACGGCGTCCTTGGGCCTGCGGCCCTCGGCGACGGCCAGCAGGTGGGACAGCCGCGGGTCGGAGGCGGGCGTCCCCGTCGCGACGAGGCGGCCGCGGGGGTGGGACGGGTCGTCCTCGCCGGTCAGCCGGAGCGCGCCGTCGAGGGTGAGCTCGACGATCGCCGCCCCGGCCAGGGCGGCGTTCAGGCGCGTCCCGTCGACCATCGGCTTACCGGTGTCGTCCCTGAGGATGAGCAGCAGGAGCTCTTCGGCGAGTGTCAGCTTCATGGTCCGACGCTACCCGCTCAAAGCGGACAGGAACCTGGCCGCGACCGGTGCGGCGGCCTCCGCGCCGGTGCCGCCGTCCTCGACGATCACCGAGAACGCCAGGTCACCGCGGTAGCCGATGAACCAGGCGTGGGTGGGCGGCTCCTCCCCCGAGCCGAACTCGGCGGTCCCGGTCTTGCCCGCCGTCCCGGCCGGGAAGGTGACCGCGTGGGCGGTGCCCTCGGTGACGACCGCGGGCATCAGGACGTGCAGCGCCCTGCGGACGGCGGGGTCGAGGGCGTGCGGCGGTTCGGGCTTCCTGCCGCCCGCGTCGAGCGCGAGAGCGGCGTCGGCGGCCGAGACCAGGCGTGGCGAGCGCCAGGTGCCGTCGGCGGCCGCCGCGGCGACGCTCGCCATGTTCAGCGGGCTGGTCAGCACCTCCCCCTGGCCGAAGGACGCCGCGGCGAGCGCGGTGTCGTCCTTGGTGTCGGGGAAGGCCGCCCGGACGGCCGGGAGCCCGGCGATGATCGGCGCGTTGAAGCCGAACTGGGTGGCGACCTGGCCGAGCCGCTTCTGCCCGAGGTCCCTCACGGCGAGATCGGCGAAGGTCGTGTTGCAGGAGTGGGCGAAGGCGTCGCGGAGCGGCACGGTGCCGAACGCCTCATGGCCGGCGTTCTTGAACGTCCGGCCGCCGATGGTCGTGGTGGCGGGGCAGCCGACCGGGCTCCTGGCGTCCCGGCCGCCCGCGACCAGCGCGGCCGCCGTGACGACCTTGAAGGTCGAGCCGGGCGGGTACCGGCCCATCAGCGCCCGGTTGTAGCCGCCCGGCTTGTTGACGACCGCGAGGATCTCGCCGGTCGACGGGCGCACCACGACCATCGAGGCGTTCTTGGTCACCGGGGTGACGGCCTCGCCCGCCGCCTTCTGGATCTTCGGATCGATCGTGGTCTTCAGCGGCCGGCCCGCGCCGCCGCCGAAGGTCTTGAGGGTCTTGACCCGGTTCCCCTCGGCGTCGACGATCCCGACGGCCACCGCGGGGGTGCCGGCCAGGCGCTTCTGGTACTGCCGCTGGAGACCGTCCAGGCCGACCGGGTCGCCCTTGCGGTAGGGGGCGCCGAGCTCGGCGGCGGCCTTGTCGGTGGCGGCGCCGACCGGGCCGACGAGCTGCTGCACCGAGCCGGACGGGCTGCCCGTGAGGCTGGAGCCGTCCGCGCCGGTGATCTTCGCGCGGTCCGGGAACGCACGCGAAGCGACGATCTTCTGCCCCTCGGCCAGGCCGGGGAACAGGACGGCGGGCGTCCAGCGGACGAGCCACTTCCCGTCGCGGCGCACGAAGCCGAACGTGCCGTCGTAGGACCAGGTCCTGTTCTCGCCGAGGGTGAGATCGGCGCGGTAGGCGGCGACCGCGTCCTCGTTCTTCCCGACGCCCTGGAGCCGGAAGCTCTGCGCCGTGACGCCCAGGCCGTCCCAGCCCGCCCTGATCTCCAGGTCGGCCGGGGCCCCGTCGGTCAGGGCCCGCATGGACGCGTAGTCCTTGCGCTGCCAGGCGTCCAGGAACCTCTCGGCGGCGGGCTTCGGGCCGTCGTCCCCGCTGGTCACCCAGAAGAGGCCGGCCCCCACGGCCGGGACGATCGTCAAGATGATTATCGAACGGCGCATCTGCGCCCCCTTCCCCGTATAGCGGCACATCACAGCAGATCAGCGGCATTATGTCCAAGATTCATATGGTTCTCGGAGTGATATGCGAACCGATATGATCGCTGGTCATGAACCTGGTGGGGCATCTGGAGTGCTTCGTCGCGGTGGCCGAGGAACTGCACTTCGGGCGGGCGGCGGAGCGGCTCGGCATGGCCCAGCCCCCGCTCAGCCAGCGCATCCAGCGGCTGGAACGTGAGCTCGGCACCCGGCTGTTCGACCGGTCGAGCCGCCGCGTGACCCTGACGGCGCCGGGGCTCCTGCTGCTCGACGAGGCCAGAGACCTGCTGGTGCGGGCGGAGCGGATCCAGACCGTCGCCGAGCGGGCCGGCGGGCTCGACGTCCTGCGGGCCGGGATCCCCGAGGACCTGGGCGGTCCCGTGGTCGCCGCGCTGATCGCGGCCGTCCGGGAGGCCAGGCCCGAGCTCACGCTGGAACTGCATCCCGCCTCGACCACCGACCAGCTGCGCGGGCTCGCCGACGGCACGCTCGCGGTCGGGGTGCTGCGGCATCCGTGCGAGACCCGGGGCCTGTCCCTCGGCCCGATGCTGGGGCAGCCGCTGGGGGTGCTGCTCCCCGGCGGGTCGCCGCTGGCCGACGCGCCGGAGGTCCATCTCGCCGATCTGGCCGGGCACGATCTCGTGCTGTTCCCGCGCGAGCAGTCGCCGGGAGCGCACGACGAGATCCTCGCCGCCTGCCGCCGGCACGGCTTCGACCCGCCGTCGGTCCACGAGTCGCCGCATCCGCAGTTCACGCTGGGTCTCGTTCTGGCCGGGACGGCCGTGGCGCTGCTGCCGCGGCCGGTCGAGCAGGAGGGGGCCCTCTGGCGTCCGCTGCTCGGCTCGCCGCTGACGCCCCGGACCTCGTGCGCCTGGCGCGGCGACCCCGGCCCCGCGGCCGAGGAGTTCGTGCGGATCGCGACCGGGGTCCTGCGCACCGAGGCGGCGATGGTCCCCGCCGTCCCGGCGCACCGGGTCGTCATGCGCCCGGCCTCGGGATTCCTGGCATGAGCGCGCGGCGGGAGACCTCGGCGATCGAGGCGGCGTTCCGGGCGGCCGGGGTCACCGGCCGGCTGCACGCCGTCGACCTGGACGGCGGCCGGGAGGTCGCGTTCGGGGCCGACGAGCCGGTCGTGCTGGCCTCCGTCTTCAAGGTGCCGCTGCTGGTGGCCTTCCACCGGGCGGCCGCGGCCGGGCGGATCGACCCGGCCGGGCGGGTCAGGCTGCGTCCCGGCGACCGGGTCCCGGGGCCGACGGGCACGTCCGTGCTCCTGGACGACGTCGAGATGTCACTGCGCGACCTGACCTGCCTGATGATCACCGTCAGCGACAACACGGCGGCCGACGCGGTCCTCGCCCGGGTCGGGGTCGACGCCGTGAACGCGGCCGCCGCCGAGCTCGGCCTGCCCGGGACCCGCATCGTCGGCACGGCCCGCGACCTGCACGACTCCCTGCTGGCCGACTCCGGCGCCGCCGACTACACCGAGCTCTGGACCAAGCTGGGCGAACCGGGCGTCCTGGACGGCCTGAGCGCCCTCGACCCGGCCCGGTCGGGCCGGAGCACCCCGCGCGAGATGACCCGCCTGCTCTCGATGATCTGGCGCGACGAGGCCGCCCCCGCCGCCGAGTGCGCCGCGATGCGCCGCCTGTTCTCCCTCCAGGTCTGGCCGCACCGCCTGGCCTCCGGCTTCCCCTACGACGACGTCCTCGTCAGCGGCAAGACCGGCACCCTCCCCACCCTCCGCAACGAGATCGGCGTCGTCGAGTACCCCGACGGCACCCGCTACGCCCTGGCCGTCTTCACCCGCTCCCCCCACCCCACCGCCGTCCACCCCAAGGCCGACGCCGCCATCGGCACCGCCGCCCGCCTCGCCGTCCACCACCTCCGCACTCAGAACCCTTCGTCGTCCGGCCCGTCCTCGTAGGGAAAGGCCAGCGTCAGACGGCCGGAGGCGTCCGAGCCGACCTCGAGCAGGCCCTTCGCGGCGGCGAAGTCCAGGGCCTCGTCGACCAGCCACGGCTCGGTCAGCAGCCGGTCCGCGAGATCCGCCGACGACGCCTCCAGGACGCCACCGGCACTCCACCGCGCGAGCGCCGTCAGGTCGGCGGCGAGCTTGGCGTACCGGGCGATGTCGGCGCGTAGGTCCATGAAGGCGAGCCGCTCCGGAAGGAGCCGGAGGACCTTCCGCGCGCTCGGCGGGACCTCCACGACCCGGAACCCCGCGGCGAGATCGCCCGCCAGCAGCCCGGCCGCCCGGTGGAAGGGCAGGAAACCGCGCAGAGTGGCCGGGTCCTGCACACCGAGCTGCGCGGCGAGGTCGGTGATCTCGGACCGCTGGGCGGCGGAGTACGGGTCGGGCTCGCCGGAGGCGGGCTCGGGCCAGAGCGGCCGGTCGAGCCAGTCCGCCCCGCGGCCGTGCTCCCTCCCCCACGCCTCCAGCAGCGCGACGGTCACCGCGCCGTGCTCGCGCTGGACGGCGTCCATGAACCACAGCAGGGCACGCGGCTCGTGGGGCAGCAGATCGTCCCAGTCCGACGGCGGCGCGGCGACGGCCGGAACCTTCCGGCGCAGGAAGCGCGGCGGCTCCGTGCCTCCGGGATCGGCCCAGAAACAGAGCGCCCATTCCGCGACGCCCTCAGCCCACCGCCGCGCGACCCTGACGCGGTACCGCCCTGCCCCCGGGAGCTCCAGCTCCGGCCCGAGACCTCCCCCGGTGAGCGCCTCCAGCGCGACCACCCCGCCCCGCACGAGGAGGGGTGTCTCCATGACGTCCTCCCAGGTGTCGAGCTCGAGCGGCGGCTCGGCGTCATGCAGCTCCAACCGGACGGCCGTGCCGTCGGACGTGGCATTGGCGTACAGCCAGCCCTCGCCCGCGACCGCGACGGTCCCGCCGGGATGGGCCTCGCTGTCGTACTCCTCCAGGATCCCCTCGCCGTCGTCGTCACCGTCGTAGCCGTCGTCGCGGAGCACGATCAGCCCGTATTCCGGAAAGTGGTCATCGTCCCGAACCGCACGCACCAGGGTCATGGCGCGATGGTAGTGACCGTGACCGTCAGTTTCGGGGTGGTGAGGGAGTGGGCGGCGGTCAGGGTGTGGGGGCCGGGGTGAGGGGTCCAGCCGGTGGGGGTCCAGGTCGCGAAGGAACGGCGGGGGATCTCGATGGTGACGGTGGTCGTGGTGCCGGGGGCGGCTTCGGCGACGGCGAAGCCGGCCAGCCAGCGGGCGGGGCGGGCGGGGTCGGGGGCGGTGGGTGAGAGGTAGGCCTGGACGACCTCGCGGCCGGGGCGGTCGCCGGTGTTGCGGAGTTCGACCGTGAGGGTGCCGTCGGCGTAGGCGGCGTGCTCGTAGGACCAGGTGGTGTAGCCGAGGCCCGAGCCGAAGGCGAAGGCGGGCTCGGCGGGGGCGCGGTCCCAGGCGCGGTAGCCGATGAGGACGCCCTCGTCGTAGCGCAGCTCGCCGTTCTCCGGGGTGCAGTTCACGACCGGGCAGTCCTCGAGCGTGGCGGGCCAGGTGGTGGGCAGGCGGCCGCCGGGCTCCTCGGCGCCGAGCAGGACGTCGGCGAGGGCGTGGCCGCCCTCCTGGCCGGGGAACCAGGTCAGCAGGATGCTCGCGACCCGGTCCCGCCACGGCATCTCGACCGGCGAACCGGCGTTGACCACGGCGATCGTGCGCGGATTGGCGGCGGCGACCCGTGCCATCAGCTCGTCCTGGCGGCCGGGGAGCCTCAGGGACGTCCGGTCGAAGCCCTCCGACTCGACCTCCTTGGACGTCCCGACCACGACCACCGCGACATCGGCGGCCGCGGCCACCGCGACGGCCTCGGCCATCAAAGCGTCGTCGTCCAGAACGGGCTCGCGGTGGGCGAGGGCGAAGGCGACGGCGGGCAGCGGCGTCCGCCTGCTCCTGAGGACGCGGTGGGTCAGGCTCACCTCGACCGGGCGTCCCGCGGCCAGCTCGATCGGGACGACCGTCTGCGGCGGGGTGAAGAACAGGCCGAACGGGTCGTCGCCGTCGGGCTCGACCGTGCCGTCGTAGAGGACCTCACCGCCGACCGTCAGCCGGTAGGCGCCGATCCCCTCCACCGCGAACCGGTGCGGCCCGCCGGTCTCGGGGACGTAGGTGCCCGCGACGGTGACGGCCGCCAGCCGCTCCCCGTCGATGCCGGCGGGCGGCCGCCCGATCCACAGGACCGCGCCGTCGGGCTGCTCGACCTCGCCGAGCACGGCGCCGTCGGCGTCGAAGGCGGTGGCGCGCAGGGCGAACCGGGCCGGAGGCAGCTTGGCACTGGGATCGGCGCCGCGCGCGTAGGTGACGTCGAGCCCGGCGGCGGTGAGGCCGTCGAGCGGGGAGACCACGTGCCCGGGGAAGACCTGGGCGCTGCCGCCGCCCATGACCCTGGCCTCCTTGGCGAGGCCGCCGATCAGGGCGATCCTCCTGTCCCGGCCGAGCGGGAGCAGGCCGCCGGAATTGGTGAGCAGCGTGAACGAGCGGGCGGCGACCTCGCGGGCCAGCGCCTCCCCGTCGATCTCCGCGACGGCGGGCGGCTCCGCCCCCTCGATCGCGCCGGTGCGCCGGGCCAGTTCCAGGACGCGCCCGACGTGCTCGTCCACGACGGCCTCCGGCAGCCGCCCGTCCTCGACGGCCCGGACGAGCGCCGGTCCGTAGACCGTCCGCGGCCCCGGCATCGCCACGTCGAGCCCGCCGAGGGCCGCCCGGACGGTGTCGCGCGCCCCGAACCAGTCGGAGACGGTGACGCCGTCGAAGCCCCACTCCCCGCGCAGGACGCCGTCGACGAGCTCCCCGTGCTCGCTCATGGTCGTCCCGTTGACGCCGTTGTAGGCCGTCATGATCCCGAATGGCCGCGCCTTCTCGACCACGATCTCGAACGGCCTCAGGTACAGCTCCCGCAGCGCCCGCTCGGCCACGACGACGTTCGCGGTCATCCGCTCGGTCTCGAAGTCGTTGGCCACGAAGTGCTTGACGGTCACGGCCACGCCGCCCGCCTGCACCCCGTTCACGTATCCGGCCGCGAGCTCGCCGGTCAGCAGCGGATCCTCGGAGAAGCACTCGAAGTGCCGTCCGCCGAGCGGCGACCGGTGCAGGTTGACGGTCGGCGCGAGCAGCACGTGGACGCCCTTGCGCCGCGCCTCCTGCGCCAGCAGCGCCCCGGCCCGGCGGGCGAGGCCGATGTCCCAGGTCGCGGCGAGCGCGGTGGGGCTCGGCAGCGCGATGGAGGGATCGGCGGCGCTCCAGGCGCCGCCCCTGACCCCGATCGGGCCGTCCGACATCACGATCGACCTGAGCCCCAGAGCCGGGACGGCCGGCAGCGTCCACATGTCCTGACCTGCGAGAAGAGCGGCCCTGGTCGCGAGATCGACGTTCGTCGGATGCACCATTCCCGAACTGTACGACGTCCGGCTCAGGACTCCGGGAGCAGGGCGTCCGCGGCGGTGAGGAAGAGGTCGAGGGCGCTCGGGTAGGCGCTGTCGTTCATGCGCGCGACCAGGTGACGGGCGGTCGCGGCGATGTGGGGATGGGTCGCGGCGGGCAGATGGGCGTAGGTGGCCCGCCACACCTCCTGGTCGGACTCGCGGGCGGCGGCGGGCAGGGCCAGCGAGGCGGCGTCGAGGACGGCGAAGGCCAGCGCCTGGTCGATGAACGTGTGGTAGAGCCGGACGGCCGCCGGGTCGGCGAAGCCCGCCCCCCGCAGGACGCCGAGCACGATCTCGTCCATCGCGACCTCGTGCGGGCGGCCCGAGACCCGGCTGGCCGTCAGGACGGCGGCCTGCGGATGGGCCACGTAGGCGGCGTGGATCCCCAGGCCCAGCTCGCGCAGGTCCTCGCGCCATCGCCCGGTGGCCTTCCAGCCCTGCAGGGCCCTGCCCCACAGCTCGTCGGCGATGGCCAGGGTGAGATCGTCCATGCCGCGGAAGTAGCGGTAGACCGCGCTCGGGTCCGCGCCGAGCGCCAGGCCGAGACGGCGCGCGGTGAGACCGGCCGCGCCGTGCTCGCGCAGCATCCGCAGGGCCGTCTCGACGATCAGTTCATGGGTGAGGACCCCGCCCTGCCGGGTCGGCCGGCGCCGTCTGCGGGCACCATCCGCGATCACTTCCTTGGCCATGCCGCACCCTCCTTATGCCAACGCGGTTGACGTTAAGGAGGGTAGCAGCGCACCATCGAGGCTACGACCTGGGCAAACCCCTCACGAGGAGACAGAGATGCGCATCCTGCTCGTCGGCGCCGGTGGCGTCGGAACGGCCATCACCAAGATCGCGGCACGCCGCGGCTTCTTCGACCATATGGTCGTGGCCGACTACGACGCGGCCAAAGCGGAGTCGGCCGTCGCGGCCGTCGCCGACCCCCGGTTCAGCGCTGTCGCCGTCGACGCCTCCGACCGGCTCGCCGTGACCGCCCTGCTGCTGGAGCAGCGCTGTGACGTGCTGATGAACGCCACCGACCCGCGGTTCGTGCTCCCCCTGTTCGACGCCGCCCTCGCCGCCGGCGCCCACTACCTCGACATGGCCATGTCGCTGTCGAAGCCGCACGCCTCGCGCCCCTATGAGGAGTGCGGCGTCAAGCTCGGCGACGACCAGTTCGCCCGGGGCGAGGCCTGGGCGGAGTCCGGCCGGATGGCCCTGGTCGGCATGGGCGTCGAGCCCGGCCTGGCCGACGTTTTCGCCCGCTACGCCGCCGACGAGCTCTTCGACGAGATCGAGGAGATCGGCATCCGCGACGGCTCCAACATCACCGTCGAGGGCTACGAGTTCGCGCCGTCCTTCTCGATCTGGACGACGATCGAGGAGTGCCTGAACCCGCCGGTCATCTATGAGAAGGACCGCGGCTGGTTCACCACGGAGCCGTTCTCCGAGCCCGAGGTCTTCGACTTCCCCGACGGCATCGGCCCGGTCGAGTGCGTCAACGTCGAGCACGAGGAGGTCCTGCTGGTGCCGCGCTGGGTCGACACCGGCCGTGTCACCTTCAAGTACGGCCTCGGCGCCGACTTCATCTCCAAGCTCAAGACCCTCCACGCCCTCGGCCTCGACCGCACCGAGCCCGTCTCGGTCGGGACGGCCACCGTGTCCCCCCGCGACGTCGTGGCGGCCTGCCTCCCCGACCCGGCCGGGCTCGGCGCCCTCATGCACGGCAAGACCTGCGCCGGGACCTGGGTGAAGGGCGTCAAGGACGGCGCCCCGCGCGAGGTGTACCTCTACCACGTGGTCGACAACCAGTGGTCGATGCGCGAGTACGGCTCGCAGGCCGTCGTGTGGCAGACGGCCGTCAACCCGGTCGTCGCGCTCGAGCTGCTGGCCGGCGGCGCCTGGACCGGCACCGGCATCCTCGGCCCCGAGGCCCTGGCGCCGAAGCCCTTCCTCGACCTCCTCGTCGAGTACGGCTCCCCGTGGGGCCTGCGCGAGGAAGAGGTCTAGGGCTTGCGCTCCATCACGTAGTGCAGGACCAGGAACGGGATGCCGAAGATCTTGAAGGCGTGCTCGGCCCTGAGCTCGCCGTCCCGCACGAAGACGTCGAGCCGCTCGGAGAAGCCCGCGACCGCGACGGTCGACAGGGCGCGGGTCTCCGCGTCGATGTAGCTCAGGTAGTGGCCGGGATGGCTCAGGTCGCTCTCGCTGCTCAGGGTGAGGCCGCCGTCGGCCCGCCCGGACGGCAGCAGCGTGGCGGTGAAGCTCGCGGACGGCAGCGGGAAGCCGACGCTCACGTAGCCGCGCCCGGAGTCCCGGTAGGTGGTGTAGATCCCGACGTAGATGGGCTCGTCGGTGTCGGTGAAGGAGCGGATCCAGCCGCGGATCAGGGCCCCCTCCTCGGTCTCGATCGTGTGGATCCTGCCCTGGACGCCCCGCTGGGCCTCGCGCTGGTTCATCGGCACGTTCGCCTGGCCGAGCGGCCTGGCCACGAACGTCCGGTAGAGCAGGTAGCCGGGGCGGACCCACAGCCGCCACTCCGGGACGATGTCGAGGGTGAAGCGGCTGGTGTGCTCGTAGAACTCGCGGACCAGCGGGTCGACGGCCGCCGGGTCGAAGCCGGGGCCGCCCAGGGCGTCGAGGTCGGCGACGATCCCGATGTCGGGGGCGTCGGGAAGGTAGGTCCCGCCGAGCCGTCCGGCCAGTTCCTCCACATAACCGGTGCCGACGTACCCGCCGGTCGCCTCGCGGGCCACCACGAACGGCAGATCCCCGGCCTCGGCCTTCTCGGCCAGCAGGGTGACCTGCGGATCGCGGAAGAGCAGCGCCGACAGGGTGCGGAAGCCGACGACGGCGGCGGTGGCCGCAGCGGCGGCGGAGAGCCCGGCCAGCCCGGCGGCGAGGCCGACGACCGGGCCGAGCACGACCTTCTGCGGCCGGAGGCCGAGCGCCCCGGCGGCGGCCCCCGCGACCGTCCCGACCAGCCAGGGGTCGGCTCCGGCCCGTCCGGCGAGCCAGCCGAGCGGTGCGGCCAGCGCCCCGCTCATCAGGATCCGCTGCGGCAGCGCCGGGATCTCGTTCGGCCGCTGCCGGGACCGGGCGATCGCCTCGCCCGCCCCCAGCACGAGGGCGCCCGCCGCGGCGGCCGGCCAGGCCCGGCCCGGCGCGAGGGCGGCTGCCGCCAGCGCCCCGGCCGCGGCCGTCACGACGACATCAGTGATCCGAACTTTCGCCACAGATCAGAATCTACAGGCCGGAACGGACGGCCCCGGATCAGCGCTCGTCGCGGACGAACAGGTTGAGTCCCCAGCTCACGATGCCGACGATCAGCGCGCCCCACACGGCCGGCCAGAAGCCGTCCACGTGGAAGGGCAGGTTCCACTGGTCGGCGACCCAGCTCGTCAGCCAGAGCAGGCAGCCGTTGACGACGAAGGCGAACAGGCCGAGCGTCACCACGTAGAACGCGCAGCCGAAGATCTTGATGATCGGTTTCAGGAACACGTTCAGGAAACCGAAGATCGCCGACACGATGAGCAGGGTCAGGACCTGGGTCGAGAACTTGTCCGACGTGATGTCGATGCCGTCGACGATCCAGGTCGCGACGGCGAGCGACGCCGCGCCCACCACAACGCGCAGCAGGAACTGCATGTCCACCCCCGAGGACTCGATTCCCGATCGGCATACCCCGCCTGGGGGATCATGGAACCCGGGCGCTCACCAGGTGTCGATGAAGCGGCGGCGCGGCTCGCGGGGCGGCGCGTCGCGGAGGGTCGTGGTGATCCAGTGCCGGGTGTCGGCCGGGTCGATGACGTCGTCGAGCTCGAACGCGGCGGCCGCGTTGACGGCCTTCCCGTGCTCGTAGGCCAGGTCGACCATCTCCCGGAACAGGGCGTCGGGGTCCTCCGCGGCCTCCAGCTCCTTGCGGAACCCCAGCCGGACGGCGCCCTCCAGGCCCATCCCGCCGATCTCCCCGGTCGGCCAGGCGACCGTCGCCAGCGGGGCCTTGAAGCTGCCGCCCGCCATCGCCTGCGCGCCCAGCCCGTAGGCCTTGCGCAGCACGATCGTGATCATCGGGACCGAGAGGTTGGCCCCGGTGACGAACAGGCGGCTGAAGTGCCGGACGGTGGCCGTCTCCTCCGCCTCGGGGCCGACCATGAAGCCCGGGGTGTCGCACAGCGAGACGATCGGCAGGCCGTGGGCGTCGCAGAGCTGGAGGAAGCGGGCGGCCTTGTCGGCTCCGTCGCGGTCGATCGCCCCGCCGAGGTGGGCCGGATCGTTGGCGATGACGCCGACCGGCAGGCCCTCGATCCGCGCCAGCGCCGTGACGATCCCCTTGCCGAATCCGGCGCGCAGCTCCAGCACGTCGCCGCCGTCGGCCAGGTTCGCGACGACCTCCCGCACGTCGTAGACGCGCATCCGGTTCTCCGGCACGAGTTGCCGCAGCACCCGCTGGTCGGCGGGGGCGACCGGCTCGGCCGGGCGGAGATGCGCGAGGTAGCGGCGGGCGGCCTCGACCGCGGCCGCCTCGTCCGGGACGGCCAGATCGATCACCCCGTTGGCCGCCTGGACCGGGACGGGGCCGATGTCCTCGGGCCGGAACGCCCCGAGCCCGCCGCCCTCGATCATGGCGGGGCCGCCCATGCCGATGTTGGCCTCGGGGGTGGCGATGACGACGTCGCAGCAGCCGAGCAGGGCGGCGTTGCCGGCGAAGCACCGGCCGGAGGCGATCCCGACCAGCGGCACCCGTCCCGACAGGCGGCCCATGGAGTGGAAGGTGGTGACGTCGAGGCCGGACACCGACGTGGTGTCGGTGTCGCCCGGACGGCCCCCGCCGCCCTCGGCGAACAGCACGACCGGCAGGCCGCGGCGCTCGGCCAGCTCCAGCATCCGGTCGGTCTTGCGGTGGTTCTGGTAGCCCTGGGTGCCCGCGAGCACGGTGTAGTCGTAGGACAGGACGACCGCCTGGGCGCCGTCGATCTCGCCGATTCCGCAGACGAGGCCGTCCGCGGGGGTCTTCTCGATCAGCTCCTCGACCGGCCTGCGCCGCCGCTGCGCCGCGATGGCCAGCGCCCCGTACTCGGTGAAGGACGCGCACAGGTCGGCGATGTTCTCGCGGGCGGTCCTGCGACCCTGGGCGTGCCGCCGGGCCACGGCCTCCCCGCGGGCGGCGTCCAGCCCGGTCTCGTGGCGGCGCCGGACGGCCGCGAGATCGTCCCGGATCAGGCCGAGGTCGAGCTCGGCGGCCTGCTCCCGGCGCTCCCCCGTGGCCTCCGCGGGCTCGACGACGATCAGCAGCGCGCCCTCGGCCACGGTCTCCCCCGGCGCGACCACGATCTTCCGGACGACGCCGTCGCATTCGGCCTCGACCAGGTGCTCCATCTTCATGGCCTCGAGCACGACGAGCGCGTCACCGGCCCGCACCTCGGCCCCCTCCTCGGCCTCGACGCTGACGACGGTCCCGGTCATGGGCGAGATCAACTGGTTCATTCCGCAAATATCCCAGCGTGTCCGGCGGAAGCGGTAGCGGTTCTGTGCGCCCGCTCAGAGCGCGGCGACGGCCTCAGCCACGGGGACGTCGCCCTCGCGCAGCTCAAGGGTCCGCCGGTGCGAGGCCGGGGCGTCGAGCAGGGCGACGAGGACGGCCGCCACGTCGTCGCGGGTGACCTCGGCGAGGCCGACCGGCGGATCGCTCAGCAGCACCCGGCCGGTCGCCGGGGCGTTGGTCAGGGCGCCCGGCCGGAGGATGGTCCAGTCCAGGTCGCGGGCGCGCAGGTCGTCCTCGGCGGCCGTCTTCGCCTCGATGTAGGCGGCCCAGACCTCGTCGGTGCCCGGACGCGGCGGCGCGCCGGCCCCCGGGCTCGACACCTGGACGAACCGCCGCACCCCGGCGGCCTCGGCCGCCTCCGCGCACAGCACGGCCGCCCCCCGGTCGACGGTGCCCTTGCGGGCCGTCCCGCTGCCCGGCCCCGCCCCCGCGGCGAAGACCAGGGCGTCCGCGCCCGCGAGGATCTTCGCGACGTCCCCGGCCGAGGCGGTCTCCAGATCTTGGACGACGCCGCCGCCCCCGGCCTCCTCGAGGTCGGCGAGGTGCCCGGGATTCCGGACGATCCCGATCCCCTCGTGCCCGGCCTCGGCCAGCCGCCGCAGCGTCAGAAGTGCGATCTGCCCGTGCCCGCCCGCAATCACGATTCGCATGGTCACGATGATGTCACGGGAGATAGGGGTCCAGAACGGTCAGGGTCAGCTCACTCGCGTGGGCGGCCAGCACACCGGGGTCTCCGGGGTCCGGCTCGGTCAGCCAGGTGATCACCAGCTCCGCGACGCCGCCCAGCGCGAACAGCGCCGCACGGGTGAAACCCGGCCCGTTGAAACCCGGCCCGTCCGCCGGGACGAGCGACGTGCGGGCCCGGGCGGCGAAGAGCCGGTAGGTCGCGCGGCGGCGCCGTTCGAGCGCGGGGCTCCCGGCCGGCTCGGCGAGGCCGATCCGGGCGCGGCGGGGATCGTCGGCCATCGCCCGGACGAACGCGGTCATGCCCGCGCGGATCTGCTCGCGGGGGTCGGCGGAGGAGGCCAGGGCGTTGTCGAGATGGGCGACGAGGGCGTCGAGGGCCTGGTCGTAGACCGCGAGCAGCAGGGACTCGACGTCGGCGAAGCTCTCGTAGAAGTACCGGTCGTTGAGCCCGGCGTGCGCGCAGACGCCGCGCATCGAGACGGCCGCCCAGCCGTGGTCGCCCCAGAGCTCCAGCCCGGCCGCGAGCAGCCGCCGGCGGCGCTCCTCGCGGCGCTCGTCGGCGGTCCTGCCCTTGTAGGGGCGGGCCGCTGAGGGTGATCCATCTTGCATCCCGCCCATCTTGACGGCTCCGGTGCCCGGATTCATAGTTGGTGGCACCTGCCACCACATAAGGAGCCATCCGTGACGCCGCTGGGACCCTCCTCCCTCACCTGGCGCTACTTCGGCGACAACCGGATGCTGCTCTCCGGCCCCCGCGCGGGCATCCTCCAGCTCATGCTGCCCGCCCTCGGCCAGGGCGTCCTCGACCACTCGGTCTTCTTCAACGAGACCTTCGCCCGGCTGAAGCGCTCGGCGGGCCCCATCCTCAACACCGTCTACGGCGGCGAGCGGGCGACCGCGACCGGCGCGAAGGTCCGCGACTACCACCGCGAGATCAAGGGCGAGCTCCCCGACGGCACCCGCTACCACGCGCTCGACCCCGACACCTACTTCTGGGCGCACGCCACCTTCCTCGACCAGATGCTGTACACGATCGAGACCTTCGTCCGGCCGCTGACCGCCGACGAGAAGGACCGCCTCTACGAGGAGTCCAAGACCTGGTACCGCAGCTACGGGGTCAGCGACCGGGCGATGCCGCAGGACTGGGCGGGTTTCCAGCTCTACTGGAAGAACAAGCTGGCCTCCGAGCTGGTCGCCCACAAGTCGGCCGCCTACAGCGTCGGTTACGTGAAGAAGGGGCTGCCCAGGCCGCCGAAGGTGCCCGCGGCCCTGTGGCGGGCGGTCTCCCCGCCGGTCAACGGCGTCGCCCGGTTCCTGACCACAGGCGGGCTGCCGCCGGAGTCCCGCGAGCTCCTGGACCTGCCCTGGTCCGCCCGCGACGAGGCCCGCTACCGGCGGTTCGCCGCGGCCGTCCGGCGGACCGCCCCGCTCATCGACGCCCTTCCGCACCTCCTGCGCTACCAGCCGCACGCCCGCGCCGCCTTCCGCAGGGCCCGGGCCAGATAGTCTCCGGCGACCTCCTGACGCGGCCCGCCAGGCGTGTTTTGATGGGCTCGAGGTGGAGCCATGGACACGACGTTGCGCAGCCGCCGGGAGCGGCTGCGGCAGGAGTGGGCCCACTGGGTCGACGGTGACGACGCCCCGCACGTCCGCGCGGAGATCCAGGACTCCTGGCGGCGGTCGGACGTCGACCCGGCGCGGGCCGTGGCCCCGCTGGACGACGAGACCGACGACCGGTGGGCGCGCTCCCCGCTGCGCCCGCCCGTCGAGGAGATCGCCGACGAGCTGAGAGCCATCGCCGACGACGCCGGCTTCATCGCGGCCGTCACCGACGAGTCCGGCACCATCCTGTGGACCTGCGGCGGACGGGTCATGAGCCGCCGCGCCGGTGCGGTCAACTTCGCCCGGGGCGGCCGCTGGGACGAGACCTCCATGGGCACCAACGCCCTCGCCCTCGCGCTGAAGACGGGCGTGCCGAGCACGGTGTTCTCGGCCGAGCACCTGGTCGAGGCGCTGCACGGCTGGGTCTGTTACTGCGCGCCCATCCACTCCGCCGACGGGTCCGTCCTCGGCGTCCTGGACATCTCCTCCACGTGGGACCGCTCGCATCCGCTGGGGCTGCCGACCGTCCGGGGGCTGGTGTCGGCGATCGAGGGCAGGCTGGCGTCCCGGCCGCTGATCGTGGGCCACGCGGGCTGGCGGCTGGACTGCCTCGGCACGCCCGGCCTCCTCCACGACGGGGCGCCGGTCCGGCTGCGCCCGCGCCAGCTCGAGATCCTCGCGCTGCTCGCACTGGAGGGGCGGGCCCTCTCCCCCGAGCAGCTCCGGGCCGCGCTCTACGGCGACCGCCCGGTCAGCGCCACCACGCTGAAGGCCGAGGTCTCGCACCTGCGGCGGGTGCTGAGCGGGGCCCTGTCGGTCCGCCGCTACGAGCTGACCGCCCCGATCGGCTGCGACGCCCTCGACGTCCTGAGCGCCCTGCGCCGGGGCCGCCTCGACGCCGCCCTGTCCGCCTACCGCGGCCCCCTCCTGCCCGACTCCGACGCCCCCGGCGTCACGGCCTGGCGCGACCACCTCGAGGTGGCCCTCCGCGACGCCGTCCTGCGCGCCCCCGCCCCCGAGCCCTCCCTGCGCTACGGCGAGTACCACCCCGACGACCTGGCCGTCCACGAACGCTCCCTCGCCCTCCTCCCGGCCTCCGACCCCCGCCGCGGCCTGGCCCTCTCCCGCACCAGATCCGCCCGCTGAACTGGCGATATGTCGCGTTTGTACGCTAAGGTCCGGGCGCGTGAAGAGCCTCCTCGCGGCGTTCCCGGCCGCCCTCCTGGCCGTCCCGGCGACGGCCGCCTCCGCCGCGGAGCCGATCTGGCAGACCTTCCCGTCCGGGAAGGTCCACTTCTCCGTCGTGGAGTCCGTGAGTCCCCGGGCCACCTGGTTCCTCGGGGCCGACGCGAAGGACCGGCCGGTGGCCCGCCGCTGGGACGGCCGCCGCTTCCACCGGGTCGCGCTGCCCAGAACGTTCGCCAAGGGGTATTTCTCCGACGCGGAGTTCAGCTCGCCGAAGAGCGGCTGGGCGGTCGCGATCGCGGACCGGAAGACGCTGGTGCTGCGGTGGAACGGGCGTTCCTGGAAGGTGTCGGCGACCCTGCCGGAGTCCTTCGGGGCGGAACTGGGCGTCGTCGGGCCGAAGAACGTCCTGGTCGCGGGGGTCACGACGTCCTCGCAGGACGACGGGAACTGGCGTTACGACGGCACGCGCTGGCGGAAGCTCACGACCGGCCCCTCCCTCCACTCCTTCTCCGGGCGGTACGCCCTGGATCTGGACCACGAGCGGACCCTGCTGCGCTGGACCGGGCGGGCCTGGAAGGGGCTGCGCGTGCCCGGCACCGCCGGGGTGTTCCTGACGACCATGGCCGCCCGTGGGAGCGAGGAGATCTGGGCCGTCGGGGAGAAGGGGGCCGAGAGCGGCACCTCGCATCTGTTCCACTGGAACGGCGGACGCTGGAGCCGGGAGCGGATTCCGCTGCCGACGCCGATCTCCGGGATCGAAAAGATCGTCCCCGACGGGCGGGGCGGGCTCTGGCTGTCCGGGACGCGCACCGTCCGCGACGAGTCGAGCGACGACTTCGGCCCGGTGTTCCTGCACCGGTCGGCCGTGGGGAAGTACGGCTCCGCCGGGGCGTCCAGGGACCTCTACGACTTCGACCGGGTGCCCGGCACCACGACCCTGTGGGGCGTCGGCTCCTACGGTTCCGAGTGGAAGAGCGCGATCTTCAGACGGCGCTGAGCGGACGCCAACCTTTCGCCAACCCGGGCCGCGCAGGGTGGGGGTGTCAGCGACGACATGGAGGACGGCATGGCATACGCGGCACCGGGCAGCGAGGGCGCGATCGTCGATTTCGCGGCCCAGTACGAGAACTTCATCGGCGGGGAGTGGGTGGCGCCCGTCGAGGGCCGCTACTTCGACAACCCGAGCCCGGTCAACGGGCAGGTCTTCACCCGGGTCGCGCGGTCGGGCGCGGCCGACGTCGAACTGGCCCTCGACGCCGCGCACCGCGCGGCGGACAAGTGGGGCGCGACCTCCGTCACCGAGCGCGCCAACATCCTCAACAAGATCGCCGACCGGCTGGAGGAGAACCTCGAGAAGCTGGCCGTCGCCGAGACCTGGGAGAACGGCAAGCCGGTCCGTGAGACCCTCGCCGCCGACCTGCCCCTCGCGATCGACCACTTCCGCTACTTCGCCGGGGTCATCCGGGCGCAGGAGGGGTCGATCAGCCAGATCGACGAGGACACCGTCGCCTACCACTTCCAGGAGCCGCTGGGCGTGGTCGGGCAGATCATCCCGTGGAACTTCCCCATCCTGATGGCGACCTGGAAGCTCGCCCCCGCCCTCGCGGCGGGCAACTGCGTCATCATCAAGCCCGCCGAGCAGACCCCCACGACGATCCTCCTGGTCATGGAGCTGATCGCCGATCTGCTCCCGCCGGGCGTCGTGAACGTCGTCAACGGGTTCGGGGTCGAGGCGGGCAAGCCACTGGCCTCCAGCTCCCGCATCGCGAAGATCGCCTTCACCGGCGAGACGACCACCGGCCGGCTGATCATGCAGTACGCGTCGAACAACATCATCCCGGTGACGCTCGAACTCGGCGGGAAGTCGCCCAACATCTTCCTGCCGGACGTCACGGCCGCCGACGACGACTTCCTCGACAAGGCCGTCGAGGGGTTCGTGATGTTCGCGCTCAACCAGGGCGAGGTCTGCACCTGCCCGTCGCGCGCGCTCATCGCCTCCTCGATCTACGACGAGTTCATGGCCAGGTGCGTGGAGCGCACCCGCGCCATCGTCACCGGCGACCCGCTCGACACCCTGACGATGATCGGCGCCCAGGCCAGCAACGACCAGTACGAGAAGATCCTCTCCTACCTCGACATCGGCCGCCAGGAGGGCGCCGAGGTCCTGACCGGCGGCGACAAGCGGACCGTCAAGGGGCTGGAGGGCGGCTTCTACATCGAGCCGACGATCTTCAAGGGCACCAACGACATGCGGATCTTCCAGGAGGAGATCTTCGGCCCCGTCGTCTCGGTGACCACGTTCGACTCCACCGACGAGGCCCTCAAGATCGCCAACGAGACCCTCTACGGCCTCGGCGCCGGCGTGTGGTCCCGCGACGGCAACACCGCCTACCGGCTCGGCCGCGCCATCAAGGCCGGACGCGTCTGGACCAACTGCTACCACGCCTACCCCGCGCACGCCGCGTTCGGCGGGTACAAGGCCTCCGGCATCGGCCGCGAGAACCACGCCCAGATGCTCGACCACTACCAGCAGACCAAGAACCTGCTGGTCAGCTACTCGCCGAAGCGCCTCGGCTTCTTCTGATGCTGGAGCGCGTCGCGCTGACCGCCGCGGCGGCCGACCTGCTGGTGAAGCTCGAGGCGATCCACGGACCGCTGATGTTCCACCAGTCGGGCGGCTGCTGCGACGGCAGCTCCCCCATGTGCTACCCGCGCGAGGAGTTCAGGACCGGACCGTCGGACGTCCTGCTCGGGACCATCGGCGACGGCGTCCCGTTCTGGATGAGCTCCGCGCAGTACGCCTACTGGAAGCACACCCATCTGACCGTCGACGTGGTGCCGGGCCGTGGCTCCGGCTTCTCCGTCGAGGCCCCCGAGGGGGTCCGGTTCCTGATCAGGTCGCGGCTGTTCACCGACCACGAGGCCGGGCTGCTCGAGTCCGAGCCCCCGCTGCGGACCGGGTGACCGCGCCCTACGCGTCGAGGAGAAGGGAGGCCAGCGCCTTCGGGGCGGTGAACATCGGCCAGTGGCTGGAGGGAAGCTCCTGGAAGGTCCATTCGTCCCCCGCGAGCGCCGAGAACGCGGGAAGCCCCGAGGCGATCATCTGCCGGACGGCCGGCAAGGGGATCGTCGTGCAGATCATCGTCTTGGGGACCGCGATGTCGGGGCGCGGCCTGGCCAGGGGCCGGCGGGCCGCGCCCCACGGCTGCGGCGTGGCCCGCAGCCGGTGGACCTCCTCGACGCCGTCGAACGCGTCCGGGACCGGGATCGCGAAGCCGCCGCCGACCGACTTCTCCTGCTCTGCCCGCTCCTCGGGCTCCAGGAAGTCCCGCTGGGCCCAGCCGTCGGGCAGCGGCGCGGTGTCGACGTAGACCACCCGGGCGAGCTGCCCGGGGATCCGGTCGGCGGCTCCCGTGACCGGCATGGTGGCACCGCTGTGCCCCACGAGGATGACGTCACGGCGGTCGCCGACCGCGGCCAGGACGTCGGCGATGTGGGTGTCCACGTCGACCTCGGCCGACAGCTCGGACGCCCGCTCCGCGAGGCCCGTGAGCGTCACCTGGAGCACGTCGTGGCCCGCTCCGCGCAGCTCGTCCGCCACGGCGTCCCACGCCCAGCCGCCGAGCCAGAAACCGGGGACCAGCACATAAGTCGACATCTTCAGCGCCCTTCTCTCGAGGTGATGGCTCCAGGCTAGATTCGATACCGGACAGAAACCGCCCGGATGAAGAGGGTGACCCGTGTCACATCCGACGACCCGTGTGCTGACGATGCTCGAGCTGCTCCAGGCGCGTCCGCGCCTGACCGGGGCCGAGCTGGCCGACCGGCTCGAGGTCGACGAGCGCACCGTCCGCCGCTACGCGCTGCGCCTGGCCGACCTCGGCATACCGGTGATCGCCGACCGTGGCCGTCACGGCGGCTACCGGCTGATGCCCGGCTACAAGCTGCCGCCGCTGATGCTCACCGACGACGAGGCCTCCTCCGTGGTCCTCGGGCTGCTGGCCGCCCGGCATCTCGGCCTGGCCGCCGAGGCCACCGAGTCGACCCTGGCGAAGATCGGCCGCGTCCTGCCCGCGAAGCTCCGCGACCGCATCACCGCGCTCCAGGACACCCTCGCCTTCACCGCCCCCTCCCGGGCCCCGGCCCGCGAGGGGTCCGCCCCGGACGCCGACACCGTGCTCACCCTCGCCGACGCGATCCGCGCCCGCCGCCGCGTCACCCTGGCCTACCGCTCGCACCAGGGCGCCGAGTCCGCCCGCGACCTCGACGCCCACGGCCTGGTCTTCCACTCGGGCCGCTGGTACGTCACCGGCCACGACCACAAGTCCGGTGAGCGCCGCACCTTCCGGGTCGACCGCATCGCCGAGGTAACCCTCACCGGCACCGGCTACACCATCCCCGACGACGCCGACCCGGCCGCCCATGTCGCCGCCTCGATGGCCGCCGTGCCCTGGGCGCACGAGGTGGAGGTGGTCCTGCACGTCCCCCCGGAGACGGCCGCCGGGCGCGTGCCGAAGACCGTCGCGACCCTCACCCCCGAGGGCGAGGACACCCTGCTGAGGATGCGGGCGCAATCCCTGTCCGGCACCGCGCTCTTCCTCGCGGGCGTGGGCTTCCCGTTCACCGTCCGCGCCCCGGCCGCGCTCCTCCCCGAGGTCCACGCCCTGGCCCGGCGCCTGCTCGCGACCGCCTGACCCGGCCGCCCGCGCGGGGTGCTCAGGGCAACCGGGTGGGACGCAGGACAGCGTCGTGGACCAGGCCGTAGGCGAGCGCCTCCTCGGTGGTGAAGGTGCGGGACGGACGGGAGTCGGCGCGGATCTCCTCGGCGGTGCGGCCCGTGACCTCGGCCAGCCGCCCGTAGAAGGCCTCGGTCAGCCGGGCGAGATTCCGCTCGTGCGCGGCGAGGTCGTGGGCGTTGCCCTCGAACCGTTCCCGGGGCTCCTCCAGGCGGAGCAGGGCGTGGCGGGTCATCTCGCGGCGGGTGCAGGCGGCCAGGACCGCCAGGGCGGGACCGCCGACCTCACCGGTCGCGACGGCGTGCACGTGGCAGGTGATGACGTCGAGGGTGTCGATGACCGCGAAGGCGGCGTCGAGGTCGGCGGTCGGCGTGCGCAGGTGCAGCTTCACCGGCTCGCCGCCGAGGGCGTCGAGGGTCATCAGACGGGAGCTCAGCTCGGTGGCGCGCGCGCCGTCGAGATGGCCGTGGACCATGAGGGTGCGCAGTTCCATCAGCCTGCCGGACTCGAACGGCTCGACCCTGATCGGCGCGTAGACCCGCTCGGGGCCGGTCTCGGGCCGCTGCGGGAGGCCCGGCCGGGGGAAGGGCAGCTCGGGCGGCCAGGAGCTCATCGACGCGGGACTGGTCGGCACGGGGAAGTCCTCCCCCGGCCGGACGCCGTTCAGGGTCACGGGATCGGTGCCGCCCGGGTTCCCGGGCACGGGATTCATGGCGCATGGCTCCTTGTCAGCCGCTGGACGTGTCGCTCACCTCGATCGGCGAACCACCCCAGAAGATGTCGAACCCGACGGCGGCCGCGTACCTCTCCAGGGTCGAGGCACGGACGTCGGAGACCCCCGCCTCCAGCCGTGCGACGGCCGACTGCGAGGTGCCCATCCGGGCGGCGACCTCGGTCTGCGACAACCCGGCCGTCCTGCGCCGGGCCGCCAGCTCACCGATCATCCGCTGCCGCCCCTCCTCCATCCGCCTGTGCCGCGACGCCATCTCCCGGAACCCGGGAAGCACCGGCAGATCCGCATCTTCCATACCCCCGACGATATCTCGGAAACGAGATACGGCACCCCTCGCCGGCGGAAAACCGTTCGCCTCCGCCCACCTCCCCGCCCTACCGTCGCCCGATGTACGCATGGGCCGAAGGCGTCCTGATCGTCAACCGCGACCCGACCCCCTACGACGGGATCGCCACCGAGGTGGTCCGCACCCCGATCGGCGACGCCCTGCCGGCCATCTGCGCCGCCCTCGGCGCCGTCGGCTAGGAACAGGGAACTCGACGGAAACGCAGGTTTAACACGGGTGTCGCCTGCTTCCGGTCCGCCGGGAGCAGGGTTGCCTGCGTGAAGTTCGACTTCTCCACGGTGGACGGCGGCGCCACGGCCTGGGTGCTGGCGAGCACCGCGCTCGTCCTGGTCATGACGCCCGGCGTCGCGTTCCTGTACGGCGGCATGGTCCGCGGCAAGAACGTGCTCAGCACGATGATGCAGAGCTACGTGACGATGGCGATCGTCAGCGTGGTGTGGGTGGCGGTCGCCTACTCGCTCGCGTTCGGCGACGGGGGCCCGATCATCGGCGACCTGCACTTCGCCGGGCTCATGAACATGGACGAGCAGGTGCCGGGCTTCACCGGCCCGGCGGCCCAGGTGATCCCGCCGATGGCCTACGCGGGCTTCCAGTGCATGTTCGCGATCATCACCCCCGCGCTGATCACGGGCAGTGCGGCGGAGCGCTGGCGGTTCGGCGCGTTCGTGCCGTTCATGGTGCTGTGGTCGATTCTGGTCTACGGGCCCGTCGCGCACTGGGTCTTCTCCCCCGGCGGCTGGCTGTACAAGGCCGGGGCGCTCGACTTCGCCGGCGGCACGGTCGTGCACTGCAACGCGGGCGCGGCCGGGCTCGCCATGGCGATCGTCCTGGGCCGCCGGATCGGCTGGCCGCGCGCCCACATCGCACCGCACAACGTGCCGTTCATCCTGCTGGGCGTCGCGCTGCTGTGGTTCGGCTGGTTCGGCTTCAACGCCGGTTCCGCGCTCAGGGCCGACGGGCTGGCGGCCTACGCCTTCGTCAACACCAACACCGCGACCGCCGCGGCGCTGCTCACCTGGGTGCTGGTCGAGCGGATCCGCTACGGCAGGCCCACGGCGCTCGGCGCGGCCTCGGGCGCCGTCGCCGGCCTCGTCGCCATCACCCCGTGCGCCGGTTACGTGAACCCGCTCGGCTCCCTCGCCATCGGATTCCTGGCCGGGCTCGGCTGCGCCCTGGTCGTCCCGCTCAAGAGCCGGTTGAAGATCGACGACTCGCTCGACGTCGGCGGCCTGCACCTCACCGGCGGCCTCATCGGCTCCCTGGCGCTCGGCCTGTTCGCCACCCGGGACGTCAACCCGGCGGGCGTCGACGGCCTGCTCTACGGCGGTGGAACGCACCAGATCGTGCTCCAGGCCGCGGCCGTCGGCGCGGTGACGTTCTACTCCTTCTTCGTCACCTACTTCCTGGCGCTGATCCTCGACTTCCTCCCCTCCCGCCGCAACCGGGTCAGCTCCCAGGACGAGACGGTCGGCCTGGACTTCTCCCTCCACGGCGAGACCGCCTACGAGCACGAACGCCCGATCGGATCGTGAGACGGCGCCCGTAGCCGGATCCGGTCTCCCGTTCCCGGTAGCGAACCGCGGAACATGATCTGACCTGCTGGTTCGTCGCGGTCTTCGGAGGAAGCGACAGAGAACGGTTCGGTAAATAACGGCTAATAGTCGATAACGCCTATTTCTTTGCGTCATACGTAGCACCATGCTCCAGAGTGGACCCCTCTCAACTAGGAGCACACTTCCTGTGGCAACCCCCAGCGTACGTCGGTTGATCACGGCGGCGAGCATGCCGCTGGCGATGGCCGCCACCATGGCCTTCCTGCCGGGCACGGCGGCCGCCCTCTCCTCCGACGTCGTCATCTCCGCGGTGTACGGCGGCGGCGGCAACTCGACCGCGACCATCAAGAACGACTTCATCGAGCTGGCGAACCTCACCGGCAGCCCCATCGACGTCTCCGGCTGGAGCGTCCAGTACGCCTCGGCCGCGGGCGCCGTCTTCCAGATGACCTCGCTGACCGGGAGCATCCCCGCGCACGGCCGCTACCTGGTCCAGCAGGCCGCGGGCGCGGGCGGGACCCTGTCCCTGCCGGCCCCCGACGCCACGGGCAGCGTCCCGATGTCGGCCACCTCCGGCGTGGTCGCGCTGGTCACCGCGCAGATCCCGCTGGTGGGCTGCGGCATCTCCTGCGCGATCGCGCCGAACGTCAAGGACCTGGTCGGCTACGGCGCCACGGCGAACGTCGAGACGCTCGCGGCGCCCGGCGGCACCAACAGCACGGCGCTGGCCCGCAGCGGCTCGCTCACCGACACCGACAACAACTCCGTCGACTTCACCTCGGGCGTGCCGAAGGCCACCAACACCGCGGGCGTCACGGTCACCGCGACCGACACGGGCGGGCCGACCGACCCGACGCCCGGCTCCACCCGGATCCACGACATCCAGGGCTCGGGCCGGATCTCCCCGATCGTCGGGCAGAGCGTCACGAACGTCCCCGGCATCGTGACGGCCGTCCGCACGACGGGCAGCTCGCGCGGCTTCTGGTTCCAGGACCCGACCGCCGACGCCGACCCGCTGACCAGCGAGGGCCTGTTCGTCTTCACCGGCAGCACCTCCCCGACGGTCGTCCCCGGCGACTCCGTCCTGGTCACCGGACGGGTCACCGAGTACCGCCCGGCGGCCGGCGCCCAGTCCCTCACCGAGATCGGCGGGCCGGTCAACACCGTCAAGCTCACCGGCGGCAACGCGCTGCCCGCCCCGGTGACGGTCGCCTTCCCCGACGCCTTCACCAAGAGCGGATCCCTCGAGGCCCAGCCGCTGGAGCCCGGCTCCTACGTGCTGGACTTCCTCGAGGTCAACGAGGGCATGCGCGTCACGGTCGCCCAGGACACCCGCCTGATCAGCCCGGTCAACACCGAGTTCGACGAGCTGTGGGTGACCCTCAAGCCGGGCCAGAACCCGACCCCCCGCGGCGGCACGATCTACAAGTCCTACGCCGACCAGAACAGCGGCCGGCTGTTCATCCAGGCGCTGGGCGGCGCGCCCGCCGCGAACGTCGGCTCGACCCTCGCCGCCGGGACGGTCGGCGTCGTCGACTACCAGTCGTTCGGCGGCTACGTCGTGCAGGCCACCGAGCTCGGCACCATCACCGAGGGCGGCCTCAAGCGCCAGAAGGTGCTCCCGCCGAAGAAGGCGGGCGACCTGTCCGTCGCGACCTACAACGTCGAGAACCTCGCGGCCACCAACCCCGACGCGAAGTTCCAGCGGCTGGCCCAGGCGGTCGTCACCAATCTCGGTTCGCCCGACATCCTGGCCCTCGAGGAGATCCAGGACAACAACGGCGCCACCAACGACGGCACCGTCGCCGCCAACGAGACCGTCGGCAAGTTCATCACGGCGATCCAGGCCGCGGGCGGCCCCGCCTACGCCTGGCGCTCCATCGACCCGGTCAACGGCGCCGACGGCGGCGAGCCCGGCGGCAACATCCGCCAGGTCTTCCTCTACAACCCGCTGCGCACGACGTTCGTCGACAAGGCCGGCGGCGACGCCACCACGGCCGTCACGGTCGTCCGTGAGCGTCCGACCAGCAACCAGATCAACCTGTCGGCCTCGCCGGGCCGGATCAACCCGGCGAGCGGGGCGTGGAGCTCCAGCCGCAAGCCGCTCGTCGGCGAGTTCCTCTACGACGGCAACAAGCAGCTCTTCGTGATCGCCAACCACTTCAACTCCAAGGGCGGCGACTACCCGCTGACCGCCGCCGTCCAGCCGCCGGTCCGCAGCTCGGAGGTCCAGCGCACCCAGCAGGCCACCGAGGTCCACGACTTCGTCAACGACCTCGAGACCAAGAGCGCCGGCCGCGCCCGCGTGGTGGTCCTCGGCGACCTGAACGACTACCAGTTCAGCCCCGTCCTCCAGACCCTCACCGGCAACGGCGCCATCCTCAAGACCCTGATCGACACCCTGCCCGAGGACCAGCGCTACAGCTACGTCTTCGACGGCAACTCCCAGGTCCTCGACCACATCCTGGTGAGCCCCGCCATCAAGGGCTACTCCTACGGCGTCGTCCACATCAACGCCGAGTTCTCCGACCAGGCGAGCGACCACGACCCGCAGATCGTCCGCATCCTGACGGGCTGCGACACCGACCCGCTGCCGGCCCGCTGCCTCCCCGGCAGCCCGGTCGTCGACGAGTAGGAGCACCACCGCGAAGCGCCCGTCCTCGGTGAGGGCGGGCGCTTCCGCGTGTCCGGGTGGGGCGGAGGCAAAGGTTGGGGCTGCACTCCCCCGGCGCACGTATGCCCAGGTGACACGGCCTTTCGAGGACGCGACGATCACCCGTGACGCCTTGGGGGAAGACGTGCACGGTAGGAAGACACTCGCGCTCATCGCGCTGCTCACGACCACCGCGGCCTGCGCCGGTGAGAGCGCCGGCAGCTCACCGGCACCGGCCCGGAAGGCAGGACCGCCCCAGGCCGCGAAAATCCGCCTCATCGGCGACGGCTCGACCTCCGACACCGGCCCGCAGCCGCGCCCGACCGGCTTCAAGGCCACCCGCCTGGCCCCCGGCGAGAAGCCGCCGCAGTTCGTGGTCTTCTCCTGGGACGGCGCCGGCGCCACCGACGGCCAGATGGCCCGCTTCCGCGCCCTGTCGAAGAGGTACGGCGCGTCGATGACGTTCTTCCTGTCCGGCCTCTACACCGTCCCGATGGAGGAGCGCCACGTCTACAAGGGCCCCGGCCACGCGCGGGGCGCCTCCGACATCCCCTTCTTCTCCGCCGAGGGCGTCCACGAGACGATCCGCAACATCGGCCTCGCCTGGCGTGAGGGCCACGAGATCGGCACCCACTTCAACGGGCACTTCTGCGGCCCGTCCGGGGTCCGCTCCTGGACGCCCGCCGACTGGGCCGACGAGATCCGCCAGGCGAAGAGGTTCGTCTCCACCTGGAAGACCACCACGGGCTTCAAGGACCTGCCGCCGCTTCCCTTCGACTACGACAAGGAGCTCATCGGCTCCCGCGCGCCCTGCCTCGAAGGCCGTCCGGGGCTGCTCCCGGCGGCCCGCAGGCTCGGCTGGCGCTACGACTCCAGCGGCACCGGCCTGCAGATCTGGCCGAAGAAGCGCAAGGGCCTGTGGGACGTCCCGCTCCAGTCGATCCCGATGCCAGGGCACGCCTTCGAGGTCCTGTCGATGGACTACAACTTCCTCGCCAACCAGTCGGGCGCCCGCCTCAACGGACCTTCGTACAAGCACGGCTCCTGGCGCCGCCAGACCGACCGGGCCCTGTCGCTCGGCTTCCAGCGCGCCTACAACGGCAACCGCGCCCCCATGATCATCGGAAACCACTTCGAACAGTGGAACGGCGGCATCTACATGGACGCCGTCGCCGGCTTCATGGAGAAGATCGCCGACATCCCGGGCGTCCAGATGGTGTCGTTCCGGCAGCTCTGCGACTGGCTCGACAAGCAGGATCCGAAGATCCTCGCCCGGCTGCGCACCCTGGGCGTCGCCCAGCCCCCGCAGACCGGCTGGACGAGGTTCCTCGGCTAAATCCATTCGACACCCGTCCGCCCGCGGCGGAAAAATCGGTTCATGAAGCACTGGCCGCTGTACGACCTGCGCCTGCGCACACCCCGCCTGGAGCTGCGCCTGCCGACCCTGGCCGAGCTCGACGACCTCGCCGACGTGGCGGTCGCCGGAATCCACGATCCCGCGCTGATGCCGTTCGGCTTCGCATGGACCAACGCGGAGCCGGCCGAGCTGGCCCGGTCGGTCGCCCAGTTTCAGTGGCGGGCGATCTCCCAGTGGAGCCCGGAGTGCTGGAGCCTGCCGCTGACGGTCTTCCTGGACGGTGCGCCGATCGGCGTCCAGGGGCTCGACGCGTCCGACTTCGCGATCAAGCGGGAGATCTCCTCGGGTTCCTGGCTCGGCCGCTCCTTCCAGGGCAGGGGGTTCGGCACCGAGATGCGGGCCGCGCTGCTGCATCTGGCCTTCGAGGGGCTCGGCGCGCTCACCGCGCTCAGCGGCGCGCATACGGACAATCCCGCCTCGATCGGCGTCAGCCGCAGGCTCGGCTACCTGCCCGACGGCGTCACCCACAAGGTCGTGCGCGGCGCCCGGGTCGAGGAACTCCGCTTCACCATCGACCGTCCGGGCTGGGACGGGCACCGCACCGTCGACGTCTCCGTCGAGGGACTCGGGCCGTGCCTGGAGCTGTTCGGGCTCGGGGAGGGGAGATGAGGCACTGGCCGCTGTACGGCCTCCGGCTGCGCACCCCCCGGCTGGAGCTGCGCCTGCCCACGATGGACGAACTGGACGAGCTCGCCGACGTCGCCGACGCCGGGCTCCACGACCCCGGCCTCATGCCGTTCGCCCGGCCCTGGTCCCTGTCCCCCACCCTCGGCCGCGACATCCTGCAACGGCACCTGGGCAACCAGGGGACCTGGCGGCCCGACGACTGGAAGTTCAACCTCGTCGCGTTCCTGGACGGCCGCCCCGTCGGCACCCAGGGCATCTGGGCCGAGCACTTCGCGGTCGTCCGCGAGGTCGCCTCCGGCTCCTGGCTCGGCCGGGAGTTCCAGGGCAGGGGCCTCGGCACCGAGATGCGGGCCGCGCTGCTGCATCTGGCCTTCGAGGGGCTCGGCGCGGACTCGGCGGTGACCGGCTCCCACCCCGACAACCCGTCGTCGATCGGCGTCACCCTCAAACTCGGCTACCGGCCCAACGGCGTCACCTACGCCGAGCTCCAGGGCCGGAAGGTCGAGGAGCTGCGCTACCGCCTCGACCGCGACGCCTGGGCCGCGCACCGGAGCGTCCCCGTCGAGCTGGAGGGCCTCACCCCGGAGGCCCTCCGACTGTTCGGTGCCTGACCTGTCCGGTGTCCGACCTGTTCGGCGGCTAACCCTGGTAAAGCTTCACCTCGTAGTTCTCCGGGCGGTAGTAGGTCTCCAGTTCCTCGAGCGTCTCGGTGACGTCCGCCTGGACCTCCTTGACCAGGTGGGCGTGGGGCGGGAGGGCGTCGGGGGCCCAGGTCTCGGGCCTCCACAGGCCGCTGCGCAGGTAGGCCTTGCCGCAGTGGAAGAAGATCTGGTCGATCTCGACCTCGAGGGCGAGGATCGGCCGGTGCCCCTTGACGATCATGTCGTCGAAGTAGGGGGCGTCGCGGACCAGCCGGGCCCTGCCGTTGATCCGGAGCGTCTCGGTGCGTCCGGGGATCATGAAGATGAGGCCGACGTGGGGGTTGGCGAGGACGTTGAAGTAGCCGTCGGCGCGGCGGTTGCCCGGCCGCTCGGGGACGGCGATGGTCCGGTCGTCGATGACCTTGACGAATCCGGCGGGGTCGCCCTTGGGCGAGGCGTCGCAGTGGCCGTCGGCGTCGCTGGTGCCGATGACGACGAACGGGGAGGCGGCGATCCACTCGCGGTCGCGGGGGTGCAGGGAGAGACGTTCCTTGGTCACGGCACGGGGCATGGGGGCGCCCAGCAGCTCGCGAAGTTCCTCAGGGTTCACGATCTCGCTCATGGAACCATCCAAGCAGATCAGACAATTCCACTAGAGTTGGGCATTCTTGTCTGTGACGGCAGCAATCGGTGGCTGAAGGAGTGTCATGACGGACGTTCGACCCCCTCGTCCGGGTGATCCCGCGACGATCGGGAAGTACGAGATCGTCGGTGTCCTCGGCGAGGGCGGCCAAGGCACGGTCTACCTGGGACGCCTCGACGGCGAGGACTTCGCGGTCAAGCTCCTGCACTCCCGGTTCACCAACGACGACGAGGCCCGCACCCGGTTCGTCCGCGAGCTCGACGTGGCCAAGAAGGTCGCCCGGTTCTGCACCGCGCAGGTCCTGGACGCCGACCTCGAGGGCGACCGGCCCTACATCGTCAGCGAGTACGTCGACGGGGTCTCCCTCCAGGAGCTCGTCGAGCGGGAGGGCCCGCGCAGCGAGGCCGCCCTGGAGCGCCTCGCGATCTCGACGCTGACCGCCCTCGCCGCGATCCACCAGGCCGGGATCATCCACCGCGACTTCAAGCCGCACAACGTGCTGCTCGCCGACGACGGCCCCCGTGTGATCGACTTCGGCATCGCCCGGGCGCTCAACGTGACCTCCCACAGCCACAACGTGGGCACCCCCGCCTACATGTCGCCCGAGCAGCTCAACGGGCTGCAGCTCACGGCGGCCAGCGACCTGTTCTCCTGGGCCGCCTCGATGGTCTTCGCCGCCACCGGCACCCCGCCGTTCGGCAACGAGGAGATCGGCGCGGTCCTTTACCGGATCGCCCACATGGAGCCGCTGATCGGCGAGCTCCCGTCGCCGCTGAACGAGGTCGTCGAGGCCTGCCTGGCCAAGAACCCCGACGACCGGCCGTCCGCGGCCGAGGCCCAGCAGATGCTGATCGGCGGCACCCGCCCGGACGTCCCCCGCTCGGGGTACACCCTGGGCGACTCCGCCGCCGCTCCCGCGGCCGTCGCGGCCGAGGAGTGGATCGTCGCCAGCTACCAGGACGTCACCGCGCCCCCGGTCGCGAACCTGGGCCTGTCGGTGCCGCAGTCCGTCCCTCCGGGCCCGGTCTACGGCTACGCGCCCCATCCGGCCGCCACCCAGACCGCCGCCCGCAGGCCCGCGCTGCTGGCCGTCGGGGCCCTTGCGGTCGCCGTGGTCCTCGGCACCACGGCCTGGGCCGTCCTCGGCGGGGGCGGCGACGGCTCCGGCAAGGACGTCCCGTCGCTGTCCCTCGACGGCGGCTCCGATCAGGACAAGGGCGCCAAGCCCGGCCAGAACGGCACCCAGGACGACAACGGCTCCCTGCCCGGCGGAGCGACCCCGACGGCGTCCAAGAGCGGCGCGAACCCCTCGGAGAAGCCCACCGGCAAGCCGACCCCCGGCGGCGTCACCCCGACCGCGACCGACCCGGCCGTCCCGCCGCCGACCGACGGGGCCACGCCGACCGTGACGCCGACGCTCACCCCGACCCTCACTCCGACCCCGACGCCCACCCCCACGCCGACCCCGACGCCCAAGCCGAAGAACCCGTTCACGGCGGCCCAGGTCTGCAACTCGGGCGGGCACGGCAAGGCGTTCATCGCCGTGCGCTCGACGAGTTTCCCCGGCGGCCGGATCGTCCAGCTCCACAACGCGTCCGGCTACTCCTGCGTGGTCACCCTCAAGAGCGCGACGCTCGACCGCAAGACCAACGTCTGGGCGAAGCTGATCCGCAAGTCGGATGGCAAGGCCGTCACCGACCGCGGCATGTACCAGTACTACGCGGGCCCGGTCTACCTCCGCAACAAGAGCGTCTGCGTCCGCTTCGCCGGCGGCGGCCCCCGCGGCAGCGGCTCGGTCGGCTGGGGCAACTGCGTCTAACCCCTCCCGCCACACCACGCTCCGTGAGACAGTCGTCACATGAGCGACCCCCGGGAGTGGACCGCCCGCCAGCGCGACGCCGTCCTGGCGTCGCTTCTGAGCGACTTCCTCGAAACGGTCCCCACCGAGCGCACCGCGTGGACCGCCGACGCCGCCGAGCTGGCCCGCCGCACCGACGAGGCCCGCTCCCTGTCCCGCCAGATGGACGCCCTCAGCGGCAAGGGCGGCGACCGCGACCTCGACCGATGACGAGGACATGGGAGACCGGACGCTGCTGGAGACCAAGACGCGGAAGCCCCCCGCGGTGACCGCGGGGGGCTTCCGTGCGCTGTGGATCCGTGCGCTGTGGATCAGACCTGGCCGGCCTTCTCCAGGGCGGTGCAGCAGGTGTTGGTGATCATGCGGGTGACGATGTAGGGGTCCATGTCGGCGTTCGGGCGACGGTCCTCGAGGTAGCCCTTGCGCTCGATCTCGACCTGCCAGGGCAGGCGGACGGAGGCGCCGCGGTTGGAGACGCCGTAGGAGAACTCGCTCCACTTGGCGGTCTCGTGGGCGCCGGTGAGGCGCTCCTCGGTGCCGGTGCCGTAGGCCTTGACGTGCTCGAGGAACTTCTCGCCCAGCGCCTCGCAGGCGGTGATGATGGGGTCGTAGCCCTCGCGCATGGCCTTGGTGGAGAAGTTGGTGTGCGCGCCGGTGCCGTTCCAGTCGCCCTTGACCGGCTTGGCCTCGAGGGAGAACTGGACGCCCTGCTTCTCGGCGATGCGCAGGGCCAGGTAGCGGGCGACCCAGATGTGGTCGGAGACCTCTTCGGGGCCGGCCGGGCCGATCTGGAACTCCCACTGGCCGGGCATGACCTCGGCGTTGATGCCGGAGATCTTCAGGCCGGCGGCGATGCAGGCGTCGAGGTGCTCCTCGACGATGTCGCGGCCGAAGACGTAGTTGCCGCCGGCGGCGCAGTAGTACGGGCCCTGCGGAGCCGGGTAGCCGCCCTCGGGGAAGCCGAGCGGGCGGCCGTCCTTCATGAGGGTGTACTCCTGCTCGATGCCGAACCAGGACTCCTGGTCGGCGAACTGCTCGGCGATCGGGGTGAGCAGGGCGCGGTGGTTGCTCGAGTGGGGGGTGCCGTCGACGTTCAGGACCTCGCAGAGGACCAGGACGCTGTCGCCGCCGCGCAGCGGGTCCGGGCAGGAGAAGACGGGCTTGAGCTGGCAGTCGGAGGAGGAACCCTCGGCCTGGTTGGTGGAGGAACCGTCGAAGCCCCAGATCGGCAGCTCGGCGCCGTCCGCAAGGACGCGAGTCTTCGACCGCAGCTGGGCGGTGGGCTCGGTGCCGTCGATCCAGATGTACTCAGCCTTGAAGCTCATTGAAGTCCTTGCGTGGTCTGCGAGGGATGTGAAGCAGCAGTGTGTTGCTTGCAAGGAGAGTCTGCTGAGCCGCGATTTCGCGTCGGTTGCCCTTATGTAAACCCAATGTTAACTAAGCACCGTTCCAACGGCTTTGAGCTGGGAACATACCTTCCAGAAAGTGGTCCAGACCACAACCGTGCCCTCTTCCGAGGGCACGATCATGGCCTAGTGATCACGCTTCCACAAGTTCACCGGGGGTCGCGTACCTGCTGGCGGGCCTTTCCAGGCCGTAGTTCTCGCGCAGGGTGGCGCCCTCGTACTCGGTCCGGAACAGGCCCCTGGACTGCAGGATCGGCACCACGTGGTCGACGAAGTCCTCGATGCCGCCCGGGTAGTGCGGGGGCATGACGTTGAATCCGTCGGCGGCGCCGTTCTCGAACCACTCCTGGATCTGGTCGGCGATCTGCTCGGGCGAACCGGCGATGACCCGGTGGCCGCGGCCGCCCGCCAGCCGTCCGATGAGCTGCCGGACCGTCAGGCCGTCCCTGCGGGCCAGATCGGTCACCAGATCGAAGCGCGACTTGCCGCCCTCGGTGGTCTCGGGCAGCTCCGGCAGGGAGCCGTCGAGGTCGGATTCGGTCACCTCGACGCCCAGCATCGACGAGAGCTGGGCCAGCCCGTAGACCGGGTTGATGAGCTCCTGGAACTCCTGCTCCAGCCGCTTGGCCTCCGCCTCGGTCGAGCCGATGAACGGGGAGATGCCCGGCAGGACCAGCAGATCCTCCTCGCGGCGCCCGTACCGCGCGAGACGGCCCTTGAGGTCGGCGTAGAAGGCCTTGCCCTCGGCGAGCGTCTGCTGGGCCGTGAAGACCGCCTCGGCCCAGCGGGCGGCGAACTCCTTGCCGACCTCCGAGGAACCGGCCTGGACGAGCAGCGGCCGTCCCTGCGGGGTCCTGGGCAGGTTGAGGGGGCCGCGGACCTTGAAGTGGGCGCCCTCGTGCACGATCTCGTGGATCTTGCCGATGTCGGCGTACTCGCCCGTCGCCTGGTCGCGCAGGACCGCGTCGTCCTCCCAGGAGTCCCAGAGTTTCAGGGCCACCTCGAGGAACTCGTCGGCGCGGGCGTACCGGTCGCCGTGGTCGGGACGTTCGATGCCGAAGTTGTGCGCCTCGGGCTCGCTCGCCGACGTGACGATGTTCCAGCCCGCCCGGCCGCCGCTGATGTGGTCGAGCGAGGCGAACTTGCGGGCCAGCGTGTAGGGCTCGTTGTAGGTCGTCGAGGCGGTGGCGATGAGCCCGATGTGCTCGGTGACGGTCGCCAGCGCCGCCAGCAGGGTGATCGGCTCCAGGGTGCCGATCGCGTTCAGCCGGACGTTCCCGAACAGGGCGACGCCGTCGGCGAAGAACACCGAGTCGAGCTTGCCGCGCTCGGCCGTCCGGGCGATGTGCTGGTAGTGCCTGACGTCCGTGACGTTGTTCGGGTCGGTCCTCGGGTGACGCCAGGCCGCCTCGTGGTGCCCGACGCCCATGATGAAGGCGTTGAGGTGCAGCTTGCGAGTCACTGGGTGGTCCTCCAGGTCGAGAAGCGGCGCTCCAGGCGGAGCAGCAGGGCGTTGAAGGCCAGGCCGATGACCGAGATCGCCACGATGCCGGCGTACATGTCGGGGATCCGGAAGTTGAACTGGCTGTCGTTGATCAGGAAACCGAGCCCCGCCTTGGCGCCGACCATCTCGGCGGCGACGAGGATGAGGATCGAGTAGGCGCCGGCCAGCCGGATGCCCGTGAAGATCGTCGGGACGGCGGCGGGCAGGATGACCTTCTGGAACAGCCGGTGGGCGGGCAGGCCGAGCGAGCGCGCCGACTTGATCAGCAGCGGGTCGACCCCCTTCACCCCGGCGATGGTGTTGAGCAGGATCGGCCAGGCGCAGGCGTAGACGACGATCGAGATCTTCGAGGTCTCGCCGAGCCCGAGGATCAGGACGAACACCGGCAGCAGCGCCAGCGCGGCGGTGTTGCGGAAGACCTCCAGCAGCGGGTTGAGGAACTCGGCGACCGGCTTGTACCAGCCGAGGACGAGCCCGAGCGGGATCGCCAGGGCCAGCGAGATCCCGAATCCCGCGAGCGACCGGACCAGGCTGGCCTGGGTGTTCTCCCAGAGCTGGCCGCTCACGGCGAGGTCCTTCAGCGCCGTCAGCACCTCGCTGAACGGCGGCAGGAAGACCCGGTCGACGACGCCGGTCCTCGGCAGCGTCTCCCAGACCGCCAGGAAGATCGCGATGGCCAGCAGGCTGCGGACCCCGCGCCAGACGGTCAGCCCCGCCACCAGGGCGAGCGGCGGGCCGCTGACGGCCGCGAGCGCGGGCGCCACCGGGTCCGGAGTCCCCGCGACCTCGGCCCTGGTCGCCTCGGCGACCGACCGCTCCTTCTCCAGGGTCGTGCTGTTCTTGGCCAGGGTGACATCAGCCAACGGAGCCCACCGCCTCGCGCTCGATCGCCTGTGCCGCGGCGACCTCGTCGCGCAGCCGGGTCCAGATGTGGTGCCGGTACTCGCCGAACTTCGGGTGGGCGCGCAGGTCGCCGTCGCGCGAGTCGAACTCGACGTCGACGATCTCCTTGATGCGCCCCGGCCGCGACGTCATGATCGCGACACGCTGCCCCAGGTAGACGGCCTCGTCGATGCCGTGGGTGATGAAGATGACGGTCTTGCCCGTCGTCTCCCAGATCTTCAGCAGCTCCTCCTGGAGCGACTCGCGGGTCTGGGCGTCGAGGGCGGCGAACGGCTCGTCCATGAGGAGGACCTCGGGGTCGAACGCCAGCGACCGGGCGATCGCCACGCGCTGCCGCATGCCGCCGGACAGCTCGTGGGGGTAGCGGTCCTCGAAGCCGGTCAGCCCGACCAGGTCGAGGAACTCGCGGGCGCGCTCCTTGCGCTCCCTCTTGGGGATCTTCTTGGCCTCGAGGCCGAACTCGATGTTGCCCTGCGCGGTGCGCCAGGGGAACAGCGCGTACTGCTGGAAGACGATCCCCCGGTCCAGGCCGGGGCCGGTGATCGGCTTCCCGTCGAGGAGGATCTCGCCCGCCGCGGGTGCGGTGAGCCCGGCCACCAGGTCGAGGAGGGTGGACTTGCCGCAGCCGGACGGACCGACCAGGGTCAGGAACTCCCCGGCCCTCACCTCGAGGTCGATCTCGCTGACGGCGGTGAACTCGCTCCTGCGGCCCAGGTTGGCGTCCCTGACCCCGAAGGTCTTCGTGACGCCCCTGATACTGATCTTCGACTCGGTCTTCGGTCCGTCGCTCACTTGGCCACCGCCCCGGCGTTGAACTCGTTGGTGTAGATGTCCGACGGCTTGAGGCCGGACTTGATCTCGCCCTCGCGGGTCAGCCAGTCGATCCAGGTCTGGAGCTCCTTGTCGGCGATGGCCCCGCCGGGCGAGGAGACGCCGTAGCCCTTGAAGAAGGCGATCGTCGCCAGGTCCTCGTTGCGGCCGCGCTTGGTGATGATGTCCTTGAACTTGGCGATCACCTGGTCGCGCGGGGTGGTCCTGGCCCAGTCGAGGGCCTTGCCGATGCCGGTGGTGAAGGTCTTGGCCTCGGCCGGGTGCTTGGAGATGAAGTCCTTGCGCAGGACGATCGTGCCGGCGTTGAACTCACCGAGCAGGTCGATGTCCTTGAACAGGGGACGCACCCCGCCGCGCTCCTCGGCCTTGTCGCGCAGGATGCCGCCGAGCTGGGCGACGTCGATCTGGTTCTGCCGCAGCGACTGCTCGGTGTTGACCGGCGGGACGACGATCAGCTCGACCTTCTTGATCTCGTCGGGGGTGAGGCCTCCCCGCTTGAGGTACTCCTTGATGACGGCCTCGGCGTGCGCCCCGAGCGTGTTGACGCCGATCTTCTTGCCGATCAGGTCCTTGGCGCTCTTGATCGGGCTCTTGTCGAGGACGTAGAAGCCCAGGTAGGTGTCCTTGTCGCTGCCGTAGTAGCTGACCACGGCCTCGATCGGCGACTTGGCGGCGACGAGCTTGATCACCGCGCCGTTGAAGGCTCCGCCGAAGTCGGTCTGGCCGGTGGCAGCCGCCTGGATGTCCTGGGGACCGGAGATGGTGTTGCCGACCCACTTGAGCTTGAGGCCGGGCAGATAGCCGAGGTTCTCCGCGAGCTCGGCCGGATGGACGGTGCCGACGTTGCCCTGGTAACGCAGCTCGGTCGAGCCGTCCGCGGTCTTCTTGGTGTCGGAGCCGCCGCAGGCGCTGAGCGCCGCGGTGGCCAGGAGGGTGAGGGCGATGAGTCCGTGCTTGATGCTGGGCATGCTGCTTTCCTTGCTGGGGGGCCTGCGTGAAGGAGGGGGTCTTCTCAGCGCGTCATCGCCGACACCGCGCGCTGCTCACGTGGCCGAAGTCCACGTGAAGGCGCCGGGTCAGGAACGTTCCCTGGCTCATGAACCCGACTACACCAGCTATTTCCTACTAAGTCAATATTTCCTACTGGATTAACATGAAATATGACCGTGGCGTGGTTCACCTCCGCGCCATCTCGGGGTCGGCCGCCGATCATCCGGGCCTGGAAGGGTTCACCGGCCCGGTCCCCGAACCACGGAGCACTGATGAAGAACGTCCTGGTCGCCGTCCTCGCGGGCGGAGCGCTGCTCGCGCCCGCCGTCCCCGCCGCGGCGGCCCCGCTGCCGGAGGTGAAGCCGAAGGCCGAGACGCCCGGCCTGTTCGACGACGCGGCCGGTGGCAACGCCAACGCCGACGACCCGGCGATCTGGGTGAACCGCCGCGACCCGGGCAGGAGCCTCGTGCTCGGCACCGCCAAGGAGGGCGGCCTGGAGGTCTACGGGCTGAACGGCAAGCGCGTCCAGCACCTCGCCGCTCCCGCAGCGCCCGGTGCGGGACACGAGAACGGGCGGTACAACAACGTCGACCTCGTCGGGGATCTCGCGATCGTCACCGACCGCGGGCGGGGCACGCTGCGGTTCTTCTCCGTCGACGCGAAGCGCCGCAAGCCGCTGAAGGACGTCACGGTGAAGCGGCCTCCGCTGCTGTTCGACAAGACGCAGGCGGAGGTCGACGAGCAGCGCACCCCCTACGGCCTCGCCGCGTGGAAGACCCGCGGCGGGACCTACGCCCTGGTGAGCCGACGGCACTCCACGACCGTCGCGCTCGTCCGGGTCGTCAGGACCCGCAAGGGCGTCACCTCCCGGCTCGTCCGCACCCTCGCGCTGCCGAAGACCTTCGCGCTCGGCGGCGGCAGGACCTGGTCCCCGTGCCTCGAGCCCGGCGAGGACCCGCAGGTCGAGGGGATGGTCGTCGACACCAGGAAGGGCGTCCTGTACGCCGCCCAGGAGGACGTCGGCATCTGGAGGATCCCGGCGACCCTCAAGGGCAGGCCGAAGCTGGTCGAGCGGGTCAGGGAGTTCGGCACCCCGGCCGTCTACGACCCGAAGACCGAGGAGTGCGCCCCGTCCGGCCCCAACCCCGGCACCGGGGGCACCCGGCTGTCCGCCGACGCGGAGGGCCTGACGATCTACTACGGGCCGCGCGGCCGCGGCTACCTGCTCGCCTCCAGCCAGGGCGACAGCACCTTCGCCGTCTTCGACCTGAAGTCGGGCCGGTACCTGAACGGATTCCGGGTCGGCGGGAAGGACGGCGCCCAGCACAGTGACGGCGCCGCCGTCACCGCCGCTCCGCTCGGCCGGTCCTACCCGCACGGACTGCTGGTCGTCCACGACGGCGAGAATGCCCCCGCCGTGCGGGACCGGGAGGGCACCAACTTCAAGTTCGTCCCGTGGGAGCGCGTCGCCAAGCCCCTGCGTCTCGTCTGGAAGCGCTGAGTTCCGGGCGCAGGATCACCCTCCGCCGGAGACCTTCGCGGGGACGGTCGCTACCGTGGACGGCGACCGTCCCTTCACACCCGGGAGCCCGTGATGACGGACCGCACTCCGATCGAGACCGTCCGAGCCTTCCTCGCCGCCCTGGAGTCCCTCGACGTCGACGCCGCCGTGGAACTCCTCGCCGACGGCGCCGTCTACCAGAACGTCCCGCTGCCGCCGGCCCGCGGCAGGAAGGCCGTGGAACGCCAGCTCCGCTTCATGGTCAAGTACGCGACCGGTTTCGAGGCGCGCCTGCACCACATCGCCGCCGACGGGACGACGGTGCTCACCGAGCGCACCGACGTCCTCGTCAACGGGTCCTGGCGCTCGGAGTTCTGGGTCTGCGGCACCTTCGAGACCAGGGACGGCAAGATCACGCTGTGGCGTGACTACTTCGACTGGCCGACCTTCCTGTTCGCGAGCCTCAGGGGCCTGGGCGGCGTCCTGCGCTCCCGCCTCTCCACGCCCCCGAAGCCGTCCAAGGCCTGAGACCTAGGGGTTCCGGGCGAAGTCCTCGATGACCGGGGCCAGGACGGTGAAGTCGACGTCGTGGTGCTGGCCGTCGAGGGCGGTGGAACGGGCGGCGGGGGCCGCCGCGGTGAGGGCGTCGGCGGCGTTCCTCGCCCAGTCGCCCGAGGCGGTGCCGTAGGCGACCAGGACCGGCGTCGCCAGCCCGGCGGCCCCCGCGGGGACCGAGCAGTCGCCCATCGCGGCGGCGTCGTAGGGCAGGGTGTGGGCGATCTCCTCCAGCTCCTTCCACATCGGCGACCGGCGCGCTCCCGCGATCATCTGCTCCGGCAGGCCGACCCGGCGCATGAACGCCTCCTGCGCGGCCCCGCGGTCCCCGCGGTCCAGGGCCGCCGTCAGCTCGGCGACATAGGCGGCCTGCCGGGCGGGGGCGTCGGCGGCGGGTTCGAAGGGCGGCTCCCACAGGACCAGGCGGGTGACCGGCAGGCCCGCGATCGCCGCGCGGAGGGCCAGGACCGCCCCCGAGGAGCTGCCGAACACCGCGGCGCTCCCGCCCGCGGCGTCGATCATCGCGGCCAGGTCCTCGATCTCCCGCTCGACGGCGAACGGCGCGGTGTCGGTGCTGTCACCGCGCCCGCGCCGGTCGTAGTTGAGGACCCGGAGGCCCGAGGACAGCAGCCCGGCGGCGTGCGCGTGCACTCCCCTGGCACAGGACGCCCCGCTGACCAGGACGATCGGCTCCCCCGAGCCGAGATCGTCGTAGGCGAGCGTCGTCCCGTCGGCGGAAACAGCGGTGTTCATGGCATATCCCTTTCCCCTGGTGGTCCGTTCACCCCACCGACGAACGGCGGTCCCGGTAAAGGACACCCCTCAGGAGATCTCCGCCAGCCGCCCGGCCAGATGCCGCCGCTCCGTCTCGGCCGCCGCCAGGCCGAGGGCCTCGCGGTAGGCGGTGCGGGCCTCCTCCACCCGGCCCAGCCGGTGCAGCAGATCCGCCCGGACGGCCCAGAGCAGGTGGTAGCCGCCCAGCTCACCGGCCAGCCGGTCGGCCAGCGCGAGCCCGGCGGCGGGGCCCTCGGCCCGGCCCACCGCGACGGCGCGGTTCAGCCGGACCACCGGCGAGGGAAGGTGGCCTTCCAGGACGCCGTACAGCGCCGCGATCTGGCGCCAGTCGGTGTCCTCCGCCCGCACGGCCTCCGCATGGCAGGCGGCCACGGCGGCCTGGATCTGGTACGGCCCGGGACGCCCCGCCGCGAGGGCCCGCTCCAGCAGGCCGAGCCCCTCCGCGATCTCCGCCCGGTCCCAGCGCGACCTGTCCTGGTCGTCGAGGACCACCAGGTCGCCGCGGGCGTCCAGGCGGGCGTCCCGCCGGGAGTCCTGGAGCAGGAGCAGCGCCAGCAGGCCCGCGGCCTCCGGATCACCGGGCAGCAGCCGTACCAGGACCCGGGCGAGCCTGATCGCCTCCGCGCTGAGGCTCACCCGCAGCAGATCGGCGCCCGCGCTGGCCGAGTAGCCCTCGTTGAACAGCAGATAGAGCACGCCGAGGACGTCCGCCGTCCGGTCGGGCAGCGCCTCCGCCGGCGGCACCCGGTAGGGGATCCCGGCGTCGCGGATCTTCCGCTTGGCCCGGGTCAGCCGCTTGGCCATGGTCTCCTCCGGGACCAGGAACGCCCGGGCGATCTCGGCGGTGCTCAGCCCCGCCAGGATGCGCAGGGTCAGCGCGACCCGCGCCTCGAACGACAGCGCGGGATGGCAGCAGGTGAACATCAGCCGCAGCCGATCGTCGGAGACGGCCCCGTCGTGGCCGGGATCATCGTGGCCGGGATCGTCGTGGCCGGGATCGTCCGGGACCGCGGCGAGCAGCCGCAGCTTGGCGTCGCCGGTCCTGGCCCGCCGCAGCCGGTCGACGGCCCTGTTCCGCGCGGTCGCCGTCAGCCAGCCGCCGGGATTGCGGGGCACGCCGTCCCGCTCCCAGGTCCTGACGGCCTCCGCGAACGCCTCCTGGGCGCAGTCCTCGGCGAGGTCCCAGTCGCCCGTCATCGCGATCAGGGTCGCGACGACTTGCCCCCACTCCTCGCGGAAGGCCCGCTCGACCTCGCCGCTCACCCGGTGAAGGGCCTGATCTCCAGCGTCCCGTAGGGGGCCACCGGATGCCGGGACGCGACCTCGATCGCCTCGTCGAGATCGGCGCAGTCGACGATCGAGAACCCGGCGATCACCTCCTTGGTCTCGGCGAACGGCCCGTCGGACAGCAGCACCCGCCCGTCCCTGACCCGCAGGGTGGTGGCCGCCTCGGGTCCCTGGAGACCGCCGGTCTCCCCGAGGATCCCGCGCTCGCCCATCTCCTCGGCCCACCGATGACAGTTCCCCTGGAACGCCTCGTCCGCGAGCATGGCCGCGTACGACTCCTCGTCCCCGCAGATCATCAGCATGTACTTCATGCGTCCCAGTCCACCACAGCCCGGTCAGACCCTGACGGCCGTCCCGTGCACGCGCGGCGCCACCACCGACACCCCGGCCCAGTCAGACCCTGACGGCCGTCCCGTGCACGCGCGGCGCCACCACCGACACCCCGGCCCAGTGCGGATAGACCAGGCCGCGGACCCGCCCGACCTCGAAGCCCGCCGACCGGATCGCGCCGAGGGTGTCCCGGTCGGGACGGCAGCCGCCCATCATCCGCGCCCAGCCGGGCGCCGCCAGCGCCTGCCAGCGGGCGAAGGAGACCGACCGGCTCCTGACGTGCTCGTAGAACCGCAGCTCCCCGCCGGGCCGGAGCACCCGGTGGATCTCCGCGAGGGCCCGGGCCTGGTCGGGCACCGAGCAGAGCACCCCGGCCACGACCACGGCGTCGAAGACCCCGTCCTCCTGGGGCAGATCCCCGGCCTCGGCCTCGACCAGCTCGACCGGCACGGCCGCCTCCCGCGCCGCGGCCCCCGCCCGCTCCCGCAGGTAGGGCTCCGGCTCGGCCCCGGTGAGCAGCGTCACCTCCGCCGGGTAGTGCGGGAAGTTCAGCCCGGTCCCCGGCCCGATCTCCAGCACCCGTCCCCGGAGCCCCGCCACCAGCTCGGCGCGCAGCGGCCCGTTGCCCCACCGCTCCGTCCGTCGCCCGTACCGATCCAGAAACCTCGCGAACAGTGGATTGTCCATGCCCCACTGTCCCCCGCGCAGGAGCTCAGGGGAACACCTGTGCGAAGGAACGCGGAAGCCCGCCTGTCCCCGAAGGGACGGCGGGCTTCGCGGCGAGCGACCTGCGGGAGGCTAGGCGTTCGGGTAGTGACGCTCCGGGGCGCCGACGTAGACCTGGCGCGGGCGCCCGATCTTGGTGGCGGGGTCGGTGATCATCTCGCGCCACTGGGCGATCCAGCCGGGGAGGCGGCCGAGGGCGAACAGCACGGTGAAGGCGTTCACCGGGAAGCCGAGCGCCTTGTAGATCACGCCGGTGTAGAAGTCGACGTTCGGGTAGAGCTTGCGCTCCACGAAGTAGTCGTCCGCGAGGGCGACCTCTTCGAGCTGCATGGCGAGGTCGAGCAGCGGGTCCTGGACGCCCAGGGTGTCCAGCACCTTGCGGGTCGCCTTCTTGACGACCGCGGCGCGCGGGTCGTAGTTGCGGTAGACGCGGTGCCCGAAGCCCATGAGCTTCACGCCGTCTTCCTTGTTCTTGACCTTGTTGACGAACGAGCGCACGTCGTCGCCGCTGCTGTGGATGCCCTCGAGCATCTCCAGGACGGCCTGGTTGGCGCCGCCGTGCAGCGGGCCCCACAGGGCGTTGACGCCCGCGGAGACCGAGGAGAACAGGTTGGCGTTGGAGGAGCCGACCAGCCGCACCGTCGAGGTGGAGCAGTTCTGCTCGTGGTCGGCGTGCAGGATGAACAGCATGTCGAGGATCTTGGCGATCTCCGGGTCGACCTCGTAGTTCTGGGCCGGGAAACCGAAGGTCATGCGCAGGAAGTTCTCGACGTAGCCGAGCGAGTTGTCCGGGTACAGCAGCGGCTGCCCGACCGACGACTTGTAGGCGTACGCGGCGATGGTGGGGAGCTTGGCCATCAGCCGGACGGAGGAGATGTCGACCTGCTCCTGGTCGAACGGGTCGAGGCTGTCCGGGTAGTACGTGGCCAGCGCGGAGACCGCGGAGGACACGACCGCCATCGGGTGCGCGGAGCTGGGGAAACCGGAGAAGAACGACTTGAACCGCTCGTGCAGCAGCGTGCGGTGCTTGATCTGCTCCTCGAACTCCGACAGCTGGGCCGGGGTCGGCAGCTCGCCGTGGATGAGGAGGTAGGACGTCTCGAGGAAGGTCGACTTCTCGGCCAGCTCCTCGATCGGGTACCCGCGGTAGCGCAGGATCCCGGCGTCACCGTCGATATAGGTGATCGCGGACGCGCAGGATGCCGTGTTGACGAATCCGGGGTCGAGAGTGACGTACCCCGTCTCCGTCAGAAGTTTTCCGATGCCCAGGCCTCCGGGGCCCTCGGTCGCCTCGGTTACTTCCAGGGGCAGACGGCCGCCCTTGTGCTCTAGGCCGAAGTCCGACATTGCTCTCCCGCTCTCCCGGTGTGACGTTCGGTGTCCGTCTGGTCGGACCCGTCCTGCTTTGGGGTTTCCAGTCTGCCTTGCGGTCGTTCATGACCCGGCCGTGGGGATACCCCTACGGGAGCGTAGACGTCCACGCGTATGGCTTAGTACGGGGGGCCGCGTGAGCTAGTTCACACAAATGTAACCAAGTACTTACGGCCTGCGGCGCGGACGGGCCGCCAGAAAGGCCAGAAGCAGGTCGCGGGTGAGGTCGAACCCGGCCTCACGCTGCTCGGCGGAGATCCATTCCGGCATCCGGCTGTGCTCGGCGGCGCGGGCGAGCAGAAGCCTCAGGTCGTCCTCCTCGATCGCGGCCGAGCAGGCGGCGCAGACCGACCAGGGGGTCGAGTAGTCGAAGACGCGGTCACCGGAGCGCAGCCGGACCGGACGGTCCTCGGCGACCAGCCAGGTGTTCGCGAAGCCCTCGGGGCGCGGCGCGGCGATGCCGCAGCAGTCGCAGCCGGTCTGGGCGGGGTCGAGCGGGTCCGCCAGCGCGGGCAGGGGGTTGTGGTCCCACTCGCCGCCGGCGCGCATCGGGTGCTCGTAGTTCATGGTCGCGAGTTCGCCGTCGACGTAGGTCTCGGTGAAGTTCAGCGGGGTGTCGCACTCGAGACACACCATCTGGATGGCGGTTTCCATGAATTTCCTCCCGACACTTTGGCACTGGGGTAACAGAACCTTCAACAGAAGCGATCATTTGACTATTCCCCACCCAGGGTAAGGGGGATCGCAGAGCATGGGGAACGACCCACTTTGCCGGGAGGTACGACTGGACGCGACCGCCGCCACCGAGCGCCTCATCCGCCTGACCAGGTACGTCATCCATCTCCTGGACACATCGGGCGTGCCTCCGCCCCCGGGACAAGGGCCCCCGAGACGGCTCAGGCACCTCGATAGAGAGCTTTCCTGGCGAGAGCAGCACGTCCTTGGAAATCTCATCATCGGTAGGTACAATCGCGCCCTCGCCGCTTCCTTCCGGGTGACGGAGGTAAAGTTCTCCGGCTATTTGGAGGAAACGCTCGAGTCATTCTTCGAAGCGGAGCGGAGCAGCCGGAGCAGGCGCGGGGCGGCCCTCACGGTGCTGGTCGCCTGCGGCGCCTCGGGAGTCTTCCTCTTCGTCTGGACGCGAGCTCCGCAGAGCCCTCCGCTGACGCTCGTGGCGCTGCCCGACGCCGCCCCGCCGAGGGCCGTCGCGCCCCGGGCGAACCTGCCGCTGACGATGTTCGGCGTGCCCGAGCAGGCGCCGGGATCGCGGCAGTCGGCCTACTGGTCGCGGTTCGACGGCAGGCCGCTGCCGTCGGGGATCGCCACGGCGACGTCGTTCTGGGACCCGCTGGTCACCCAGAACGGCCGGATGACGGGGAAGACCGTGGCCAGCCCGTACTGGCCGCTGGGCACCAGGGTCCGCATCACCTACCGGCGCCGCACCGTCGTCGGGATCGTCCGCGACTTCGGCCCCGCCCCGTGGGCCGTCGCCCAGCACCCGATTCCCGCGATCATCGACACGGCCGAGCCGATGATGGCCCGCCTCACCGGCCACCGCGTCGACGCCGTGCCCGTCCGCTTCCAGGTCCTGTCCTGGGGCACGGGCAGGTCCTGGCTGACCTCAGGCCCCGGCTACCGCCTCGCCATGGGCTCCCGCCGCCGGTGAGGCGCCCATGGCCGTGTGGACGGCGAGGGCCGTCGCGGCGTCGGGTGCGCAGACGAAGGGCAGCGTGTTGCCCCCCGACAGCCGGAACGGGGAGCCGTCGGCGGTGAGGGTGACGCCGCCCGCCTCGGCGTGCAGGAGCAGGCCCGCGGCGTGGTCCCACGGGTACTCCCAGCCGCACACCATCGCGGTGCGGCGGCCGGCGGCGAGCTCGATGTACTGCAGGCCGCTGGTGTCGAAGAACGACAGGGAGACGCCGTGCGCGGCGAGGGCGTTGTAGGTGGCCCGCTGGGCGTCGGTCAGCCAGCGCGGCGGCGAGATCGCGACGTCGAGGAAGCGCAGGCCGCCACCGGGACCGGTGGTGACCCGCTCCCCGTCCACGAACGCCCCGCCGCCCTTCGTGGCGGTGGCGAGCAGGTCGTAGACGGGGGCGTAGGTCCAGGACGCCAGCAGCTCGCCGTGGTGGGCGAGCGCGACGAGCGTCGCGAAACGGGGGCTGCCGGAGACGAAGTTGTGGGTGCCGTCGATCGGATCGATGATCCAGACGGGGGCGTCGCCGTCGATCAGGCCGAGGATCGCGGGATCGGCCGCCACCGCCTCCTCCCCCACGACGACGGAGCCGGGGAGGAGGGCGGTCAGGCGCCCGGTGAGCGCGGTCTCGGCGGCGCGGTCGGCGACCGTCACCAGATCTCCTGGCGCCTTCTCGACGATGTCCCCCTCGACGAGCGCGCCGAACCTCGGGATGACCTCGGTCGCGGCCACCGAACGGATGATCTCTGATATCCGGGGAGAGTCGATCACTCTCCCAATTTACTCATGCCGCGGCGGGAATCTTCTGGACGTCCCGGTCCATAGCGGGCACGGGCTTCAGCGTGAGCGACAGCAGCGCGCCGAGCACGGCGAAGCCGATCCCGGTCAGCAGCGCGGTGTGGAACCCGTCGGCGAAGACCGCCAGCGGGTGGCCTGCCGAGGATCCGGCGCCGACCTCGGCGGCGACGCTCACCAGGATGGCGAGGCCGAGCGTCCCGCCGATCTGCTGGGTGGTGTTGAGCAGGCCCGAGGCGAGCCCGGCCTCCTGCGGGGCCGCCCCCATCGTCGCCGCGACGCTCGTCGACACCCAGGTCATGCCGCCGCCGATCCCGAGGACGATCGAGGGCCCGAAGACGTCCTCGAGGTAGCTCCCGGACGGGGCGCCGAGCTGGGCGAACCAGAGCATCCCCAGCCCGACGACCGTGAAGCCGGCCGCGGCGAGCACCCGCGGCCCGAACCGGGTGACGAGGTTCGAGGTGAGCCCCGCCGAGACCGCGATGGCCAGGGCGACGGGCGTCTGGGCGAGCCCCGCCTTGAGCGGCTCGTAGCCGAGGACGACCTGCACGTACATGGTCATCGTGAAGAACATCGGGATCATCGTGGCGGCGATCAGGAAGCTGACCACGTTCGGGCGGCCCAGCCTGCGCAGCACCGGCAGCGGCGCGAGCGGGCTCGCGCTCCTGGCCTGGACCAGGGCGAACAGCCCGACGAGGACAGCCGCTCCGGCCAGTTCACCGAGCGTGCGGGCCGATCCCCAGCCCTCCTGCTGGGCGTTGACGATCGCGTAGACGGCCAGGCCGATGCCGGAGGTGATGAACAGCGCGCCGAGCAGGTCGAAGCCGCGCTGCGAGCGGTCGCGGGCCTCCGGCAGCAGCGCCGGGGCGAGGGCGATCGCGGCGATGCCGATCGGCACGTTCACGAACAGGACCGCCTCCCATCCGAACGCCTCGGTGAGCACCCCGCCGAGGATCGCCCCGGCCGCGCCGCCCGATCCGGCGACCGCGCCGAAGACGCCCAGCGCCTTGTTGCGCTCGGCTCCCTCGTCGAAGAGCGTCATGACGAGCGAGAGCGCCGCCGGCGCGACGACCGCCGCGCCGAGCCCCTGAACGGCGCGGGCGGTGATGAGCAGCTCGGCGCTGGTGGCGAAGCCGCCGGCCAGCGAGCCGAGGGTGAACAGCCCCATGCCCGCCATGAACATCAACCTGCGTCCGGCGAGGTCGGCGAGACGGCCGCCGAGCAGCAGGAATCCGCCGAACGCGAGCGTGTAGGCGTTGACGATCCAGGACAGATCGGACTGCTCCATCTTCAGTTCCGCGCCGATGGACGGCAGTGCCACGTTGACGATCGAGGCGTCGAGGATGAGGACGAACTGGGTCGCCGCCAGCAGTGCCAGCGCCAGGCCCTTCCTGGGGGGTTTCATGAAGTCTCCGCAACTAAATGGAAGATGAATTCCGCTTCCGCTTACCCGCCGGACGATACGGAACCCGTATTCCGCTTGTCAACGCGAGGAGTAGAGTGTGGGCACCATGGAGACGGGACGGCAGCTGAGAGCGGACGCGCGGCGCAACCGCGAGCGCATCCTCGCCGCGGCGCGCGCGGTCTTCCTCGAAGAGGGCGCGGACGTCCAGATGGAGCCCATCGCCCGGCGCGCGGGCGTGGGCATCGGCACCGTCTACCGGAACTTCCCCACCAAGCAGGTCCTCATCGACGAGGTCGGCCGCCAGTGGGTCGAGGAGCGCTGCACCGCCACGGCCTCCGCCCTCCAGATCGAGGACCCGGCCGAAGCCCTGCGGGTGTTCGTCACGGGGGCCTCGGCGGCCATGGCCCGCGACGTCGGCATCCGCAAGGTCCTCAGCCACTACGAGGAGGTCGACACCGCCGAGGCCGACGCCCTCCACCTGCTCCAGCTCAAGACCCTGCTCGACCGGGTCAGGGCGGCCGGGCTCGTCCGGCCCGACCTGACCCCGCCCGACCTGTTCGGCCTCATGTGCGGCATGGCGTTCGCCATCTTCCGGGGCACCGAGCCGGCCCTCTGCGCCGAGGTGCTCCTGCGCGGCCTGCGCCCCACGTAGCCGGTCAGTCCGGCAGGAGCGACAGCCGGTGGCGCGCGAACGTGAGGTTGGCGTGGAACGGGGCCGTCAGCTCGGGCCTGGGCACCTCGGCCAGCAGCTCGAAGGCCGGACGGAGGGTGTCGCCCGCCAGCGGCAGCGGCAGGGTCGCCACGACCACCTCCCCCTCCTCGAGGGTGCGGCGCAGCTCGGTCCGCATGCCCATCATGTCGCCGACGGCCACGAGCTGGACGGGCAGCCCGCCCGACAGCGACACCGACAGGGCGTGGTGGCCGGAGCCGTCGGGGTAGCGGAACTCCACCAGGAGCTGGGTCCGGTCGAGGGTGCCGTCCTGGATGGTGCAGGCGTCGACGGGCCTGGCCGTGCCCACCTCGTCGATCCACGCAGGGATCTCGGTGAGCAGCGGGTTGCGCAGGTCGACCGCCGACTTCGCGGCCGTGGCGCGCAGGTCCTCGGGGCCGATGGCCGCGACGACGGCGAGGAAGGCGTGCGCGCCCGGGGTCCCGGCGCGGCGCTGCACCTTGATCAGGTCCCCGAGGGCCTTGGCGTAGGAGGCGTCGTCGGGTGCGGCGGCGTGCAGCTCGCCGAGCTGGGCGGACAGCCACAGCTCGGCGCTCAGCGCGTCGGGCAGCCCGAGGAGTTCGGCGCCGGAGCGGACGTACAGCTCATAGACCGGGAGGAGGCCCGGCAGGGCCAGTTTGGGCGGGCCGGGCACGACGCGGAAGAGGTTCTCGCTCACCCGGTCAGGTTACTCCTCGGTAATCACCGCGTAGGCGCGGACTGGGAAGGTTCCCACCCCGACGATCATCGGCGGCGCGGCGTGGAACCGGAACCCGTGCGGAGGAAGCTGCTCCAGGCCCGTCATGTGCTCGACGATCGGAATCCCCGCGGCCAGCAGCGCGGTGTGCGCGGGACGCTCCCCGCCGGACGTCCCGTCGATGTTGAGCGAGTCGATCCCGACCAGCGCGGCCCCCTCGGCGACCAGCCACTCCGCGGCCTCCGCCGACACGTAGGGGTGGTTCACGGCGTAGGCGTCGGTGCCCCAGTGCGCGGCGTGCCCGGTGTGGATCAGCACGGCCCGGCCGAGGACGTCGTGCGGCAGCAGCAGCTCACGGGTGATCACCTGGACGTCGCCCGCGCGGATCACGAGGGCGTCCAGGTCGGCCAGGGCGCCCAGCGGCACTCCGCTCAGGTCGTCGCCGTCCTGGTAGCGGTGGAGCGGGGCGTCCAGGTAGGTGCCGGTGTTGCCGACCATCTCGATCCGGGCGAAGTGGAACTCCGTGCCGGGCGCGTAGTTCGCCCGCGAGTCCTCGTGCGAGAGATGGACGCCGAACGCGGGCGCGGGCAGCCCCGGATAGGTGATCATCCCGTCGGAGAGGGCGTGGCTCAGCTCGACCAGCCGCCGCTTCCCCGCCGCGGTCTCCGCCCCGCGCGATCCCTTGTGGAGCTCGTTGATGAGACTCTTCGCCGAGATCCGGACGGAGCCGACCATCAGCAGCCCGAGATGCCGCACGAACAGCGCGCCCAGGTCCTCGTCGGAGATGTCGGCGCCGGGGATGTCGAGCCGGAACTCCCTCGCCTGGAGCGAACCCCCGTTGGCGAACTCCACGTCCGCGTCGAACTGGACACGCCACTGATCAGTCGTCATACCGGGCATTGTGGCGGCGCCGAGACCGTCCGGCCAAATGCTTATGGTGGTGGGGTGACCTTGACCACCACACGCGCCCAGGTGCTGGCCCACCGGCTGGCGGCCCACCGCTTCGACCGTTCCACGCCGGACCCGGACGTGCTGTCGCTCGGCGTCCAGGACACCCCCTACGGGTCGGCCCGGCTCGCCCTCGCCGCCCGCGGCGCCTCCACCGACGGTCTCGCCCTGGTCTGGGCCGTGCGCGGAGCCCCCCACCTGCACCGCAGGGCCGACCTCCCCGCCCTGGCCGGGGCGCTGTGGCCGCTGAGCGACGCCGACGCCGCCAAGCGGATCGGTTCCAGCGCGATCAAGGAGGGGGCGAAGCTCGGGCTCGCCGCCTTCGAGGCCACCGCGGCGGCCTTCCGCGCGGCCGTCCGGGCGCCGATGCCGAAGGGCGCGGTCAGCGCGGCGGTCAGCGCCGCGATCCCCGCCGAGCTGACCTTCTGGTGCGCGACCTGCGGCTCCCAGCACGTCTCCGGCCTGCTCTTCCAGACGGCCGGGCTGTTCGGGGCCGTCGAGCTGGTCCCCGAGGGCGGCGGCACCACGATCGCGCCCCTCCCCGAGCCCTTTCCCGTTCCCGCGAAGGCGGCGGGCACCGCGGGCTACCTGGAGACCTTCCTGCGCCTGCTCGGCCCCGGCACCCCCGCGGAGGCGGCAAAGTTCCTCGGCACCTCCCCCACCGCCGCCAGACCCGCCTGGACGGACGCCGACCTCACCGAGATCATCGTGGACGGCGTCAGAGGCTGGTTCCCGACCGAGCATGTCGACGCCCTCCTCAAGGCGCCTGAGCCGTCCCCCATGCTCCGTCTCCTCCCCCCAGGGGATCCCTACCTCCAGACCAGGAACCGGCCCTTCCTCGTGCCCGACAAGGCCGTCGAGAAGGAGCTGTGGCGTCCGCTGGGCAACCCGGGAGCGATCCTGCTCAACGGAGAGATCGCCGGCACCTGGCGGCCCAAGCTGGCGGGGAGGCGTCTCGACCTGACCGTCACGGCCTTCACCGAGCTGCCGCGGACGGAACTGGAATCCGAAGCCGCACTGGTCGGGGAGGTTCGCGGAGCCACCACCGTCCGCCTGCTCTGAGCACTAATCTGACGCTCTGAGGCATCGGGGACAGAGGAGGATCGTGGCCGGTCTGGGAGTTCACTTCGCGCTGACCCCGGAGCAGGAGGACGCCCTGCACGCGACCTCCTCCGACGCCGAGGTCATGGCCCTCATCGACAGGATCGAGGAGTCCGAGGCGACCGACCAGGTCGAGACGGACAAGGCCTGGGACGCGATCCACCGCTGCCTCACCGACGGCACCCTCGAAGGCGACGACTACCCCCTCAGCCTGGCCGTCCTCGGCGGCGAGCAGTTCCACGACGGCGACGACTACATCGTCGCCTACATCGCCCCCCACGAGGTCAAGGAGCTCACCGAAGCCCTGGCCGACTGGACCGAGGACCGGCTCGCCACCCGCTTCCGCGCCCTCGACCCCACCGACTACGACGGCCCCCACGACGCCGCCGACCTCGTCTACACCTGGACGAGTTTCGTCGACCTCCGCGCCTTCTTCGCCCGCTGCGCCGCCACCGGCAAAGCCGCCGTCTTCACCGTCGACGGCTGAACGCCGGCCACCCCGCCACCGCATAGAGGAACACGCACGCCCCCGCCCCGACCATGACCCCCACCACGGCGTGGGCGACCTGGCCCGAGGCGCCCCGTGACAGCACCCCGTGCGTGGCCCCGGCCAGGGCGCCCGCCGAGCAACCCACGGCGACCAGGATCCTGGTCGCCGCCGACGCCGGGCCCACCGGATCCGCCACCGTCCCGGCCCGCCGGAGCCAGAACGCGAACCACACGCCCAGGACCACCAGGCCGAAGACCCCCGAGCCGTACTGGGCGTACCGGTAGAACGGCATGCCGTCGCCGACCTGCGTGGCCAGCACGGGAAGCCGCTCGACCGCCGGTCCCGTCCGGTGGGTGAAGGCGTCCCAGAGGACATGGGTCGCCTCGCCGACCAGGAACGCGAGCAGCAGCCACGGCACGTCCGCGACCCGGAAACGGAACGCACCGGCCGGACCGGTCAGCCGCTCCCGCAGATACCGCGGCGCCAGCGCGAGCACCGGCCACTTGAACAAGCCGTGGAAGAGCGCGAAGAGCACCACCGCGAAGACCAGGGTCTCCGTGAGCAGCCCCACCGGACCATGAGTGTGGTCACGGGTGCTGAGCGGCGCGAACAACGGGACGTCCGGGGCCATCGCACCGACCGCCAGCGCGGACGGGATCAGCCTGCCCCCGCGCAGCGGGAGGATCGCGGCGACATGGCTCACCGTGAACGGCATCAGAAGCCGTCCGAGACGAGGCCGGCCGGAAGATGGGTCGTCGTGCCCGCGCGGACACTCCGCCGGGCGCCGAAGCCCAGCTCGACGATGCAGGCGTTCGGGGTCGTGTAGGTCTGGACGAAACGGCGGAACAGCAAGATCTCGTCATGTGTCGGGCCGGTGACACCCGTCAGCATGACCCAGGCGACGGCGCGCATGAACAGACCATGGGTGAACATCGCCACGAAACCGTCCGTGACGGCCAGGCCCTCCACGCAGGCATGCGCCCTGGCGAAGAGATCCCCGAAGGACTCGCCCCCCGGATAGCGGAAATCGGGATCGGCGCGTTCCCAGAAGGCCATCGCCAAAGGCCGCCGCTCCTCGGGAGTCGTCATGCCCCGCAGCTCACCGAGATAGGTGAACTCCTCGACCTGCCACTCCTGATACGGCACATCAGGAAACCTCGAACGGGTCGGAACCGCCGTCTCCCGCGCGCGGACGAAAGTCGAAGCCACGATCAGATCAGGACGCGCCCTGAAGGCTCCCACCACCGCATCAGCCTGACGGAGCCCCACCTCCGTCAAAGGAGAAGCACCCGGAGTCGCGCTCGGCCGACCCACATTCGATTCACTCTCACCATGCCTGATCAACCACACCACCGTCACGACACCCAAAATAGCGAAAGGCCCCGGACATTTGTCCGGGGCCTTTCAGCATGTTGATTGCGGCGGTGTCCTACTCTCCCACACAGTCTCCCGTGCAGTACCATCGGCGC
>NZ_BAAAUV010000013.1:0-203565 GCF_039534125.1 Actinocorallia longicatena | reverse complement strand
GCCGCCTTCGCCGGGAAGGGCGGGCCGCCGGGGCCGCTGGCCGTCCCGGAGGGCGGGCCCGCCCACGACGTGGGCGCCGCGCTCGAAGGCACGCGCGAGGCGCTGGCCGGGCTGTCGGGCGGCGAGGTCGCCGAGGGCTGGACCTCCACGCCGGGCGAGCGGCTGCGCGCCGGGTTCACCACCGCCGACCCGGTGACGCGCGGAGCGCTGCGGCTCGGCCTGGCCTGCCTGCTGACGGCGGCCGTCTCGGTGCTGTTCGGCATCGGCAAGGTCTACTGGTCGGTGTTCGCGGCCGTGATGGTGCTGGCCACCCCGCCCGGCCTGGTGCGGGCCCGGATGTGGGACCGGCTGCTCGGGACGCTCGCGGGCGTCCTGCTCGCCGGGGTCCTGGTCCCCCTCACCGGCGACGCCCGCGGCCTCCAGCTCGTGCTCGGCCTGCTGTTCATCCTGCCCGGCATCCTGCTGATGCCGATCAACTACGGCTGGACCTGCTTCTTCGTCGCGACCGCCGTCGGCCTGCTCTACGGCGGCATCGGCGACCAGGGCGACTTCTTCCACTTCCGGCTGCTGGAGAACCTCGTCGGCTGCGCCGTGATCGTCCTGGTGATGGGGCTGACCTGGCGCTCCGACCCGTGGCCCGCCGCCGCGGCCCGTCTGCTGCGCGGCACCGCCGACGCCCTCCGCTCATCGGACCCCGCCGCCCGCCTGCCGGACCTGCGGGGCCGCGCCCTCGTGCTCCGCGACGCCGCCGCCGACCGCGCCGCCGGATCCGGAGAGACGGCCGCCGTCTGGACGTTCGGCAGCGCCGCCGTCGCCCTCGCCGTCCTCGCGACCGAGGGCGCCGCCATCGACCCCGACCGCCTGGATCTGCTCGCAGACCGCCTCTTCACCCCCGGCCCCCTGCCCGAACCCGAGGGGAACCCGGCCGACCCGATCGCGCTGGAGCTGGAACGCCTGACCGCGGCCGTCCGTGCCCTGGCGGAGACCTGACCCGCGATCAGCCGCGGCCTGCCAGCCAGTGCCGGAGCGCCAGCTGGAGATCGAGGCTCCGGTTCGGATCGTGCATCGCCGGCCCGAACAGCTCGTCCAGGCGCCGCAGCCGGTACCGGACGGTCTGGGCGTGCACGGCCAGCCGGACCGCTACCTCGTTCGCGTTGAACCGGCACTCCAGGCAGGCCAGCAGCGTCTCGGCCAGCCGTTCCCGCTGCGGCTCCCGCGCCCGTCCCAGCGGTTCGAGCAGCCGGGCGGCCAGCGCCCCGACCAGGTCGTCGTCACGGGTGATCACGAGCAGGCCGACCTGGTCGAGGGCCACCGCGGGACGGTCGCCGGGGAGCAGACCCCGTTCGACCAGGTCCAGCGTGCGCCGGGCCCAGCCCAGCGAGCGGGACGTCCGCGCGGGCTCCGTGGTCGGGCCGATCGCCGCGATCCAGTCGGTCAGGCCCGACTCCAGGGCGGCCCTGCGGCCGGGGCCGTCCGGATCGGAAACGATCACACACGGCTGTGCGAGATGCAGCCCCGGCAGCGCCCACGACGGCAGCCGGTGGCCGTGGTCGCGGCGCTTCAGGGCGACGGCCGCGACCGTCCGGGGGAGCTCCCACCGGGCCTCGCGGGCCAGTTCCGCCAGCTCACGCGGGTCGGGGTCGTCGGTGACGAGCAGGTCGACGAGCTTGCGGACCCGCTCCTCGCGTTCACCGGCCGCCCGTGCCGCCGCCGTCGCATGGCCCTGGCGCATGGCCGTGATGAGCTGGTCGTGGTAGGCGAGCACGAGCTGGGTGATCTGCCCGATGACCGAGCCGGGGACCTCGGTCCTGCTCTCGGCGACCTCGGTCAGCCGCCGCACCGTGACGCCCGTCCCGGCGCGCAGCGCGCTCTGCCACAGCCCCTCGCCGCGGCCCTCGCGCGCCTCGCCCTCACCGACCGAGCGGAAGAAGGCGAGCATGTCGTCGAGGCTGGCGTCGGGGTCCTCCAGCAGGTCGAGGAAGCGGAAGTTCGCCTGCTCGCACATCCGGTACAGCACCTCGGGATAGCGGGGATCATGGTTGCGGAGGTACTCGGGGACCTGCTGCTCGATCTCCTTGACGGCCTCCCGCGAGACCTCCGGCACGTGCTCGCGCAGGAGACCCACCAGCTCCGCCACCTGTACGTCGTCGAGCCCCAGGCCCGCCAGCCGATACCGCATCCGAGCATCCTGCCAACGTCCCGCTCCGGGAGGTAGGCCCAGCCTGGTCGTCACGAACTAGCGTTTGTTTACTTGAACCGTCTACCAACGACCCTCCTCCCGGATTACTGTGATCGTTTAGGCCCGTTCGGAGAGGTATGCCCGTGTCTGAGAACGCACGCAAAGTCGACCGGGGCGGTACCGCGGAGGGCTGCCCCGTCGAACAGGGGCCGGACGGCGTCTGGCGGGTGCGCGGTCACGCGGCCGGACGGGCGGTGCTGCGCAGTACCGAGACCGTCCAGGCGGGGCTCGGCGTCGAGACCATGGACCGGCTGCCGCAGAAGATCCGCCGCCCCGTCCTCTACCGCGACGGCTCCGAGCACCGCGAGCACCGCCGGCAGACCGCCCGCTACTTCACCCGGAAGCGGGTCGACGAGAAGTACCGCGAGCTGATGGAACGTGTCACGGACGAGCTGCTGGACCGGCTGGTCCGCGACGGCTCCGCCGACCTCGGAGGGCTCGGGTTCGAGCTGGCCGTCGAGGTGGCGTCGGCCGTCATCGGGTTGACCGACAGCAGGCCCGGGCTGGCCGCACGGCTGGACGAGTTCTTCCCCGAGAAGTTCGGGCGTCCGGGCTTCACCAGCGTCGACGGCGTCTACTGGTTCTACCGGCAGAACAAGCAGTTCCTCGGGATCTACCTCAAGGACGTCCGCCCGGCCGTGAAGGCCCGCAAGGCCGAGCGCCGCGACGATCTGATCAGCCATCTCATCGACGAGGGCTGCACCGGTGGCGAGATCCTCGGCGAGTGCGTGACCTTCGCCGCCGCCGGGATGGTGACGACCCGCGAGTTCATCACCATGGCGGCCTGGCACATGCTGTCCGACCCCGCGCTCGGCAAGCGCTACCTCGCCGCCGAGCAGCGGGAGCGGTACGCGATCCTGCACGAGATCCTGCGCCTCGAACCGATCGTCGGGAACCTCAAGCGCCGCACGACCGCCCCGGTCGAGATCCCCGGCGAGGTGACGATCCCGGCCGGTGAGCTCGTGGACGTCGAGGTCGGCGCGGTCAACGTCGATCCGGAGGCCGTCGGGGAACACGGCCTGGAGGTCTGCCCCGCCCGTGAGCTGGGCGACGGCGCCAACCCCTACGGGCTGTCGTTCGGCGACGGGCCGCACAAGTGCCCCGGCGCGCACCTGGCGATCCAGGAGTCCGACGTCTTCCTGACCCGGCTGCTGGCCCTGCCGGGGATCGCGATGCGTACCGAGCCGCGCATCGCGATGAAAGAGGAGATATCGGGCTATGAGCTGCGCGGACTGATCGTCGAGGTCCGTTCCGGCGCTTAGAACGGCCGTTCGCGGAAAGGTTTCCGGGCATGACGGAGACAGCGGTCGGAGGCGGCGAGCTCAAACGCGTCATCGGACGCCGGGTTCTCTTGCTGTTCGTGGTCGGTGACATTCTCGGCGCGGGCATCTACGCGCTCGTCGGCAAGGTCGCGGGCGAGGTCGGCGGGGCCATCTGGCTGCCGTTCCTGATCTCCTTCCTGCTGGCGACGCTCACCGCGACCGCCTACGCCGAGCTCGTCGGCAAGTACCCGCGCGCCGCCGGTGCCGCCCTGTACGCCAACCGGGCCTTCGGCATCCCCTTCGTGACGTTCCTCGTCGCGTTCGCGGTGATGATGAGCGGCATCACCTCGGCGAGCGCGGCGGCACGGGCGTTCGGCGGCAAGTACCTGGCCGAGTTCGTCACCCTGCCGACCGTGGTCGGGGCGCTGGGCTTCCTCGCGCTGGTGACGGTCGTGAACTTCGTCGGGATCTCCGAGTCGATCAAGGTGAACGTGGTGCTCACGATCATCGAGGGCCTCGGTCTCGTGGTCATCATGGTGATCGGGGTCGCGGCCCTGGTCAGCGGCGACGGCGATCCCGGACGGGCGCTGGAGTTCCACGCGTCCGACGGGGCGTTCCTCGGCATCCTCGGCGGGACCGCGCTGGCCTTCTACGCGCTGCTGGGCTTCGAGGACTCGGTCAACCTGGCCGAGGAGGCCAAGGACCCGAGCCGCGACTTCCCGCGGGCGCTGTTCGGCGGGCTCACCATCACGGTGCTGATCTACCTGGCCGTCGCGTTCACCGCGACGATGCTGGTCCCCACCGACGTGCTGGAGAAGTCGACGGGGCCGCTGCTGGAGGTCGTCAAGGCCGCGGGGCTGTCCTTCCCGCCGAAGCTGTTCGCCCTGATCGCCCTGCTGGCGGTCGGCAACACCGCCCTCATCAACATGATCATGGCTTCGCGGCTGGTCTACGGGATGGCCAGGGAGGGGATCGTGCCACCGGTCCTCGGGACCGTGCACCCGCGGCGGGCCACGCCCTGGGTCGCGATCCTCTTCACCGTCGCGATCGCGGTCGTCCTGGTCTGCACGGGGGACGTCGGCGGGCTCGCCGACACGACCGTCCTGCTGCTCCTGCTGGTCTTCGCCCTGGTCAACGTCTGTGTACTGGTGCTGCGGCGGGAGAGCGTCGAGCACGACCACTACCGCGCGCCGACCTGGACGCCGGCCGCCGGCTCGATCGTCTGCCTGCTCCTGGCCACCCCGCTGACCGGCCGCGACGTCGAGGTCTACCTCCGCGCCGGGATCCTGCTGGCGGTCGGCGTGCTGCTCTGGTTCCTCACCCGCCTGGTCAGGCCGGCCGGAGGGCGTTGAACACCAGCTCGCCGTAGTGCCGCCAGACCGCCGGATCCCGTTCCCCGTACTTGGTGAGCTGGACCGAGCAGCCGCCGAACAGCACCCGGACCTCGGTGACGGTCACATCCGCGCGGATCGCACCCTGGTCGCGGGCGGCGGCCACCACCCGGCCCAGGAGATCGACGAAGGTCTGGAGGGCGGCGTCCACGGGGCTGCCCGCCCCGAGAGCCTCGGCGATCGCGCAGTCGCCCGCGAGCCGTTCGAGCATGTCGGCCAGCGCCTCCCGCAGGGCGGGCCCGGCGTCGTCCTCGGCGAGCGCCGCCGCGAGGCGCTCCTGCAACCACTCGAGCTGGTGCAGCGCGACGGCCGCCACCAGGTCGGCCTTGGTCGGGTAACTCCGGTAGACGGTCGCCTTCCCGACCCCGGCCCGCTCCGCGACCTCCGGCACCGTCGCCTCGAGCCCCTTCTCGGCGAACACCTCGAAGGCCGCCCGCACGATCCGCTCGTGGTTGCGACGGGCGTCGGCCCGCCGTCCCGCCCATCCCGGTCCGCCGCCGGGGGAACTCCCCCGGCCGGTGGTGGGCGCGGCCTCGTCGGTCATGGGTTCAGTGTGCCCGATCACTCGGGTTCGGCCACCGCCACGAGACCGGCGGCGCCGATCTCCTCCAGCATCGGGATGGGCTCGGTCGCGCCGCCGCGCGGAATGAACAGGGCGGCGATTCCGGCCGTGAGGCTGACGCCCGCCGCGATCAGGAACGACACCACGTAGGCGCGCTCGGTCGGCACCAGGCGGCCGGCGGTGACGCTTCCCGCCAGGATCCCCGCGACGAGCTGCGACCCCAGCGACGAGCCGACCGAACGCAGCAGCGCGTTGACGCCCGTCGCCTGGCCGGTCTGGTCGGGGGAGACCGCGTCGATGATCAGGTTCGGCATCGCCGCGAAGGCCAGGCCGATCCCGAAGAACATCACCATCGTCACGCCGAGCACCGCGGCGGGGGAGCCGTGGTCGGCCGCGATCAGCAGCAGCCCTGCCCCGGTGATCAATGAGCCGAGGACCAGGGCGATCCGCGCCCCGAACCTCTGGGTGACCAGGGCGGACACCGGCCCGGCGACCAGCATCATCAGGCAGCCCGGAAGCATGATCAGACCGGCCTGGGTGGCGGATCCGCCGAACCCGTAACCGGCGGCCTCGGGGGTCTCGATGAACTGCGGGATCAGCATGAACGCGCCGAACATCCCGAACCCGACGAGCACGGTCGCGATGTTGGTGACCAGCACGGGCCGCCGGGCCAGCACCTTCATGTCGACCAGCGGCTCGGCGACGCGCGTCTCGGCGAACCCGAACACGGCGAGGATCGCCACGCCCGCACCGATCAGGCCGAGGGTCTTCGTGTCGCCCCAGCCCCAGGCCTGCGCCTGGCTGATCGCCAGCAGAGGCAGGGTGACGCCGGCGGCGAGCAGCCCCGCACCGGTCAGGTCGACCCGGCCGGGCCTGCGCTCGCCCGGCTCCGGCACCAGGAGCTGCGCGGCGACGGCCGCGGCCAGCGCCATCATGACACCGCTCCAGAAGATCCAGTGGTAGCTGGCGTGGTCGATGAGCAGGCCGCCCATCAGCAGCCCGCCTCCGCCGCCGATGCCCGCGATCGCCGACAGCAGGCCCATCGCGGACACCCGCCTGGCCGCGGGGAACTCGTCGCGGACGATGCCGAAGCAGAGCGGGAAGATGCCGCCGCCCGCGCCCTGGAGCACCCGGCCGGCGACCGCCCAGCCCAGGTTCGGGCCCACCGCCGCGACCACGCCGCCCGCCGCGAAGACCACGAGGGCGATCACCAGCAGCCGCTTCTTGCCGAACATGTCGCCGAGCCGGCCGAGGACGGGGGTCAGGACGGCGGCGGACAGCAGGTAGCCGGTGAGCGTCCAGGTGACGTTCTGCGGACTCGTGTGAAGGCCGGTCGCCAGGGCTCCGATCGCCGGGACCACCGCGGTCTGGGCCAGTGCGTACGCCAGCGCCGACAGTGACAGGATCCCGAGCGTCCGGCCCACGGGCGCGGTCCGTTTCGTCATCTTTCCCCCAGAAGCAAAAACGGACCCGTAGGTCCATTTGTCTTTGCCCAGGCTAACCCGGCTTTTGGCCGAGATATTGCGCCTGGTGGTGACAAGTGACTGACGTCACGGGGCCGCCCGTGGCACCACCAGCCCCGACTCGTAGGCGGTCATGACGGCTTGGGCGCGGTCGCGCAGATCGAGTTTGCGCAGGATCCGGCTGACATGGGTCTTGATGGTCTCCTCTCCGAGGACGAGCCGTCCCGCGATGTCGGCGTTGGACAGCCCCTCGGCGACCAGGCGCAGCACGTCCAGTTCGCGGGGGGTGAGCGCGGCGATGGCGGGGGGCGCGGGCCGGGGCCGGTTGCGGGCGAACTCGGCGATGAGACGCCGGGTGATCGCGGGAGCGATGAGGGCCTCGCCGTCGGCGACGACCCTGACGGCGTCGAACAGCCGCTCGGCCGAGACGTCCTTGAGCAGGAACCCGCTGGCCCCCGCGGTCAACGCGTCGTACACATGCTCGTCAAGATCAAAGGTGGTCAGCATGACCACCCGGGGATGCTCCGCCGCGGCAGTGATCAGCCGGGTCGCCTCGATCCCGTCCATGACCGGCATCCGCACGTCCATGAGCACCACATCCGGCCGCACCTCCGCACAGACCCCCACGGCCCCCTCCCCGTCGGCGGCGGTCCCCACCACCGAGAAGTCCTCCTGCGTCTCCAGCAGCGCGGCGAACCCCGCCCGGACCACCTCAAGATCATCAACCACCACGAGCCGAATCACGCGACCTCCCCCACCGGCAGAACGACCTCGACCAGGAACCCCGCGGGCACCCCGGGCCCCACCCACAGACTCCCCCCGACCGTCGCCACCCTCTCCCGCATCCCCATCAGCCCATGCCCGTCCCCCCAACCCCTGTCCCCACCGAACCCACCCTCATCCCGCCCCGCCCGACTCCCATGCCACCCCGCCTGACCCTCGTCCCGCCCCGCCCGATCTTGGTCCCGCCTCGCCTGGCCCTCATACCGCCCTGCCTGGCCCTTGTCCCACCCCGGGCCGCCGTGCGTGAAGGGCCAGGTCCTGGGCTGAGGCGGTGGGGGGATCGGGGCGGGGTGGCGGGGGGCGGGGCAGAGGCCGTTGTCGCGGATTCTGATCTTCAGGTGGTCGGGGGAGTAGGTGAGCTCGACGTCGACGGCGGCGCCGGGGGCGTGCCTTCGGGCGTTGGTGAGGGCCTCCTGGACGACTCGGTAGGCGGTCAGTTCGAGGCCGGGGTCGAGGGGGGTGACCGGGCCGGAGACGATGAGGCGGGCGGCGCCGCCGCCGGCCTGGCGGGTCTCGTCGATCAGGGCGAGGAGGTCGCGCAGGCCCGGCTGGGGGCGGCGGGTGGGCGGGGGCTCGGCGTCCTCGCGGAGCACGCCGAGGAGCCTGCGCATCTCGGTGAGCGCGGATCGGGCCGTCTCCCCGATGGCCAGCAGGTGCTTGACGCCGTCCGCTGGCATCCCAGGCACGGCGAGACGGGCCGTGTCCGCCTGCACCGAGATCATCGAGATGTGGTGGGCGACCACGTCGTGCAGCTCACGGGCGATCCTGGCCCGCTCGCCGCGCGCCGTCAGCTCCAGCAGGGACGCCTCGAACGCCCGCTGCTCCTCGAGCCTCGCGGCCGTGCCGGCCCGGTTGCGGCGGAACCATTCCACGATCATCGGGCCCCAGACGACCAGCACCGCGAGGCTCCCGGCCCAGCTCGGCTCCCGGTAGATCGCCGCCAGGGTGACGGCCGCGAGGGTCGCGACCACGGCCATCCGCCAGTTGCCGGGAAAGGCCGCCGGTACCGCCGCGGCGGCGACGGCCAGGAGGACCAGCGCGAGGGTCAGCGACCCGTCGGCCTGTGACCAGGCCTCGGCGGCCCCGGCCGCCCCCAGGGCGGCCGCGGCGACGAGATACCCCGCGCGCTTCACATCACTCATTGTGGCCAATCGGTGAGCGGTCCCGCGTCCCACTGGACCGTGGATCGCGATGTCCCCCGGCAGAGGGACCCGGCCCTCGCCTTCCCCTGGAGAGGGGAGGAAGAAGTGGGCTCCCTCGCGGGACGCCACGGGTCCGTCGTTTCCCTAGCGTTCTCACCATGGCAGAGTCCACAGGATCCACCGCGACCCCGAACGGGTCGTCCTCGACCATCGAGGTGCGAGGGCTGCGCAAACGCTACGGCGCCGCCCTCGCCGTCGATGACCTGACCTTCACGGTCCCCCCCGGCCGCGTCACCGGCTTCGTCGGGCCCAACGGCGCGGGCAAGTCCACCACCCTCCGGCTGATCCTGGGCCTCGACCGTCCCGACGGGGGCACCGCGCTGGTCGGCGGCAGGCCCTACCGGAGCCTGCGCAGACCCATCACCCATCTCGGCGCGATGCTCGACGCGTCCGCGGTCCACCCGTCCCGGAAGGCGAGCGATCACCTCCTGTGGATGGCGCACGCCGCCGGCCTGAAGAAGGCGAGGGTGGCCGAGGTCCTGGAGCAGGTCGGCCTCTCCTCCGTCGGCAGGCGGGCCGTCGGCGGTTACTCCCTGGGAATGCGCCAGCGCCTGGGCATCGCCGCCGCCCTGCTGGGCGATCCCCCCATGCTGATCTTCGACGAGCCGGTCAACGGCCTCGACCCCGACGGCGTCCGCTGGATCCGCATCCTGCTCCGCTCCCTGGCGGCGGAGGGCCGGGCCGTCCTGGTCTCCAGCCATCTGATGAGCGAGCTGGAGGACACCGCCGACCACCTCGTGGTGATCGGCCGCGGCAGGCTGATCGCCGACACCGACGTGCGGTCCCTGCTGGCCGCCGCCTCCGACGACCGCGTCGTCGTCAGGACCACCCACCGCCAGGAGGCGATGACCTCGCTGTCGCGGGCGGGCGCGACCGTCGCGGCGGGCGAGTCCGGCCAGGTGACCGTCGCGGGCCTGCCGGCGGAGCGGATCGCCGCCCTCCTGACCTCCGACGGCATCCCCTTCACCGGCCTGAACGAGCACCGGGCGTCCCTGGAGGAGGCCTACATGGACCTCACCCGCGACGCCGTCGACTACCGGGAGCGCACATGAGTGAGTTCGGCTGGCTGATCAGAGCCGAATGGACCAAGCTCCGCTCGGTCCCCCGCTGGATGATGGCCCTCGGTGCCGCCATCGGTCTCACCGTGCTGGTGGCCCTGCTGACGTCCGCGGGGGCGGGGTCGGAGGCCACCGGCGGATCAGGACCCGACGACAGCCCGAGGCCCCCGCGTGGATTCCAGGACGGCGGCTCCTTCACCTACAAGGCGCTCCCCGCCGACGGAACTCTGATCGCCCGCGTGGTCTCCCAGAAGGACACCAGCCCCTGGGCCAAGGCCGGCCTCATGATCCGGGCGAGCCAGGACAGGGGAGCGGCCCACGCGACCGTCGTGCTCACCCCCGGGCACGGCGTCAGGATGGAGGCCGACTTCAAGGACAGGGCCTCCACCGCCGCCACCCCGGGAAAACCCACCTGGCTGAAGCTGACCCGCACCGGCCCGACCGTCACCGGCTACACCTCACAGGACGGCACGACCTGGCGGAAGCTGTCCACCTACCGGCTCAGCGGCCCCGCACTCCTGGGCCTGTTCGTCGCCTCTCCCGACCAGACCAAGGTCATCCGCCAGTTCGGCTCCGAGAGCATCGACTCCTTCCCGGCGATCGCGAACGCCGTCTTCGACAACGTCACCCCCGAACCGGTCGGCTGGACGGACTCGGGCGCCCCCGAGGGCCCGGGCGCCGAAGGCCCGGACGGCGCCGAAATCACCACCTTCGCCTGGTCCGACGGCAAGGCCACCATGAACGGCGTCAACGACCTGGGCCCCGACCTCTACGGCGACGACATCACCAGAACCACCCTCACGGGCATCCTCCTCGGCCTGATCGCGGTGATCGCGGTCGCCGTCCTCTTCGTCACCACCGAGTACCGCAAGGGCATGGCCCTGACCACCTACACGATCAGCCCCCGCCGAGGCCGGGTCCTCGCCGCGCGAACCCTCGTCCTGGGCGCGACGGGCTTCGTGATCGGCCTGGTCGCCTCGGTGGCGGCCCTTCTGCTGAGCGCCCCCCTGATCCGCGCGGACAAACGCCGCGACATCTCCCTCACCGACCCGACCGTCCTGCGCGCCGTCCTCTGCACGGCCCTCCTGGTCTCCCTGGTAATGATCTTCAGCCTGGCCCTGGCCACCCTCTTCCGCAACACGGCGGCGGCCGTGGGCACCGCCCTCGTGGGCCTGCTCCTCCCGCAGATCATCGCCACCGGCCTCCCCCTCTCCGCGGCCCGCTGGCTGACCCGCCTGACCCCCTCGGCGGCCTTCGAAGCCCAGCAGACCTTCCGCCACTACGACACGGCCCTCTCCCCCTGGCCCGCCCTAGCGGTCCTCTTCCTCTACGCCGCCCTCACCCTGGCCCTGGCCTCCCGAACCCTCACCACCCGAGACGCCTGATGCCCCTCCACGATGCCCACCCCACAGCAGCCGGATTCCCGACCCACGCAGCGCCCCTGGCTCCTGGCGACCATCACCCCCTGGGCCCCGCTCGGCCCGCTCGGCTTTCTTGGCCCACTCGACCCGCTCGGCCCACTCGACCCGTTCGGCTGGGCTGCGGCGGTGGCCGCCGTCTCTTTCCTTGTCCATTGCCGGGGTGCTGGATGTCCTCTTTCGATGTGTTCCGCGCGGAGCGGCTGAGGGTCCGAGCCCTGAGGCCGTCTCCTGCTCCAGACCCCGGGAAGCCTGATGTTCTCTTTTGATGTGCTGCAGGCGGAGTGGACGAAGCTCCGGACCCTGCGCAGCACCCACTGGCTGGTGCTCGCGATCGTCGCGTTCACGGTCCTGGTCGGGCTGGCGGGTACGGCGGGGGCCGACGTGTCGCACTGCCCGGCGCCCGACCGGTGCTTCGAGGACACGCCCAAGCTGGCCTTGAACGGAGTACGGCTGGCCCAGGTGGCCGTGGTCGTGCTGGCGGTCCTGAGCATCTCCGCCGAGTACGGGACGGGCACGATCCTCCCCACGCTGACGGTGGTCCCCCGTCGCGGACGGGTCCTGGCGGCCAAGGCCATCGTCCTGACGGGCGTGACCGTCGCCAGCGCCGTCCTCGCCACCCTCACCTGCCTGCTCCTGGGTCGCCACCTGCTCCCCGACGGCGGATTCACCCCGGCCAACGGATACCCGCTCCTGTCCCCGACCGACGGCCCCACCCTCCGCGCCACAGCGGGCACCGTCCTCTACCTGGCCCTGATCGCCCTGCTCTCCCTGAGCGTGGCGACGATCGTCCGCGACACCGCGGGCGCCCTGACCACGGTCCTCGCCCTCCTTTTCATCCTCCCGATCCTCACCGAGTTCATCTCCGACCCCACCTGGCACGACCGCCTGAACCGCTGGTCGCCCATGACCGCCGGCCTCACCATCCAGGTGACCGTAGGCGTGGACCACCTGAAGACCACCCCCTGGCAAGGCCTCTCCATCCTCACCGCCTACACCCTCACCGCCCTCCTCCTGGCCACCCTCACCCTCACCCGCCGCGACGCCTGAAGCTCAACGCACTGAGTCGCGCCGGTGCCCTGAGAGGTTTTCGCGTCGAGTCGCGTGGTCTGCCGGGGGCTTCTCGCGATGGGCCGCGTGGCGCGCTGGGGCTTGACGCGATGGGTCGCGTGGTGTGCCGGGGGCTCGACGCGATGTGCTGCGTGGTGCGCTGGAGCTTCACGCGCTGGGTCGGGTGGCGCGCTGGGAGGCTTCCTCGTGAGGCGCGTGGAGCTCTGTGACGGCCGACCGGTAGTGGGCAGCAAGGCTTGACGCGATGGGTCGCGTGGTGGGCCGCAAGGCTTGACGCGATGGGCTGCGTGGTGTGCCGGGACGTTCGCGTGTTGAGCCGGGCGGCAGGTCGGGGGCTTGATGTGGTGGGTCGCGTGGTGTGCTGGGACGGTGGAAGGGCTGACGTGCCGGGGCGAAGGTCGAGCGGTGTGCAGGGGGTGGTGTGCGAAGGGCTTGATCTGGGGGTGGTTCGTGTCGGTCGTGGGTGATTCCTTGGTCGGGAGGGCGGGCGGGTGGGGATGGACGAGCTGGAGGCTTACTGGCGGTTGGAGCGTTACCGGGTCACTCCGGTCGATCTGATCGAGATCGACGAGGCGGTGTTGCGGAGGAGGCGTGGGCGGATGCCTGCGTGGGGGCCGGGGTTCAGTGGGGTGCCGGAGCTCGCGCCCTGTCCGTTCCGCGATCGCCTTGATGCCTTCGTCGCGGGAGGCCCGCCTGCGCTGCTGGTCCGTGGGCTGGGGGAGAAAGGCGTCCGGGAGGTGCGCGCCGATGCGGGTGGCGTCGGGGTGGAGAGCATGGGGGCGGGGAGCATGGCGGTCGGGAGCGTTGGGGTGGGGGGCGTTGATGAGGACGGTGGAGGGCGGGGGAGTGTCGGGGATGCTGCGGATGATCTGTTGGAGGTCGTCGGTGCGCGGCTCGGGGTCTCCGGTGGGGAGGCGGAGATGGCGTTCGAGGTGGTCCTGTGCCCGCCCGGGGGTCGGGACTTCGGGGTCGGGCTGACGCTCTCCGGTGAGGAGACCGTTCCCGTCAGGCTTTCGGCGGGTGAACTTCTCGTCGTTCGTTCGGCCGGAGCCGAGGTCTCGCCGCTGCCGCCTACGGGCGACGGCCTGTATCTGCGGCTTGCCGCCCGCTGATCGCCGCTCGCCGGACGAGGGTCTCGGGTGGCCGGTCTACTGGACGCAGAACTCGTTTCCCTCGGGGTCGGACATGACGACGTGATGGGTGCCCGGCTCCTTGACCTCCTGCAGGACCGTGGCGCCCAGGGAGCGGAGGCGGGAGACCTCGCCGTCGCGGGTGTCCGGGCCCGCGTGGAGGTCGAGATGGAGACGGTTCTTGACGGTCTTGGGCTCGGGGACCTGCTGGAACAGCAGGCGTCTGCCGAGGCCCACGCCGGTGCCCTCCTGGACGGGGTCGTCCGGGTGGCGCACCGCCTGGAGCGTCCGGAAGGCCCGGCGTCCGCCCACCGTCACGGTCGCCTCCTCGGGGAGGGCGCCGGAGTCCAGGAGCCGTTCGACCAGATCGCCGTTGTCCTCCATCGCGTAGCCGAGGGCCGCGGCCCAGAACGCGGCCTGGGCGTGCGGGTCCGCGCAGTCGATGACGAGTTTCCAGGTGAGTGCCATGCCCTCACCATGCCCCCGCCGGTCCCCTTCATCTCCCGGAGCCCCGATCACTCCGGGACGGCCACCGGATTCGCGTCCGGATCAGGCCGGTATGACCGGCCCGCGGAGTGAACCGCCCGGTGCCGCGGACCCCGAAGACGGCGGCCCCATCCCTTCCGCCCCGCAGACCTCGCACTTCAAGGGTGGTGCGCGCCGCCCAACCCGGTCCCGGCGGCGGAACGACCCGCCTCGCGAACCTCCCGAAAGCCCTGAAGCCCACCAAAAAGGCGCCCTAGCACCCGCTCGCAGCCCGCCGCTACGCTCCCGGCCATGTCTCGACATAGATCCGACGCGGGCAGGGCGGGCCCCCTGGCCGCGTCGCTGGCCGTCATGGTCATCGTGCTCGCGCTCGGCGGAGTCGGCGCCTACGCCGCCTACCGGGCCTTCGGCCACGCCGACCGCGAGGTGACCGCGGTGCCGACCAGGATCGCCTTCCAGGGCACGGTCGAAAGGACGGTGCCGCTGCGGATCCAGGCCCCCGCGACCCCCTGCCCGCTGAAGCTCCTCGACCTGGACGGCAACGTCCTCGCCAACACCGAACTCGACCCCGGCTCCATCGCCAGGTTCGACCACACCCGCTTCCAGGGGACGGTCTGCGAAGGAGCCGAGGTCTACGTCAACGGCGTGAAGGCGAAGACGGAACCGGTCGACGGCGGCGTCTCCTTCCGGAGCTGACCCGCCGAAGCCCGGTCCGGCTCAGGGATTGGACGGGCAGTCCGTCCCGTCGCAGAGCATCCGCACGAGCAGGTCCTGGAAGATCCGCTGCGTCTGCCGCGCGTCCTTGGAGACGTAGACCTGGCCGTTGGTGGCGGCGGCGATCCGCCGGAGCGGCTCCTCGTCGATGTCGGGCCCGTACGCCCCGATCACGACGCTGACCGGCGCCGTCCTGTCGTACTCGGCCTTCAGGGTCTTGAGCAGCCTCGCCAGGGAGAGGCCGCCGTAGGGGTTCTGATTCATCCCGTCGGTGAAGATCAGAGCCGTGTTGTAGACGTCCGGCTGATAGGCCCGCTTCACCTCGCGATAGGCGGCGAGGATCGTGTCGTAGAGCCCGGTGTAACTCCCCTGGACCGGACGCGCCGCGTCGATCTTCCGCACCAGCAGGTCCCGGTGCTTCGAGGCACCGCTCCCCGCCCCCAGCTTCCGGATCGGCGCGAGCTCCCGGTAGTGCCGCCTCCCGTCGAGCCGGGTCGAGAACTCCCACAGCCCGATCGACACGAAGTCCGGGCTCAGCACGAACCCCTCCCGGATCTGCCGGGTCAGCGCGGCGATCCGCGCGGTCGTGGTCCCCGGGACGTTCTGCGCCATGGACGGCGACACGTCGAGGACCTCGAGCAGCCGGGCCCCGAGCTGCACCCGGTTCCAGATCTTCCGGATCTTCGCGGTCTTCTCGGGATCGGGCGCGGCCAGCCTCTTCGGACCCTTCGCGTCGATCCCGGTCAGCGGGCTCACCCCCGCCGGAGCCCTGCCCGCGGCCGTCCGGAACCCGGCCTTGCCGAAGTCGACCTTGCGCACGGTGCCCAGCAGCGTCTCGGCCGCCTTCCGCTTGGCCTCGTCACCGGTGGTCACGAGGTAGGGATAGTCGAGCGACAGCGTCCCCTCCACGGGATTCGCCACGATGATCTTTCCGCCGCTCGCCAGGGCGGCCTGCTCGCTCATGATCCCGATCGTGGGTTTCGGCGACTTCAGCGCCGTCCCCACGTCCTTGACGGCCAGCGACCGCACGGCCAGCAGCGCCGTCGCGTACCGCTGGAGCCCCGCCTTCCCGGTCCCGGAGAGCTGCTGGGTCGCGATCAGGGTGGACAGCCCGGTCGCGCTGGTCCCGGGATCGGGGATCGCCAGCGCCGGCCCCGCCGCCGCGGTGTTGGAGACCTTGGCCGGGAGCAGCATCCGCCACGCCGGCTTCTGCGGCGACGACGCCATCTTCACCGCGAGCGCCGCCGGGACGCCCCACACGATGGGGGAGGAGGCCAGCGACGTCCCCTTCGCCGGGACGAGCTGAGCCCCCTCGTCGGTCCGCCGGGCGGTGGCGATCCACAGCGAGGAGTCGGGGATCCAGACGTCGGGAGCGGGCAGGCCGGGGTTCTCGAGCGTCCCGGCGAGCACGTCGGCGACCTTCCCCGGCGGCTGCGCGGCGAACGTCACCCCGCAGGCCGAGCCGCTCACGGCCTTGAGCGGCGCCAGGAGCTCGGGGCTGACGGCCACGCGCAGTTTCACGCAGCCGTCCTTGACACCCTTGGGGCTGGAGGAACAGGCGACGGCCCCCGCCATCAGCAGTACGGTAGTCGCGCAGAGGAGCGATCGGGGCATCATCCTGGATCCCTTTCGGCGGTGCGGTGGCCGCACAGTAGCGGAAGCCAAGCAATCGCTTGGTGTAGGACGGAGGACATGTCAGGCGAAAAGCACCGCTTGGTGTCGATATGCACCACGGTCGCCCTACTGGTGGCCGGATGTGGCAACACGTCCACCCCTGAGCCCGTTCCGCCCCCGGCGGCCCCCCAGACGACCTCCGTCACCCGGGCCCCGAACGCCGATCCGGGCACGGATCCGGGCCGGGCGCCCGTCGCGCCGCTGCCCCGGCTGACCCTCCGCCAGCTCGCCGGCCAGCGCGTGATCTACAGCTACAAGGGCGCCACCCCGCCCGCCTCCCTCCTGGAGGCGATCCGCCGCGGCGAGGCCGCCGGGGTCATCTTCTTCGCGGGCAACGTCCGCTCGCGCGCCAAGCTCCGCGCCGCCGTCGCCAAGATCAAGAAGGCCAACTCCGAGAGCCCGGTCAAGGCTCCCCTGCTGCTCATGACCGACCAGGAGGGCGGCCCGGTCCGCCGCCTGCCCGGTGCTCCGTTCCAGTCGGCCCGGCAGATGGGCGCGTCGGCGAACCCGGCGGCGACCGCGGCCAAGGCCGGCAGGGACACCGCGGCCAACCTGCGCGGCGTCGGGCTGAACGTCAATCTGGCCCCGGTCCTCGACGTCTACCGCAAGAAGGGCGACTTCGCCGACCGCTTCGGCCGCTCCTTCAGCAAGGACCCGAAGAAGGTCGCCGCCCTCGCCTCGGCCTTCCTGAAGGCCCAGCAGAAGGGCGGCGTCGCGGCGACGGTCAAGCACTTCCCCGGCCTCGGCCCGGCTCCCACCAAGGCCAACACCGATCTCAGGAAGGTCGTCCTCAAGACCCCGGCGGCGGTCCTGCGGTCGGTCGACGAGAGCCCCTACGGTCCCGCGATCGCGGCCGGAGCCCCGATGGTCATGCTGTCCTGGGCCGTCTACCCGGCCCTCGACAAGACCCGTCCGGCCGGCCTGTCCCAGAAGATCATCTCTGGGGAGCTGCGCGGCCGCGTCGGGTTCAAGGGCGTGACCATCACCGACGCCCTCGAGGCCGGCGCGCTCAAGAAGTTCGGCTCCGTGGCCACCCGTGGCCTGCTGGCCGCCGGCGCGGGCATGGACCTGCTGCTCTTCTCCGCCCAGAACCCGGCGGCCGGCCTGTCCGGCGTCACCGTGCTCGCCAAGGCCCTGCAGGAGGGCAAGCTCGACAAGAAGCGGACCGAGTCGGCCGTCCGGCGGATCCTCACGGTGCGCAGGGCCTACTGACCATGGCGCGAGGCCACGTGGCCGAGCCCGGTTTGTGATCCTGAACACGAAGCGAACCCGGACGCACCGGGCTTATGGTGTGGCCAATCGTCGCCGTGCCGAAGGAACCACAGTGAGTCACTTGCCCGGCTCGAGATCGGCGCTCGCGCCGGATCGGGCGATCAAGCCAGGACGGCACGGGCTCTCGCGCGAGGCGGTCGGGCTGATCCAGCGCGGGCGGCTGATCGACGGATTCGTCCGGCAGGTGGCCGAGCACGGCTACACCAACGTGACGATCAGCCGGGTGACCGAGGCGGCCGGGGTCACCAAGAAGGCGTTCTACCTGTTCTTCCCCTCGATGGAGGACTGCTTCGTCGCCGCGCTCGAACAGGGCGCGGCGGTGCTGGAGGAGGCCGTGCGGACGGCGTTCCAGACCGCCCCCGACTGGCGTTCGGGCATCGAGGCCGGCCTGGACGCCCTGCTGCGCACCCTGGCGGCGGAGGAGCCGTTCGCCCGCCTGGTCACCGTCGAGGTCGCCGGGGCGGGAGCCCGGGTCCGCGCGGTGCGCGACGAGTATCTGGAGCGCTTCCGCGCGGTCTTCGACGAGCCCGGCTACGGCGGCGAGACCCGCGACCACGTGGTCGACGCGGTGGTCGGCGGCGTCTACAGCACGCTCTACCTCCAGGTCGACTCCGGCCGGACGGCCGACCTGCTGTCGCTGCTGCCGTCCCTGCTCTACTTCGTCATGCTCCCGCTGCCGGACCCGGAGAAGGGCAGCAGCACGAAGTAACTGAGCGCGGGCAGCGCCTGACGCAGCTCGGCGGCCCGCCCCGCGGCCACGTGGTTGTAGATCGTCGTGTAGATCCCGCCGCTGAAGGCCTTCCGCACGACGTCGGGCAGCGGCGGAAGCTCGGGCCGTTCGGCGAAGAACTGCCGGAACCCCGCGACGGCCACCGCCCGTGCCCGCGCCGCCCGCGGCCCCACCGAGTTGATCTCGACGACCAGCAGCCGGGCCCGTTCGGGATCGGAGGCCAGCGCCTCGATCGCGGCCCGGAGCGCCGCCTCCAGCCCGTCCCGCCAGTCGTTCTGGGCGTGGTAGGCGCGTTCCAGCAGTTCTCTCAGCTCCGCGACGCACTCGGCGTAGTAGGCCATGAAGCAGTCCTCCATCGTCGGGAAGTGACGGTGGAAGGCGTCCTCGGGCAGGTCGGCGGCCTCCGCGACCAGCCCGGCCGACGTCCGATCGAACCCGTTCTCGGTGGCCACCCCGGCGAAGGCGCGGACGAGCCGCTCACGTTCGGACATCCGCCCATCGTCCGCTCATCGATGTCGAGCAAGCGCTTGTTGGCCGGATCCGGTCACCCGGCCAGCGCCAGGCCGACCCCGACGAGATGACGGGCGAGGGCGACCCGCATCGCGACATGGTCGGCGAGCTCCTCCGCCGGCGGCTCGTCCAGCCGGAACATCGGGACGGCCGTCGGCAGGCTCCGCAGCACGAGCCCGCCGAGGGCGCCCAGCCGGATCGCGTCCGGATCCGCGGGACAGGTCTCGCCGTAGGCGGCCAGCACGGTCTCGGTCATCGCGGGCAGTTCCTCGACGGGAAGCAGCCCGCTGTGGGCGTGCCCGGCCAGGAGCTGTCCGAGGTCGAAGCCGGCCGCTCCCGGGCTGCCCCAGCTCCAGTCGATGGCGACGAAGGACGCCGAGCCGTCGGCGGGGACCAGCAGGTTCTGCGGGCTGGCGTCGCCGTGGACCCGGCTGTGGGGGAGCCGGTCCATCGCCTCCAGCAGGGCGGGGGTGCGGGCGATGACCTCGCGGACCCCGGTGTGGAAGTCCTCGTCAACGTGCGGGGCGAGCAGCGGATGCTTCCAGAGCTCCGCGTCCAGCAGCATCCTGTGCAGCCCGAAGGGGGCCACCCGCTCGCAGAAGTAGCGCAGGCCGGTGTTGCCCGCCGGGGCGGGGCGGAGCGCGGCGAGCGCCCCGAGGCGGCGGGCCGCCTCGGCGTAACGGGCGGCGTCCCAGGCGCCGGGCGCCTCCGCGACGTCCTCCATCCAGATGATCGCCCGCTCGTCGCCCAGTTCCTCCAGCCGGTACAGCCGGGGCAGCCGCAGCCCGGGCGGGAGCGGCTCGTCGGCGAGGTAGGTGTCGGCGTCGACCCGCCACGGGTACCCCGCGGTCACGTCCTCGCGGATCTCCGCGGGCAGCGAGGGGAACACCGCCGAGTGCCGGAGGGCGCCGATCGACTTCACGAAGAACGACCAGGACCGGCCGTCGGCGGCGGTGCCGTGCACGCGGTGCAGGGCGATCGTGGAGAACGCGAACTCAGCGGGAAGCCTCTCGACGCGCTGCTCGGCGATCTCGGCCGAGGGGTCGTCGAGCTGCTCCCGGACGAGCGCGGTCAGGTCGGTGCGGGCGAGAGTGTCCATGGACGGAGCATGGAGCCGTCCGATTCCCGTCGCATGAGCAAGGGGTACTCAAATAGATTCGGGCCATGTGGCCGTTCGCGGGACGCGCTGACCAGCTCGAGGCCGTCAGGGCCGCAGGACCGGGCATGGTCGTGCTCGGGCCCGCCGGCACCGGCAAGTCCCGGCTGGTCGCCGAGGCCGTCGCCGGGCTGGCGGGGGTGGCGTGGGTGCGGGCGACCCCGGCCGCCGCTGAGCTTCCGTGCGGCGCCTTCGCCCACCTTCTGCCCGACACCGCGCCCGGCGGCAACCCGCTGCGCTGGGCCACCGCCGCGATCACCGCTCCGGTGCTGGTCGTCGACGACGCCCAGCTCCTCGACCCGGCCTCGGCCGAGCTGCTGCACCGGCTCGCGCTCCAGGGGGACCGGCGGCTGCTCGTGACCGTCAGGACCGGGGAGCGTCCGCCCGGAGCCGTCGTCGCGCTGTGGAAGGACGAGCTGCTGCCCCGGCTGGAGCTCGGGCCGATGCCCCGGGCGGAGGCCGAGGCGATGCTCGGGGCGGCGCTGCCGGGCAGGATCGAGGCCGGTTCGCTGGCCAGGGTCTGGGAGACCAGCCGCGGCAACCCTCTCTACCTGCGCGAGCTGGTCCTGTCCGGGGCGCTCCGCGACGTCGGCGGGCTGTGGCTGTGGCACGGCTCGCTGGAACTGAGCGCGACGCTGCGCGAGACCGTCGCGGCCCGCATCGGCGATCTCACCGGGGACGAGCGCGACGTCCTCGACCTGCTGGCTTTCGGCGAGCCGCTGGGCGTCTCCCTCCTGGACGCCGCCGCGACCGAGCGCCTGGAGGACCGCCAGCTCGTGACGGTGAGCCGGACGGGCCGCAGGCTGGAGGCCCGGCTGGCGCACCCGCTGTACGGCGAGGAGATCAGGAGCCGCTGGGGGACCCTGCGCACCCGCTCCGTCCTGCGCCGGCTGATCGCGTCCGTCGAACCGGCCGGGCTGCGCCGCCGCGAGGACGTCCTGCGCGTCGCGGTCTGGCGTCTCGACGCCGACCTCGCCGGGGAGGGGGAGGACCACGAGCACGCCCTGATGCTCCGCGCCTGCGGCCAGGCGCGGGCCGTCCGCGATCTGGCGCTGGCCGAGCGCCTGGCCAGGGCGGCGGGCGGAGGTCGCAGGGCGCGGCTCGCGCTGGCCGGAGTGCTGTCCTACCAGGAACGGCCCGAGGAGGCGGAGACGATCTTCGCGGCGCTCTGGGCCGAGGCCCCGGAGGACTCGATGACCGCGTTCGAGTGCGCGGTCCTGCGCGCCCAGAACCTGGCCTGGGGCTCGGGCCGGATCGACGAGGCGCTCCGGGTGATCGCCGAGGCGCGGGGGATCGTCACGTCGCCGGAGTACCGCCAGAGCATCTCCTGCTTCGAGATCTCCATCAGGGCCGTCGGGGGGGACCTGCCGGGCGCGGTCGCCCTGATGGAGGAGACCGTCGTGCCGGGCCCGCAGGGCGTGCGCGGGGCCGGATCGCTGAGCGCGATGCGCTCGGGCGTGCTGGCGATCGCGGACGCCGCCGGTCCCGCCCTCGACGCGGTCCGCTATGCCCTCGACCTGATCGCCACCCAGCCGGAGGCGATGCCGAGCATCACCGCCCAGGTCCTCGACGCGGGCACCATCGCCGCGATCGCCGGCGCCGACCTGGACCTCGCCGAGCATTACACCGAGCGGGCGGAGGCGCTGGGCGACTGGAACCGCTCGGTCCTGCAGGCCGCCGCCTCCGCCGCGCGGAACGACCGGCTGCGCGGCCGCATCACCGGCGCCCTGCACCGCGTGGAGGAGGCGGCCCTGCGGCTGCCCGCCGGGCGCAGCGCGTCGGGCGGTCCGTGCCTGGGCGAGCTGGCCCAGGCCCACGCCCTGCTCGGGAACGTCGAGGCGGCCGAGGAGGCCCTGGCCCGTGCGGAGTCGGCGGTCCTGGAACTGGGTCCGCCGGTGACCTTTCCGCTGCGGTTCGCCGAGATCTGGACGGCCGCCGCCCGGGGCGACCTCACCGCGGCCGTCGCGAGGGCCGAGGCCCTCATCGACACCCCCTACATCCCGTTCGCCCTGTTCGCCCTGCACGATCTGGTCCGCCTCGGCCGTCCCGACCTCGCCGTGGACGGTCTCGCCGCGCTGGCGGGCAACGGCCCCCTGGCCGCCCTGTTCGCCCGGCACGCCGCCGCCCGGACGGGCGCCGATCTGCTCGCCGTCGCCACCGAGTTCGACGCCCTCGGCTTCCTGCTCTTCGCGGCGGAGGCGGCCGCGATCGCGGCGGTCCGCCTCCGCGCCGCCGGGGAACCGCGCCGGGCCCAGCTCGCCGAGCAGAAGGCCAGGACGCTCCGCCACGAGTGCCAGGGCGCCCGCACCCCCGCGCTGAGCTCGCTGTCGACCCCTGACCTGACCCCGCGCCAGCGCGAGATCGCCCTGCTGGCGGCCGGCGGCCTCACCAACCGGGAGATAGCGACCCGGCTGTTCCTGTCGATCAGGACGGTCGCCAACACCCTGCTCGCGGTCTACGAGAAGACCGGCGTGAATGACAGAGCGGAGCTCGGGGTCCTGCTCAGAGAGTGAATTCCTGCTCGGCCGAGCCGGTGTAGGCGAAGTACAGGACGAAGTCGGTGGGCGATCCCCGCCACCGCTCGCTCAGGACCTTCCCGAGCGCGACGCTGGTCAGCCGCCGGATCCCGTCGGAGAACCCGGGCGTCTTCCAGAGCTGCTCACGGGAGGCGCCGCAGACGGCGCTCCGGACGGCCCACACCCCGTCGAAGGAAGCGGAGTCGTACTTCTCCGCCGCGGCCAGGCACCGGCCGGTGACGGCGTTGACCAGCCGGAACTCCGTCGTGCCCGTCCTGCGCCAGGCCGTCCTGCGGTCGTCGCACGGCAGATGGACGGCGTCCGCGCCGACGCACCAGCCCTTCGCCCCGCTCCTGATCCGCGTGCCCTCGACGGGACCGGCCTTGGGCAGCAGAGACGGTTCCGGGACGGGCTCCGCGGTGACCACGGAGGAGTTGGGCGGAGCCGCCACGGGCCGCGGAACGGGAGCCGGATCCCGCGGCAGCACCGCGACGGCCACCGCCACCGAGACGGCCCCCGCGCCCGCCGCCACCGCCCACGGCACCGACAGCGAGGGCCAGGCGAACGCGGGCCCCTTCAGGAGGGGAAGCGCGAGCGGCAGCGCCGCCCGCAGCGTCGCGTTGAGGTCCCGCAGCTCCGTGTCGGCCCTGGCGCAGGCCTCGCACTCCTTCAGATGGCGCCGCAGCGCGGGCGGCCGGCGCACGGCGGGCCGCCGCACCGCCACCGCCAGCCGGTCGGCGAACTCCCGGCAGCCCGGCTCGGCGTTCACGTGCGCGGCGAGGTAGGCCGTCCGCAGCCCCTCGCGGGCCCGGAACGCCAGCACGTTGACGTTCCCCGGCGTCGTGCCGAGCAGCCGAGCGACGTCCTCGGGTTTCTCCCGCTCGATGAGCGTGTGCCACAGCACGGTCCGCCACCGCTCGGGCAGCGACCGGTACGCCGCGACGGCGAGGTCGTCCGGCGGATCGTCCTCGGGCGCGGCGAGGTCGGGGACCTCGGCCGTCGCGACGACCCCCCGCTCCCCGCGCGCCCACTCCGCCGCGGTGTTCCGCGCGACCGCGTACAGGTAGGGCCGCCACCCTCCGGACGGTCCGCTCGCGCCCGTGCGCACCGCCCGGAGGGTTCGGGTGAAGGCCTCACTGGCCAGGTCCTCCGCTGTCAGCGGATCCCTGCACAGCCGCCCGGCGAAGGCGAGGACCGCCGTGTGGTGCCGCCGGTAGAGCTCTTCGGCCGCCGCGTCGTCGCCCACCCGGACCAGCCGGGTGAGTTCCGCGTCCTCGCTCGTCATCACGTTCACCCTAGAAAGCCGTCAACCGATACGGAAGAGACGAGCGGGGTCGGGATACGGAATACCGGCATGGACGGGGATCTTACGGTCGGGATCGCCTGCGTAGAGGACAATCTGGTCACCCTGCCCGGCCTCGCCCTTCAGCAGCTTCACCGTCGCGCTGTGGATCAGGTGCCGGCCGTTCTCGCCGCTGTCGAACAGCCAGAGCTGAGCCCGCCTTCCCTTCCGGCAGGCGGCCAGGGAGACCGTCCGGCGCCCGTCGGCGACCGGCCCGAGGGTCAGGCACCGGCCGTTCAGCCGCAGCTGGACGCCCAGCGCCCGGCTCGGGACGGCCTTCCACCGCGCGCCGCACTTCCCGAGCCGGACCTTCGTGCCGTCGGCGTTCAGGCAGGTGCCGTAGGTGGCGCGGATCGGCCCGGAGGGCGCGGCGGACAGCGCCGTCCTGCCCCGGTCGACCGCGGTGTCCATGACGAAGGTCGCCCCGCCCCTGACGACCGGGGTGCCGTCCCAGTGCTCGCCGCCCCAGCCGGTGAGCGTCGCGCCGTTCGGCCCGCCGGTCCGGTTGGCGAAGTTGATCCCGTTCCTGTCCTGCCGGGGGAGCCACTGCTGGGAGGCGCGTCCCGGCACGCAGGCGGCCGTGACGACCCTGGCGGCCTTGGCGGCGGGCGTGGTGCGCATCTCCAGGCAGCGTCCGGTGCCGAGGTTGCGGAGCGTCAGGTAGCCGTGGCCGTCGATCTTCCGCTGCCAGGTCTGGACGGTCCTGCGCCGGCACGGCCGCAGCACCACGGCGCCGGCCCCGTCGACGCAGGCCCCGGTCCCGGCGAGGCGCAGCCGGAAGTTCACCGGCCGCGACGGCCGGTTCCGGATCAGGTACGGGCTGAAGGCGACGTTCCGGTTCCTCGGCAGCGCCTTCCTCCCCTTCGGCTTCGTGACCTCGAAGTAGCGGAAGGCGTCGCTCCGGCAGGAGTCGAGCAGGTAGTTCGCCGCCGCGTCGCTCGTACAGGACTTCCGGCCGCCCCAGTTCCGGCACATCGGGTCGCTGCCGTTGGGCCCGCCCGCGCCGTCCTGGTCGCAGTGGCTGAGCCCCATCCCGTGCCCGAACTCGTGGGTCAGGCCCGCCTCGCTCCAGCACCACAGCGGAAGGATCACCCCGCCGGTGCTGAGCCCGGCGTCGGCGCCGCCGCCGGTGCACTGGTCGGTGATCTCGTTGTCGCCGACGAAGAACAGCAGCTTCACCCGGCCCGTCTTCATGATCTTCCGGACGGCCGCGGGCTGCGAGGGCAGCCGCTTGCGGAACTCGTCCCCGATCTCCGCCCGGTTCCGCCCCTCGGCGAAGGCGACCTTGGCGACGACCGGCACGCACCCGCCGTCCTGGACGTAGCGGATCCGCCGCGACGTCCCGAACCGGCGGGCGCTGGCGTCGTAGGTCTGGTCGGTCTCCCAGAGCGTCCGCCGGATCGCCCCCACGGAGCCCGCGTACCGGTCCTTTCCCGGCTGGAAGACGTAGACGGCCAGCACCCAGCCCTCGCCCGGCGTGTCCCCGGCGTCGCAGGCCGCCTTCGGCACGCTCGACGGGACGGCCGCCGCCCGCGCCACGGGCCTCATCTCACGTCCGGGACCGGCCGCCGCCAGCCCCGTCATCGCCACCGCCGCCGCGGCGACCGCCGCGACCACTGCCCTCAGCCTCATCGGCACTCCTCTCGGGTCTAGGAGAGAGGAGTGCCGGGGCGGCGGCCGATTACAGGAAACGGCGAAGAATCGTCTTCTTGATCCGGGAGAAGGGCGGATAGGCGACCGACCAGGTGTCGGGCGAGAGCGGCTTGTCGAGGACGGCCTTGCGGTGGCTGAACGTGTCGAGGGAGTGGACCCCGTGGTAGGCGCCGGTCCCGCTCTCGCCGACCCCGCCGAACGGCAGCGAGGGGACGGCGAGATGCGCCGCGGGCAGCCCGAACCCGAGCGCCCCCGAGGAGGTCTCGGCGGCCAGCCGCGCCTTGGTGTGGTCGTAGGCGGTGAAGGCGTACAGGGCCAGCGGCTTGTCGCGGCCGTTGATGAACGCGATGGCCGCGTCGAGATCCGGGACGGTCACGATCGGCAGGACGGGCCCGAAGATCTCCTCGCTCATCACCGAGGAGTCCGGATCCACCTCGGCCAGGACGGTCGGCGCGAGATACCGCTCGGCCGTGTCGTGCTCACCGCCGGTGACGATCCGGCCGTCCTTGAGCAGGGCGGTCAGCCGCTCGAAGTGCCGGTCGTTCACGATCCGCCCGTAGTCGGAGCTCTCCTTGGGGTCGGGCCCGTACATGTCGCCGATCGCCTCGGTCAGCTCCGCCTCGAGATGCCGCGCCGTCGTCGCCCCGATGGCCAGCACGTAGTCGGGCGCCACACAGGTCTGCCCGGCGTTGAGGAACTTGCCCCACACGATCCGCCGGGCCGTCGCCGCGAGGTCCACCCCCGGCTCGACCAGCGCCGGGCTCTTCCCGCCGAGCTCCAGCGCGACGGGCGTCAGATGCCTGGCCGCGGCCGCCATGACGACCCGCCCGACCCCGCCGCTCCCGGTGTAGAAGATGTGGTCGAACCGCTCCTCCAGCAGCGCCGTGGTCTCCGGCACCCCGCCCTCGACGACCGCCACCGCGGCCGTGTCCAGGTACTTGGGGACCAGCCGGGCCAGCGCCGCCGACGTGGCCGGGGCCAGCTCACTGGGCTTGAGGACCGCGCAGTTCCCGGCGGCGAGCGCCCCCACCAGCGGCGCGAGCGCCAGGTTCACCGGATAGTTCCACGGGCTGATGATCAGCACGACGCCGAGGGGCTCCCGCACGATGCGCGCCCTGGCGGGCTGCAACGTCGCGGGAACCCGCGCCTTCTGCGGCCGGAGCCAGCCTTCGAGGTGCTTCAGCGTGTGGTCGATCTCGTTGAGCGTGAAGCCGATCTCGGTGGTCCACGCCTCGGTCGGGCTCTTGCGCAGGTCCTCGTGCAACGCCCGTTCCAGCCCGGGACGCCCCTCGACGAGCAGCGCCCGCAGCGCCTTCAGCTGGGAGGTCCGCCAGGAGAGCGGCCTGGTGATCCCTGCGGAGTGTCCGGCCCTCAGCCGGCTGACAACGGAGTGGGGAGCATCGTTGGTCACGCACAGTGATGTACCCGTGCCCGCACGCTTCTACCGGCAGACGGCGCCGGGAGCCACCGCGCCTGCCGACGGCCGCTCGGGCTGCCCCTAACCTGGGACGATGGATCTGGTGCTGGAGCGGTTCCCCGCCGACGAGTCCCTGCGCGCCTGGGACGCGGCCGACGAGTACCTCCTCCGGCATCTCGCGGAGACGGGCGTGTCCGGCGAGGTGGTCATCGTCGGAGACCGCTGGGGCGCGCTGGCGACCGAGCTGGCCGCGCACCGCCCGTCGCAGATCTCCGACTCCTTCCTCGCACAGGCCGCGACGCGCGCCAACCTGGAGGCGAACGGGCGCTCCGGTGTCACCCTGCTGACCTCGCGGGACACCCCGCCGCCCCGGATCGACGTGCTGCTCGTCCGGGTCCCCAAGAGCCTGGCGCTGCTGGAGGACCAGCTCCACCGGCTTTCGCCCGGCGTCCACGCCGGAACACGGATCGTCGGCACCGGGATGGTCAAGGAGATCCACACCAGCACACTGGCGCTGTTCGAGCGGATCCTCGGCCCCACGCGCACCTCGCCGGCCGTGAAGAAGGCACGCCTGATCCTCACCACCGCGGACGCCTCGATCCCGCGGACCCCCGGCCCGTGGCCGCTGACCTACCGGCTTCCCGCGGACGCCGCGATCGTCGCGGGCCGTCCCGTGGTCAACCACGCGGGGGTCTTCTGCGCCGACCGGCTCGACATCGGCACCCGCTTCCTCCTCGAGAACCTGCCCACGATGCCGGACGCGAGCACGATCGTCGACCTGGGCTGCGGCAACGGCGTCGTCGGCCTGGCGGCGGCGCTCACCCACCCCGGCGCCGGGGTGCTGTTCACCGACGAGTCGTTCCAGGCCGTCGCCTCCGCCGAGGCCACCTACCGCGCCAACCTCGAAGGCCGTCCCGGGCTCGCCGGGAAGGCGGAGTTCCGCGCCGCCGACGCCCTCACCGGGCTGGAGAAGGGCTCGGTCGACCTCGTGCTCAGCAATCCGCCGTTCCACACCCACCAGGCGACGACCGACGCCATCGCCTGGCGGATGTTCACCGGCGCCCGCGACGCCCTGCGTCCCGGCGGGGAGCTGTGGGTGGTCGCCAACCGGCACCTCGGCCACCACACCCGGCTGCGGCGCGTGTTCGGCAACTGCTCGCTCGTGGCGAGCAACCCCAAGTTCGTCGTGCTGAGGGCCGTCCGGCGGCAGCGGAGGCGCTGAGCGGCGGACGCGGGTCAGCCCGTCGTGGCCCGGCAGGCCGCCCACACCCACTTGCCGCCCGCCGGGTCGGCCCGCACCCCGCACGACGCCGACAGCGCGGCGACGATCGGCAGCCCCCACCCGCCCCCGGAGTCCCAGCTCCCCTCCGACGCGTCGAGCGCCTCGAAGCTCATCTCCCGGACCGGCCGCGCCCGCGGAAGCGCGGGCCCGCCGTCCCAGACCGCGACGTACACCCCGCCCTCCTCCCGCCCGAGCAGGAAGCGGATGTCGTCGTTCGGCGTCGCCTCACAGGCGTTCACGATCAGCTCGGACGCCACCAGCAGGACGTCGTCGAGGATCCGCGCACATCCCCACCGCCTGATCCGCTGAGCCGCGAGCGTGCGTACCAGTCCCGCCGCGGAAGCGGTGCCGAGCAGGGTCAGCCGAAGGTCGTCGGTCATCGTTCTCACCGGAGTTCTCCCAGTTGAGCGGGCTTGTCGATTTCCGTCACGAGAATGACACCGCGAAGCTACGGTTAGTTGTAGCCAGCTGTAGGAGAACACAGGAGGCCGGAACGATGCCCGTCCACACACGCGACCAGCTCGACCCCCGCCTGTCCCACTGGCACTTCGTCGCCTACGTCATGAGGCATCTCCGGGAGAGCCACGGCCTCTCCCTCGCCCAGTGCGGCCGCGTCCTCGGCCTCGAACGCGGCACTGTAAGCAACTTCGAATCCGGCCGCCGCAAGCTGGGCGACCGCTACGCCACCCTGCTCGACGAGCACTACGGCACCGGCGAACTCCTCCAGACCCTCGTTTTCTACGCCCGCATGGCCCACGACCCTGATTGGGCCCGGACGGTCAGCGGCTACGAACTGGAGGCGTCCTGGCTCAAGATCTTTCACGGTCAGACCATCCCGATCCCGTTCCAGACCGAGGCGACGATACGCGCACAGCTTTCGGCCGCCCGTTCTGTCCGGGATGTGGAGGCGACGGCCCAGTCACGGCTGGCTCGGCAGGACGCCATCCTCAATCGCAGGGACCCGCCCTATCTGTGGCTGATCATCGAGGAGGGCACACTCGAATACGCGACGGGTGGTCGGAGCGCTCAGCGTGCCCAACTCGCCCACCTGCTCGAACTCAGTCTCCGCACGCATATCGGAGTCCGAGCGATTCCCAAGAGCACCGGCTCCCACATCGGCACCGACGGGCCCATACGCCTGGCCGAAGTAGCCGGAAGACAGATCGCCTACATGGGTGCGCAGCGCGGAGGGCGCTTGATCGAGTCCCCTTACGAAGTCGCTGAAGTCGCTCTAGATTGGGAGTTCATGAGTCAGCGAGCCCTGTCGGACGACGACACCAGGGCCATGATCCTCAGAAAGATGGAGGCCCTCGAATGACCGTCCAGTGGCGCAAGAGCTCCTACAGCGGCGGAGTCCAGGACGAGGCCTGCATAGAACTCGCCAGTCTCCACACCGAGATCGGCGTCCGCGACTCCAAGAACCCGCACTCCGGGCACCTCTCCTTGACACACCGGCAGTTCGGGCGTCTGACTGAGAGCATCAAGCGGAAGCCGTAGACCCGGAGGCCCTCGGATGACCGTCCAGTGGCGTAAGAGCTCCTACAGCGGTGGCGTCCACGATGAGACCTGTGTGGAGCTCGCCGGTCTTCCGGCGGCGGTCGGGGTGCGGGATGCGAAGAATCCCGGGGCGGGGCACCTGTCCCTGACGTGACGGCAGTTCGCGGGCCTGGTGGACGGGGTGAAGCGCGGGGGTTAGGCGCGGCCCGGGGGGAGGCTCGGGAGCACCGCGCCGGTGCGGGGGGCCGAGGTGAGGATCGGGCGGATCGTGGCGGTGGGGCCCAGGAGTCTCAGGAGGGCCGCGGTGGGTTCCCTGGCGGGGGCGGACGAGGACAGCACCATCGCGTTGACGGGGCCCAGGCCCAGGCGGGCGCCCGTCGAACGGTCCGCGAGGAGGTCGATGCCGGGGACCGTCGTGGCGATGCCGCCGATCGTGACGGCCGTGCTCGCGGCGGGGACCAGGACGTTGATCGGGAGCCGCAGGCGGTTGGCGACGGCGTGGCTGACGGCGACCTCGCCGGTGGCCAGGGCCTTCCACAGGGGGTCCGCGGCGGCGCTCGACGGCGGGGCGAAGCGGCGGAACTCCCCCGGATCGACGGCGGCGGCGTCCACCGGGGCGTCGAACACGGTGACCTTGCCGTAGGACAGGAACGTCAAGGCCGTGACGCTCTTCAGCGCGCGGATCCCCCTCATCTGCGCGACGGTCAGCGGCTGGTTCGCGACCACCAGCAGATCCGGGCGCGCCGGGGGCGGGGCGGGAGCGGCGGCCGAGGACTCCGGCGACGGCTCCGACACGGCGGGCCCGCCGGAGCAGGCGGCCAGGACCGGCAGCAGGACCGGCAGCAGGGCCGGCAGCAGGGCCGGCAGCAGGGCCGGCAGGGCGAGGCGCTTCACAGCCGGGACTCTTCGGAGGCGCGGGCGGACGGGGACACGGGCCCGGGGCGCGGCCCCGGAACGGGGGCGGCACGACGGCGGCGGCGACGGTGCCCCGCGACCACCAGTGACAGCAGCGGCAGCGCCGTCAGCAGGCTCGAAAAGAAGGCGAATCGCAGGCTGCCGCCGTCTTCGGCCGTGGCCGTCGCCTGCGCCACCGGAGCGGCCGTCAGCGGCGCCGCGTCCTCGGGCAGGATCGGCGGCACGTCCGACAGCACCAGCTCGGCGGGTGTCGTCGGCGCGAGCACCGGATCCGGCGGGGGCGGCGCGGCGAGCGCGCCGGGCGGCGGCGGGGCCCCGTGCGGAACGGTCCGCATCGGCACCTCCACCACGGGGGGCCGTGGCTTGGGTTGGGGCTTGGGCTTCGGACGGGCTCCGGGCACGGCCGGAGTACGCGGACGAGGCGCGGCGCCCGGCGCCACCGGCATCCCGAGCCGGCACGACGACGCGCACACCGACGGTGCGCCCCGCACGCTCAGCAGATGGTCGAGCCGCCCGTCACCGCCGGAACCGCGGACCTTCACGCCGAACGCCAGCGTCGCCGAGGCGCCCGCCGCCAGATCGAGCCGCCACTCCAGCAGCGTCCCGCCGATCGCCGCCCGCCCCGCCGAGACGGTGACGTCCCCGTCCAGCGCGGCGTCGTCGAGCAGGCAGCGCAGATCGTCGACGACCGTCACCCCCGGCGCCGCGGGCCCTGGATTGGAGATCCGCGCCCGGTAGGAGACCCGGCCGCCGCGCGGGGCGGCCTCTCCCCGCAGCGACACCTGGAGACCCGCCTCGGCCTGCGGCGACGCCGTCGCCGGCGGGCAGGAGAGCGGACGGTTCGCTTCCGCCGCGACGGGGACGGCCCCCGGCACCGCGAGCGCCGCCGCGAGCACGGCCCCGTGCATCATGCGGCGGCCCGGCGCCGTCTGCGCGAGCGCCAGTGAAGAACTCCCGCGACGGCCGCCAGGGCGGCGGCGGCCGTCGCGGCCCAGAGTGGCAGTAGTGCCCTGACGGGCAGCGCGTCCGAGGAGGGCAGCGCGTCGATGTCTCCCGAGCAGACCAGCGGGCTGGCGCCGTGCCCCGGCGCGGTCACGCACGCGGTGCTCGTGACGGCGTCGCCCGCCACGCCCCGGGGGAGCCGCCCGGTCGCGGTCAGCAGCGTCCTCCCGGCCGGGGCGATGCTCGCCGCCCAGCTCACCTTCGACCCGCTGATCCGGCCGGAACCGCTGGTCCGCACGGCGGTCATCCCGCGCGGAAGCGACAGTTCGACCCGGGTCGGCAGGCCCTTCGGCTCGTCGCTGTTCACGACGATCCGGTAGGTCACCTCGTCACCGGGAGTGACCTGGGTCCGTGCGTCGTCCAGCTTGATCGACAGCATCGGCGGCCGGGGACGCGCGTCGGCGGCGCTCGCGGGAGCGAGCACCAGGCCGAACAGGACCACGCCGGTGAGCCGCCTCATGAACCACCCTCTCGTCACTGACAGTAGCGATGATCGCACTGTCGGACGCACAGGTCAGCCGGACGCGCCGGAGCCGGGCTCAGTGCTGCGGGCCCGGTGCTGCGGGCCCGGTGCTGCGGGCTAGTGCTGCGGGCTCGGGGCGGCGGGCGTGCGCTCCGTGAGCAGCTCGATGACCGCGAGCACCACCAGCAGGGCCACGATGAGGCAGAGCACCACGAGCCCGGTCGGATGCGGCCAGAACACGAACGCCAGCACGGCGAGCGCCACCGCCCCGATCCGCAGCGCGGAGCGGTGCGCGGTCACCCACGCCGTGACGGGCGTGTCGGCGCGGCCGCGCAGCAGGTCCGTCCAGTACGCCCGGGTCCTGACGGCCGTGGCGGACCCGCCGGCCAGCCAGGCCCCCACCGCGACGGCCAGGGACAGCAGCAGCACGGCCCGCAGCCCGAGCCGCAGCAGATCGACCACGATGTCGAACAGCGCCCCGCCCGCCTCCGCGTTCTGCGCCGCCCCGACCACGGCCGACCGGCTGATCATGAGCCCGACGGCGAGGACGAGCATCGACGCGCCCACTCCGAGCGCGGCCCGGCCCAGCGCCTTACGGCGTCCCCTGGCCAGGAGGACGCCGCCCGCGAGGCAGGCCAGGGCCAGCAGCGGCGCCAGCCACTCGAGCACGCCGAGCCAGTCGTAGTAGGTCTGGGCCTGGGCGAGCTGGTCGGTCTTGAACAGCGGATAGGTCGGGTTGATGTCCGGGATCTTCCCGGCGACGGTCATCCCCTCGGCGACGAGCCGCTCCTTGACGGTCTGCACCACGGGCCCGAGCTCGACGTTCACGGTGTCGCCGTCGGTCTGGACGACCGTGTCGTCGTCACCGGCGAGGATCTTGTCGATCCGGGTGTGCGCGACCCGGTTGGCCTCGGTCCAGATCGTGGCGAAGGCGTCGCTCGCCACGACGGCGCCCGACTTGTCCCGCACGAATCCCTGCACCAGCGACGACGCCGGGCCCGCGACGAGCCCCGCGAGCTGCCCGACCCTCGGCGGGAGCGACTCACTGGCTCCCGAGACCAGGCTCGGGATGTCCAGACGGCTCATCACCGCGGTGGTGACCCGGTCGGCGACCGCGTTCTGGATCGCCGGATCGTCGGCCAGCGGAGCCACCGTCTTCAGGTACCTGTCGGTGTCGCTGACCTGGTTGGCGGCCCAGACGGCCGTCAGCGCGACCGGGGCGAGAAGGCAGCCCAGCACGATGAGGACGACGGAGAGGATGCGGCGCATACCGGTGGCGTCTCCAAGATCGTCGCGGCGGAAACCCAGGGTCTCGTCAAGATCGCGGGTCGCTGCGGCGGACCGGAAGTCATGATCGTGATCGTCGTTCCATGCGCAGATCTCTGGTGGCCTGGGGCACGGCCGCGATGACGCTTCTGGCGGCGATCGGCCCCGCGGCCGCCGACGAAGAGGGCAACGAGTACGCGGAGTGGAGCCTGACGGGCACCACCCGGGGAGGGGTGGACGTTCCGGCGGTCGGCTTCCCGAACGGGGACCTCGCCACCGACAGCACGCGCACCCAGGTGCCGTCGGGCCAGAGCACCTGGCTCGGCGACGGGACGCCGTTCGGCCAGGTCTTCGGCTCCTCCCGGGGCGAGCCCTATCTGCTCTTCGGCTCGGCCGCGGGCGGCAGGCCGTCCACGACGACCGTCACCTTCGACACCCCCACCCCCGCCGGACGCTGGGGCTTCGCCCTCGGCGACATCGACTCCGACCGGGTCGGGATCGAGGCCGTCGGCGGCGACGGGCGGCCGCTGACCGCCGCGGAGCTCGGCTGGCAGAGCGGTTTCAACTACTGCGCGCCGACACCGCGCCCCTCCTCCTGCACCCGGGGCGTCTACACCGACCAGCCCGTCTGGGACCCCGGCACCACGACCCTCACCGGCAACATCGCCGACAGCGACGGCGCGGCCGGCTGGTTCCTGCCGACGGTCCCGGTCAGGTCGCTGAGGATCACCTTCACGGTCCAGATCGGCATCCCGGTGGCCCAGTTGTGGATCGCCGCCAAGTGGACCAGGGACCAGGAACCGATCGCTCTGACCACCGACCCCGACCCCGGGCACGTCCCGTTCCCCGGCGGGCCGCCGCCGCTCGTCGTGGTGACCGAGCCGGGCGAGCCCGACCTCGTCCTCACCAAGACGGCCCGCCCGTCGACGGCCCTGCCCGGCGAGAAGATCACCTTCACCGTGAAGCTCAGGAACACGGGCAAGGTGGACGAGCCGCACGCGAAGTTCACCGACTCCCTCGCCGACGTCCTCGACGACGCCTCCTACAGCGGCGACGCCCACGCCGACGGCGGCACGATCGCCTACGACGCCCCCGTGCTCACCTGGTCCGGCAGGCTGAACCACGGCCAGACCCGCACGATCACTTACTCGGTCCGGCTGAGGGAACCCGCCACGGGCGACATGAAGATCCGCAACGTCGTGGTCTCCGGCGGCCCGCGCGTGGTCTGCGAGGGCTCCGCCTGCACGCCGAAGATCGTCTTCAGGCCCCGGCCGGCCGTGAAGAAGAAGCGGCCGAAGCACGGGCGCTGCCGGGTCGAGACGACCGTCACACTCGTCCGTTGCTGAGCCGATCCCCAGGTCACCTAGCCTGTTCGCATGACTTGGGCGCGTTATGTGGCGATCGGCGACTCCTTCACCGAGGGGCTCGGCGACCCCTCTCCGGCCGGGCCGGACGCCTGGCGGGGCTGGGCCGACCGGGTCGCCGAGGCCCTCTCCGAGGAGACCGAGGGCTTCGGCTACGCCAACCTCGCCATCCGCGGCCGCCTCCTGAACGCGATCATCGACGAGCAGCTTCCGCAGGCCCTCGCCCTCGAGCCCGACCTGGTCTCGATCTCCGGCGGCGGTAACGACCTGCTCCGCCCCGGCGCCGACGTCGACGCCCTCGCGAACCGTCTCGACGGGGCCGTGCGGGAACTGCGCGAGGCCGGGGCCGACGTGATCCTGTTCACCGGCGCCGACCCGGCCGACTCGCCGATCATCGGCCGGATCAGGCCCCGCCTGCTCCGCTTCAACGAGCGGGTGCGCGAGATCGCCGAGGACCGGGGCGCGCACGTCGTCGACCAGTGGGAGCTGCGGATCCTGCGCGACTGGCGGATGTGGGACACCGACCGGCTCCACATGTCGCCGCGCGGGCACCACCGGGTGGCGCTGGCCGTCCAGGAGAGCCTGGGCCTGCCCGTCGAGGAGGACTTCCGCGCTCCGCTCGCGCCGCTGCCCTACCTGAGCCCCGGCGCGACCCGGCTGTGGCACCTGCGCTGGGCCCGCACCTACCTGACCCCGTGGGTCGCCCGCCGCCTGCGCGGCCGCTCCTCCGGCGACCTCGTCACCGCCAAGCGCCCCGTCCTCGCCCCGATCAGCGACTCGATCAGCGGTCCGGCCTAGGCCGTCAGCTCGTCCTCGATCTTGCCCGGGCGGGCCGCGCGCAGCCCCGCCAGGAGCTGCGGCACGAGCAGTGCCGTCAGCAGGGCGATCGGCGGCTTCCACGAGCCGGTGTGCTGGTAGAGGACGCCGATCAGCAGCGGCCCCGGGATCGAGATCAGGTAGCCGGTGCTCTGCGCGAACGACGACAGCCGGGCGACGCCCTCGTGGGTGCGCGAGCGCAGGCCGAGCATGGTCAGCGCCAGCGAGAACGCCGACAGCGCGATCCCGCTGAGCGTCGCCCACAGCCACGGCAGGGTGGCGGGCGCGAACGCGAGCCCGGCGTAGGCGATCACCCCGCAGCCCATCAGGACCGCCACCAGCGGACGCTGGTCGTCGCGGTGGGCGGCCAGCGCCGGGATCAGGAACGACAGCGGCACCCCGAGGATCATCGTGAGGGCGAGCAGCAGCCCGGCGTAGGTGGGGGAAAGGCCGGCGTCCCGGTAGATCTGCGGCATCCAGCCCATGAGCGAGTAGGCGGCGGTCGCGCACATGCCGAAGAACAGGGCCATCGCCCGGGCCGTCCGGCTGCTCCGCAGCGACGCCCCCGCAGGCCTGGCGGACGCGGCGGGCCGCCCGTCCCGCAGGACCAGCGCGAGCGCGGCCCCGCCGACCGACAGCAGCGCCCACACCCCGAGGCCCTCCCGCCACGACCCGCCGAGCAGGCCCGTCACCGGGACGGCCACCGCCGCGGTGATCGCCGAACCGCCCGCCATGATCCCGGCGTACAGGCCGGTCATGGTGCCGATCCGGTCGGGGAAGTTCCGGCTGATGATCGCGGGCATGAGCACGTTGGAGACCGCGATCCCGGCCAGCGCGAGCGCGGTGAACAGCAGGAACACCGCGTCGGTGGGGGCGGCGGCCCGGGCCAGCAGGCCCACGGTGATCGCCGCGAGCCCGCCGCCGAGCACGCCGAGCAGCCCGAACCTCCGCGCCAGGGCGGGGGCGAGGGGCCCGAACAGCGCGAAGCACGCCGACGGCAGCGAGGTCAGCAGCCCGGCCATGACGCCGTTCATGTGCAGGCCGTCGCGGACGTCCGGCAGCAGCGGCCCGAGCGTCGTGATCGTCGGACGGAGGTTGAGAGCGGCGATCACGACCAGCACCAGCAGGGCGGCGGCCGAGCGGGCACGGGCCGGAGTGATCCGGTCGGGGGAGGCCGGGGGATGAGTCTGCGTCGCCATAGGGCCAATCATATAATCATTGGATGAATCCAGTCGATGGGAGGATGGCCCCATGACGCTGTCGTCCGCTCGCCGCACGCCCCTGTTCGACCAGGTGGTCGCCCAGCTCCGCGAGCAGATCACCACCGGACGCTGGCCGGTGGGCTCCCGCATCCCCACGGAGCCGGAACTCGTCGAACGGCTGGGCGTGGCCAGGAACACCCTGCGCGAGGCCGTCCGGGCCCTCGCCCACAACGGCCTGCTCGACATCCGGCAGGGCTCCGGCACCTACGTCCTGGCCACCAGCGAGCTCGCCGGCGTCATGAACCGCCGCTTCGCCGGAATGCCCGACGGGGATGTCAAGGAGCTGCGCTTCACCCTCGAGACCGCCGCCGCCGCGCTGGCCGCCACCCGCCGCACCGGCGCCGACCTCGACGTCCTCGACCTCGCCCTGGCCCGCCGCGAGGCCGCCTGGGCCGCCGACGACCTGGAGACCTTCGTCCGCACCGACGCCGCCTTCCACCAGGCCGTCGTCGCGGCCGCCCACAACCAGGCGCTCAGCGCCCTGTACGCCGACCTCGGCGAGCTCCTCATCGCCGAGCTCCGCGGGCATTTCGAGGGCGCGCCCCTCACTCCCGACCGGATGTGCGACCACGGACGCCTCGTCGAGGCCATCCGCGCGGGCGACCCCGCCGAGGCCTCCCGCGAGGCCGCCGCGGTCTTCACCCAGCGGCCCTGAGGCTTGTACCGTGCCCGGAAACGGCGAAGGGAGATCCGGCAGTGCCGCACAGGTCCGTCATCGGGTGTGAGGGCGTCGTCACGATCCCGACCAGGGGCACGGGCGGCCCCGGCGAGGTCCTCGTCAAGATCAGGGGCGGGAGCGAGACCTATCTTGCCTGGTCAGAGCATCCGCTTCCCGAGGGCACAAAAATTCTCGTATTTGATTCGCGAGGTGGCAGAACCGTAGACGTCATGCAATGGTCTGACCCTTTGGACGCGAACACCTCGACCTAGGAGAAGACCCCCGAATGTTCGGTTACCGAGTACCCGCACCCGACGAAGCGATGCTGATCTCCGGTGGCAAGCGCCAGCAGGGCGACGCCCCCTTCCGCGTGATCATCGGCCACGGCGCCTTCGTCGTGCCGGTCTTCCGCAAGGTGGAGTTCCTCTCCCTGGCCATGCACGAGTCCGAGGTCGCCGACACCTGCGTGACCCGCCAGGGCATCTCGCTGAAGGTCAAGGCGATCATCGCGTTCAAGGTCGGCAACGACCTGGAGAGCATCGTCAACGCCGGGCAGCGGTTCCAGTCCGACCAGGCCCAGATGGCCGTCCTGACCGGGCGGATCTTCTCCGGGCACCTGCGGGCGATCGTCGGCTCGATGACCGTCGAGGAGATCGTGACCGAACGGCAGAAGCTCGCCACCGCCGTCCTGGACACCGCCACCCCCGAGATGCTGAAGATCGGTCTCACGATCGACTCCCTCCAGATCCAGTCGATCGACGACATGGGCGCCGGCTACATCGACGCGATGGCGGCTCCGCACGTCGCGGCGATCCAGCGTCAGGCCCAGATCGCCCAGGCCCAGGCCAAGCAGCAGTCGGCCGAGGCCGAGCAGGAGTCCGCGCGCAAGCAGGCCGAGTACGGCCGGCAGACCGCGATCGTCCAGGCCCAGTACAAGGCCGAGGTCGACCGCGCGCAGGCCGAGTCCGCCCAGGCGGGCCCGCTCGCCCAGGCGCACGCCCAGCAGGAGGTCCTCACGGCCCAGACCGAGCTGGCCCAGCGCGCCGCCGAGCTGCGCCAGCAGCAGCTGGTCGCCGAGGTCGTCAAGCCCGCCGAGGCCGACGCCGAGCGCATCAAGATCCTCGCCGAGGCCGAGGCCCAGCGGATGCGCATCCAGGCCGACGCCGCCGCCTCCCACGACCGCGTCGCCCTCGACCGCATGCTGATCGAGCAGCTCCCGCTCATCGTCGAGAAGGCCGCCCAGGGCATGCAGGGCGCCAACGTCAACATCCTCAACGGCGCCGACGGCCTCGGCGAACTCGCCGCCGGCCTCGTCGGCCAGGGCCTCGCCATCCTCGACGCCGTCAAGCGCGACATCGACGCCGACAAGAAGCCCCAGATCGAGGCCTAGATCCTCGTTCGACGTCCACGGCCGCGGTGAGCACCTCCCCAGGGCGTCCACCGCGGCCGAGACCGGCTCCGTCACCGCCAGGCTTGAGGCGGGGCGCCCTGCCCGAGGGCCCAAGGCCTGACGAGCACGATCCGTCCCTGGACCGAGGCGATGACGCCCTGCCCGCGCAGCGCGGCCACCTGCCGGGACGCCGCCAGCCGGCCGAGGCCGGTCGTCCGGGCGAGATCGGACCGCCCCACCGGCAGGGTCATGCCGGGATGCGCCGCCGGATCCGCCGACGCGATCCGCCACAGCAGCCGGGCCACCCGGGCCTCCGGCGGAAGCCCCTCCATCTCCGCCAGCAGCAGGTCCTCATAGGCGCGCCGCGAGGCCCACACCTGGTGGACCACGCCCTCCAGGCCGAGTTCGCGGGTCCTGGTGAGGAACGTCTCGGTCGGCACCCACAGCGCCGAGCACACGCCGACCGCGGAGATCGTCTCCCGCCGCGTCTCCAGCCCGATGTTGACGATCTGCCCGAGCAGGTCGGGCCCGTCCCGGAACGCGAGCGACGGCCGCCGCCCGTAGTGCTCACCGACGATCTTCACGCGGCCCGAGACCAGCCCGACGACCGCCGGGACCCGGTCGTCGGCATGCCGGAGCAGCTCGCCGTCACCGAAGGCCCTGACCTCGGCCAGCTCGGTCAGCCGGGAGACGAGCCCCCTGACATCGCCCATGGCACCAACCTAATGGGGCTCACAGCAGGGAGAGCTGTTCCGGCCGCGGCCGGGGCGTGATCGCCCGGACGGCGTTGCGCCGGTGCAGCCCGTGGCGTTCGGCGGCCTCGCGGACGAGCCGGGTGACGCGGTCCTGGTAGGCCTTGGGCGCGTAGGAGCCGTTGCCGTAGAGCCGCCGGTAGGGGCCGACCAGCTCCGGATGGTGCTCGGCGAGCCAGGAGAGGTACCACTCCCTGGCACCCGTCCTGAGGTGCAGGGGGATGGCGCTGACCCAGGTCGCGCCGGTGGCGGCGATCTCCCTGACGGCGGCGTCGATCTGCCGGGGCGTGTCGGCGAGGTAGGGGAGCAGCGGCCCCATCAGCACGCCCGACGGGATCCCCGCGTCGTTGAGCGCCGCGCAGACCTCCAGGCGCCTGCGCGGGGCCGGGGTGCCCGGTTCGGCCAGGCGCCACAGGTCGCGGTCGAGGAAGCCGGCCGAGACGGCCGTGCTGACGTCGGCGCGTTCGGCCGCCTCCTGGAGCAGCGGGAGATCGCGCAGGATCAGCGACCCCTTGGTGAGGATCGAGAAGGGGTTACCGGCCGCGCCGAGCGCCTTGATGATGCCGGGCATGAGCCGGTAGCGGCCCTCGGCGCGCTGGTAGCAGTCGACGTTGGTGCCCATCGCGATCGGCTCGCCGCGCCACCGCGGGGCCGCCAGCTCGTGCCGGACGAGCTCCGCCGCGTTCGTCTTGACGACGATCTTCGAGTCGAAGTCGGCGCCGGCATCGAGGTCGAGATAGGTGTGGGTGTTACGGGCGAAGCAGTAGGTGCAGGCGTGACTGCAGCCGCGATAGGGATTGATGGTCCAGGAGAACGGAACCCTGGACCCGCCGGGCACTTTGTTGATGATCGATTTCGCGTGGATCTCGTAGAACGTGATGCCCTTGAACTCGGGCGCGGGGTCCTCCCGCGGGGTGATCAGACCGTTCCAACGCATACTCCGCCTCCTCGAACATCTGTACGATACGAGGGGGCGTCAAGAGCATGCAACCCCTGGTCAAGGGGGTCGGGAGTATCCAGTTCGCGTACTCGCAGGTGACCGTGTATGGTTTTCCCTGCGAGCACGACGCAAGCCCCTTTAGCTCAGTCGGCAGAGCGTCTCCATGGTAAGGAGAAGGTCTACGGTTCGATTCCGTAAAGGGGCTCTAGAAACATCCCAAGGCCCGGCCCGTTGCTTGCATCTAGCACGCCGGGCGGGCCTTCGGTTTGTTTCGAGACCGTCAGTCCTCAGGTAGTCTTCTCCTGAGCTCGTGAATGACGGTTTGCCATGGCGGGGTAGCTCAGTCTGGCAGAGCAAGCGGCTCATAATCGCTGTGTCGCCGGTTCAAGTCCGGCCCTCGCTACTAACCTGAAAGTGGAGTCCCCCCGGACTCCCCTTCGGGCTGTTTGTCCAGATCCCTTAGCAGAAAGGCACTCCACCGTGGCTGCCACCGACGTTCGGCCGAAGATCACGCTGGCCTGCCAGGAGTGCAAGCACCGCAACTACATCACGCGGAAGAACCGGCGCAACGACCCTGACCGCATGGAGCTGAAGAAGTACTGCCCCAACTGCCGTACCCACCAGCCCCACCGCGAGACCCGCTAGTCGTCGCCTGGCTGAGCTCAAGGCCCACGCGCCTGACGCTCTCCACCGGCACCGCCTAAGGCTTGAAGTACTGCCCGCGTGCTCATCAGAGTTGGCCGTACCCACCAGCCCCACCGCGAGACCCGCTAGGTAGCTGCGCTCTCGGCCTCAGGGCCCGCGCACTCCTGTACATCTCCGTACGGCCCGTTCCCTTGGCGCATCCCGCCGGGAGCGGGCCGAACGTCGTTCTGTTACCTTCCTGACGAGGCGCGACCGCAACGTCCCTGGAAGGAGCCGATATGGCTTTGAACACAGATTTCATCGGGCGGACCTATCCGCCCACCCCGCCGTACGAGGTCTCCCGAATCAAGATCAGGGAGTTCGCCACGGCCATCGGTGACAAGAACCCGATCTACTACGACCGTGAGGCGGCCCGCGCGGCCGGGCACGAGGACGTCATCGCGCCCCCGACCTTCCCGATCGTGGTCTCCCTCGGCGGCGACTTCCTCGGCAACCCCGAGCTGGGCCTGAACTACGCGATGGTCGTCCACGGCGAGCAGAAGTTCACCTTCGAACGGCCGATCCTCGCCGGCGACGTCCTGGTCTGCCAGACGACGATCACCGACATCCGCAAGGCGGGCTCCAACCACCTGCTGAAGCTCACCACCGAGATCCGCGACGCCAAGGGCGACCTCGTCGTGACCACCTACAACACCATCGTCGAGCGGGGAGCCTGATGACCGCGGCAGTGAAGTACGACGAAGTCGAGGTCGGCACCGAGATCCCCGCCGTCACCTACCCCGTCCACCGGCACAACCTGGTGATGTACGCGGGCGCGTCCGGCGACTTCAACCCCATCCACTGGAACGAGACGACCGCCAAGGCCGTCGGCCTGCCCGACGTCATCGCGCACGGCATGTTCACCATGGCCGAGGGCGGCAGGTTCGTCACCGACTGGGCCGGCGACCCCGCGGCCGTCCTCGACTACGGCGTCCGTTTCTCCGGCATGGTCGTCGTCCCCAACGACGGCGGTGCCGAACTCGTGATCAGCGGCGTCGTCGAGCAGAAGCTCGACGACAACAAGGTCGTGGTGGCCCTCACCGCCCGCACCGGCGACCTCAAGGTCCTCACCCAGGCCAAGGCCACCGTCAGACTGGCCTAGGCTCGGGGGCGGAGAAGCCCGGCGCGGAGGGGGAGCAAGTGACGGTTCGGTGCCAGGACGTCCGGTTGTCCGGTTACACCACCCTCCGCCTGGGCGGGCCCGCACGGACGTTCGTCGAGGTCACGACCGAGGACGAGCTGATCGCCGAGGTGCGCGCGGCGGAGCTGGCGGGAGATCCCGTCCTGATCCTCGGCGGCGGCAGCAATCTGGTGATCTCCGACGCCGGGTTCCCCGGGACCGTGATCCATGTGAGCACGCGCGGCGTCACCGTCGAGGACGGCCTCGTCACCGCGCAGGCCGGTGAGGACTGGGACGCCTTCGTCGCCCGGTGCGTCCGCGAGGGCCTGTCCGGCGTCGAGTGCCTGTCGGGGATCCCCGGCCGGGTCGGCTCGACCCCGATCCAGAACGTCGGCGCCTACGGCCAGGACGTCAGCGAGACGATCACCGAGGTCCGCGCCTACGACCGCCGCACCGGAGAGATCCTCACGATCCCCGCCGCCGACTGCGGGTTCACCTACCGGCACAGCGTCTTCAAGGGCGACGACCGCTACGTCGTCCTGGCCGTCACCTTCCGGCTGGCCGCCTCACCCGACTCCGCCCCGATCAAGTACGCGGAACTCGCCCGCGCCCTGGGCGTCGAGCCCGGTGGCACCGTCCCCCTCCAGGACGCCCGCGACGCCGTCCTCGCCCTGCGCAGCGGCAAGGGCATGGTCCTGGACGCCGCCGACCCCGACACCCGCAGCGCCGGCTCCTTCTTCACCAACCCGATCCTGGACGAGCGGCAGCTCAAGGAGTTCGCCGACCGCGCCGAGGGATTCCCGGCCTTCCCCGAGCCCGACGGCCGCACCAAGACCTCCGCCGCCTGGCTGATCGACCACGCGGGCTTCCCCAAGGGCCACGCCAACGGCCCGGTCCGCATCTCCACCAAGCACACCCTCGCGCTCACCAACCCCACGGAAGAGGCGACCACCGAGGAGCTCCTCGCCCTGGCCCGCGAGGTCCGCGACGGCGTCCGCGCCGCCTTCGGCATCACCCTCGTCAACGAACCCGTCTTCGTCGGGGTCACCCTCGGCTGACGACCCGGCCCCGAGAACAGGACAGGCCCAGAACTCTGTCCGATCCGTATTCCGGAAAGGGCGGCGAGCGCGCAATATGGATGGACGCGGCGCGATGGGGCGGTTATGGGTCTGATGATTCCACGGTCACGCCAGCTGGGGCTCCGACCCCAGCTCAGCGACGAGGTAGCGGCCCGAATTCGTGAACGAATCATGTACGGGCAGGTCCGGCCCGGACAATTCCTACGCCTCGAACGGCTGGCCGCGGAATTCGGTATCAGCGTCACTCCGGTGCGCGAGGCGCTCCAGTCGCTGCGCAGTGAGGGCTTCGTCGAACTCGAGCCGCGCCGCGGCTTCGTGGTGGCCGAGCTGTCCCGGCAGGACATCAACGACCTGTTCTGGGTGCAGGCGGTGATCAGCCAGGAGCTGGCCTCGCGCGCCTGCCGGCAGCTGACGCCCAGCCTCCTGGCCGAGCTCGAGGAGATCCACGCCCTGATGGTCGGCGCGGTCGCGGCGGGCGACTTCGACCTCGTCGAGGACCACAACGACCGGTTCCACCACGTCGTCCACGCCACGAGCGCGTCCCGGAAGCTCGCCTGGGTGCTCGGCGCCGTCACCCGCTACTTCCCCAGCGGCTTCTACGCCCGCATCCCCGGCTGGGCCGAGGCCTCGGTCCGGGGCCACACCGAGATCATCCACGCCTTCCGCGAGGGCGACCCCCAGGAGGCCGCCACCGCGACCCGCACGCACGTCCTCCAGGCGGGCGACCTGCTCCTCGCCCACCTCGAACGCCAGGGCCTCTGGAACTAGGACGGCCCAGGGACGGCCTGAGGACGGACTACGGCACGGGCGCCGCGAGCCAGGCGTCGATGCCCTCGAGGAGCTTCTTCTGCACGTCGGAGGGGGCGGCCGAGCCGGTGACCGAGCCGCGGGCCAGCTCCGCCAGCTCGGCGTCGGTGAATCCGTGCTCGGTGCGGGCGATCTCGTACTGGCGGCCCAGCCGCGAGCCGAACAGCAGCGGGTCGTCCGCGCCGAGCGCCATCCGCACCCCCGCCTCGAACAGCCGCCGCACCGGGACGTCCGCGGCGTCGTCGACCACGCCCAGCGAGACGTTCGAGGCCGGGCACACCTCCAGCGTGACGCCGCTCGCCGCGATCCTGTCCACAAGCCGTGGATCCTCGACCGACCGCACGCCGTGCCCGATCCGGTCGGCCCGCAGCAGGTCGAGGCAGGGCCGCACCGACTCGGGGCCCTGCAGCTCCCCGCCGTGCGGCGTCGACAGCAGGCCGCCGCGCTTGGCGATCCGGAACGCCCCCTCGAACTCGTAGGGACGGCCGCGACGCTCGTCGTTGGACAGCCCGAACCCCACCACGCCCCGGTCCCGGTACTGCACGGCCAGCCTGGCGAGGATCTTGGCGTCCAGGGGGTGCCGGGTCCGGTTCGCCGCGATGATCACACCGATGCCGACGCCCGTCTTGCGGGAGGCGTCGTGGACGGCGTCCAGCACCAGCTCGACGGTCGGCGTCAGCCCGCCGAACCGGGAGGCGTACCCGGACGGATCCACCTGGATCTCCAGCCAGCCCGACCCCTCGGACGCCTCGTCCTCCGCGGTCTCCCTGACCAGCCGCCGCAGATCGTCGGGTTCACGCAGCACCGAGCGGGCGATGTCGTAAAGCCGCTGGAAACGGAACCACCCGCGCTCGTCCGTCGCCTTCAGCGTGGGCGGCCATTCGTCCACGAGCGCACCGGGCAGGTGCATGCGGTACTTCTGGGCGAGATCAACCAGTGTGCTGTGCCGCATCGACCCCGTGAAGTGCAGGTGCAGATGGGCTTTCGGCAGGCGCGAAACCGGACGTAGCTCCATCGCCCAATCCTGCCCGATCATCGTCGTCGAACACGCCGACCAGCGCGAACAACCACCCAGAAGAACTAGAGCCGCCGGGAACCGCCAGCGGGGTCCGGCCGTTGGGATCCTCGTGCGAAGGCGAGGACGGCGAAGTGCGGACGGGCGGCTCCGGCCGCGGTCCGGCCGTTCTGTACCGGAAGCGCGGATGCGATCCGGTTCGACGTACGGGCGTCGGGCACGTATGCTTTCGGTCCAGCGGAGTGCACCGCCTCGGTGGTGCGCCTTGCTGATGAAGGGCAATGGCTCAATTGGTAGAGCACCGGTCTCCAAAACCGGCGGTTGGGGGTTCGAGTCCCTCTTGCCCTGCGGAGCAGCGTCTCGTTTCCACGGGACCACGCATACAGTGGACGCGGGCGCGGCGCATCGCCGTGTCGGAAGATCGAAACCGATATCCGAGCGAGGGTGAAGATGGCGACTGAGACTCGCGACGCCGCGACCGAGGACAAGGGCAAGCCTGCCAAGCGCAAGCGCACCAGCCCGATCCTCTTCATCCGGCAGGTCGTCGGCGAACTGCGCAAGGTCATCTGGCCGACGCGCAAGGAACTGATCAACTACACCGTCATTTCCATGGTCTTCGTCCTGGTCATGATCGGTATTGTGTCTCTGTTCGACTGGGGCCTCACGAAGGGTATTCTCGCGCTCTTCGGTTAGCCTGAGGCTGAGCGCGTTACCGTTCCACCACAGCCGGTTGGCTGATGGTCCTCCAGACAGAGAGAGAGTCACTGCCGTGTCCGAGTCATCGCAGTTCCACGACGAGCTCCCGCAGGAGCCGCTGTCGGAAGAGGTGGCGGACGCGCCGGTCGACGAGCAGATCGAGGACCTCGAGCGCATCGACGACGAGGCCGCCGAGACCGTCTCCGAGGACTCCGACGCCGTCGAGGCCGCTGAGTCCGGCGACGAGGCCGCCGAAGCCGGAGACGCCGAGGACGCCGACGACGAGGACGCCGTCGAGGCCGAGCCGGTCGGCGACCCCTTCGAGGAGTTCAAGCGCGAGCTGCGTATGCAGCCCGGCGACTGGTACGTGATCCACTCCTACGCGGGCTACGAGAACCGGGTCAAGTCGAACATCGAGACCCGGACCACGACCCTCAACATGGAGGACTTCATCTTCCAGATCGAGGTGCCCCAGCAGGAGGTCACCGAGATCAAGAACGGCAAGCGCCAGAAGGTCAACGAGAAGGTCCTCCCGGGCTACATCCTCGTCCGCATGGAGCTGACCGACGAGTCCTGGGGCGCCGTCCGGAACACCCCGGGCGTCACCGGCTTCGTCGGCCTGTCGAACAAGCCGTCCCCGCTGAGCCTGGACGAGGTCGCCAAGCTGCTGGCCCCCGAGCCCGCCGAGCAGACCCCGGCCGCCAAGGCCGCCACCGCCGCGAAGGTCGCCGCCACGGTCGACTTCGAGGTCGGCGAGTCCGTCACCGTCATGGACGGCCCGTTCGCCACGCTTCCCGCCACGGTCAACGAGATCAACCTCGACACCCAGAAGCTCAAGGTGCTGGTTTCGATCTTCGGCCGCGAGACCCCGGTCGAGCTCTCGTTCAACCAGGTCAGCAAGATCTGAGTCCGCCCTCGGGTAGACTTCTCACATCTCGGCCCCTGCCGTCTTTGACGGCGGGGGCTTTATACCGGGCTCCAACATCCAGGCTCACGTTCCGGCCATCGATGTTGCCTGTCTCTTCAGGAGTCGGAGCCACAGTTCACGGAACGAAGGGACGGCGTCATGCCTCCGAAGAAGAAGAAGATCTCCGCGGTCGTCAAGGTCCAGCTCAACGCCGGTGCCGCGACCCCCGCTCCTCCGGTCGGTACCGCTCTCGGTCCGCACGGTGTCAACATCATGGACTTCTGCAAGCAGTACAACGCTGCTACCGAGTCCCAGCGTGGCAACGTGATCCCGGTCGAGATCACGATCTACGAAGACCGCTCCTTCACCTTCGCCACGAAGACCCCGCCGGCGCCGAAGATGATCCTCAAGGCCGCCGGGATCGACAAGGGCTCCTCGAACCCGCTCAAGACCAAGGTCGGCTCCATCACCGGCGCCCAGGTCCGCGAGATCGCCGAGTTCAAGATGAAGGACCTGAACGCCAACGACATCGAGGCCGCCGCGAAGATCATCGCCGGTACCGCCCGTTCCATGGGCATCGAGGTCAAGTAGCACCCGCGGGAGCTCCGCTCCCGCGTTCCACCCAGTGGTAGGGCCCGCGCGGTCCGCTAAGCCACGAACTCCCGTGAAAGGGGAGCAGCATGAAGCGCAGCAAGGGTTACCGGAACGCCTCCGAGAAGATCAACAAGGACGAGCTGTACACGCCGCTCGCCGCCGTTCGTCTCGCGAAGGAGACCACGGTCACCAAGTTCGACCCGACCGTCGAGGTCAACACCCGCCTGGGTGTCGACCCGCGTAAGGCCGACCAGATGGTCCGTGGCACCGTGAACCTGCCCCACGGCACCGGCAAGACCGCCCGCGTGGCCGTCATCGCCGGTGGCGCCAAGGCCGACGAGGCCCGTGAGGCCGGCGCCGACATCGTCGGCTCCGACGACCTCATCGAGCAGATCGCCGGCGGCATGCTGGACTTCGACTCGGTCGTGGCGACCCCGGACATGATGGGCAAGGTCGGTCGTCTCGGCCGCGTCCTCGGCCCGCGTGGTCTCATGCCGAACCCGAAGACCGGCACCGTGACGATGGACGTGGCCAAGGCCGTGTCCGACATCAAGGGCGGCAAGATCGAGTTCCGCGTGGACCGTCACGCGAACCTTCACTTCATCATCGGCAAGGCGTCCTTCGACGAGCGTCAGCTGGTCGAGAACTACGCCGCCGCGCTGGAGGAGATCCTCCGTCTCAAGCCGTCCGCGGCGAAGGGCCGGTACATCAAGAAGGTGACGATCACCTCGACCATGGCCCCGGCCATCCCGGTCGACCCGGCCGTCACCCGCGCGCTGACCGCCGAGATCGACGAGGCGTAAACCGCGCCGATCGCGTCAGTACCAGCGAGCGAGAGCCCCGCACGAGCTTCGTGCGGGGCTCTCGTCTCGTCCGGGGCGGAGCCGTCAGAGGGCGCAGCCCCTACGTCTGAGGTCTGACAGGGAATCCCCCGGTTGGTTCCGGCGGGGGATGTGAGCACCATAAGAGAGAGAGCAGACTCTTACCCATGATGAAGAAGCTCGCCACCGGCGTAGTGGCCGGTTCCGCCCTCGCCCTGGCCCTCACCGCGTGCGGGTCGCCCACCGAATCCCCCAAGACGGTCAACCTGAGCGCGCACGAGGCCCTGAACGCCTCCGCGGGCAAGACCGCGAACGTCGAGTCCTTCTCGGCCGAGCTGACGGTCGGCGGCGGCGCCACCGTGCACGGCACGGGCTCGTTCCAGATCAAGCCCGCCCCCGCGTTCTCGGTGGAGCTCGACCAGATCTCGCTCGCCGGCTTCAACGTCGGCACCGGCGGCACCCGGCTGATCCTGCTCGGCCAGGACGTCTACGTGTCCAACAAGAACCTCAACAGCCTGACCGGCGGCTCCAAGCCGTGGGTCAAGGTCAACCTCGGCACCGTCGGCGACAAGGTCGGCTTCAACCCGGGCGACATGCTCAAGCAGGTCACCCAGGCCAACCCCGCCGACCTGGCGAAGATCGTCGCGGAGTCCACCGACGTCAAGAAGGTCGGCACCGAGAAGATCGACGGCGTCCAGACCACGCACTACGCGGGCACCGTCGACCTGAAGACGGCGCTCAAGAACTGGGACCCCGAGCTCCAGGGCAAGGTCGAGGGGATGGCCAAGGGCGCCGAGGCCCTGACCTTCGACTTCTGGGCCGACAAGGACCAGCTCCCGCGCAAGGTCGCCGCGAAGGCCACCAGCAGCGAGGGCAAGGTCTACGACGTGACGGTCCTGTTCCGCGACTACGGCAAGAAGGTCTCGGTCACGGCCCCGCCCGCCGACCAGGTCGGGGACCTCAAGTTCCCGTAGGACCCGCGGGTTCCGAGGAAGAACGGATCTCCGGAGTGCGTGCCGGCCGTCCCGAGTTGGCACGCACTCCCTTCCTCACGTAGTCTGGCCAGTGCCGAAGACCGCCGGTCGTTGCCCGCATGGGCAGCCGAAGGTCCTGAGACTCTCAGGACGGCCCGCGCATGGTGATACTGGAAGATCAAGTGAGAACCTTGTGACGTCCCGTGCGCCCTGCGCCGGGGCGTTTTGTGTGTTCCAGGGGCTTCGTGATCGGCGTGAAAACTGGAAGGAGTCCCATGGCGAGGGCGGACAAGGGCGCGACAGTCGCCGAGCTCAAGAGTGAATTCGAGAGCTCCAACGGCGCTGTCCTGACCGAGTACCGCGGGCTCACCGTGGCGCAGCTCAAGGAACTGCGTCGCGGCCTCGGTGACACGGCGAAGTTCGCCGTCGTGAAGAACACGCTGACCAAGATCGCCGCGAAGGACGCGGGCGTTTCGGGACTGGACGAGCTTCTCGCCGGTCCCTCCGCCATCGCGTTCGTCAAGGGCGATGTGGTCGAGGCCGCCAAGGGCCTGCGTGATTTCGCGAAGGCGAACCCGAAGCTCGTGATCAAGGGCGGGTTCATCGACGGCAAGCCGATGAACGCGGACGAGATCACCAAGCTGGCCGACCTGGAGTCGCGCGAGATCCTTCTCGCGAAGCTCGCGGGTGCGATGAAGGCGTCGATGGGCAACGCCGCGGCGCTGTTCAACGCTCTGCCGACGCAGATGGCCCAGCTCTCCGAGGCTCTCCGCGCCAAGCGCGCCGAGGGCGGGGACGCTGCCGCCGAGGTCGTCACCGAGGAGGCTGCGGCCGAATAGGCCGTACGCCCCACCCCGTGGTCGTAAGACTTTAAGTAAGCAAGCCTGTTCTGGAGGAACACATCATGGCGAAGCTCAGCACCGAAGAGCTGCTGGACACCTTCAAGGAGATGACCCTTCTCGAGCTCTCCGAGTTCGTGAAGCTCTTCGAGGAGACCTTCGACGTCAAGGCCGCCGCTCCGGTCGCCATCGCGGGCCCTGCGGGCCCCGGCGCCGTCGCTGAGGCCCCCGAGGAGAAGGACGAGTTCGACGTCATCCTCGAGGCCGCCGGCGACAAGAAGATCCAGGTCATCAAGGAAGTCCGTACCCTGACCTCCCTGGGCCTCAAGGAGGCCAAGGACCTGGTCGACGGCGCTCCCAAGCCGCTCCTGGAGAAGGTCAACAAGGAAGCCGCCGAGAAGGCCAAGGCCGCTCTCGAGGCCGCCGGCGCCACCGTCTCGGTCAAGTAGTCACCTCTCGGTTCGGTAACGAACCGGAGCTGGTCTGCTGAACGGCCGGTCACCCCACCCGGGGTGACCGGCCGTTCGCATTTCCCCCTCCGTCACATAACGAGAGGGGGTTTTTGTCATCTCACTGACAAGTCAACTTTCGATCTTTGTGGTGGGTCAGGTTCGCCCTGGTCCCCGCCTTGAGCTGCGGATCCTCGTCCCAGTAGGCTCTCCCGTGACGTAAGTAACGATTGCCTTACGGCGTCGCTTTTGTGCCCACTACTTGGTCTCAGGCTCTTCCTTTTTGCGAAAAGGCCACTAAGTTAGTGAGACCCGGCCGGTGGTTACTGGCCGGTAGTCACGAAGCCGACGCGCTGAGTGACGTAGAGCTTCTACTCGCTCATGAGATCCGGAATTCCCCCCCGGCTGGACGAGAGGTGACGAGTGGGCGTCGAAATCAGGGTCGAAGGACTAACCAAACGCTTCGGCCGTCAGACCATTTGGGAGGACGTCTCCCTGACCATCCCGTCAGGAGAGATCAGCGTTCTCCTCGGCCCTTCGGGAACGGGTAAGTCCGTCTTCCTGAAGACGCTCGTCGGCCTGCTCAAGCCCGACCGCGGCAATGTGTGGATCGGTGACCGCAACCTTCCCCAGCTGCCGGAGAGCCTCCTCTACGAGACCCGCAAGCTGTTCGGCGTCCTGTTCCAGGACGGCGCCCTCTTCGGATCGATGAGCCTGTTCGACAACATCGCCTTCCCGCTTCGTGAGCACACGAAGAAGAACGAGTCCGAGGTCAAGCGGATCGTCATGGAGAAGATGGACATGGTCGGCCTGCTCGGGGCGGAGGGCAAGCTCCCCGGCGAGATCTCCGGCGGTATGCGCAAGCGCGCCGGCCTCGCCCGTGCCCTGGTGCTCGACCCCGAGATCATCCTGTTCGACGAGCCGGACTCCGGCCTGGACCCGGTCCGCACCGCGTACCTGAACCAGCTCATCGTCGACCTCAACGCCCAGATCGGCGCGACGTTCCTCATCGTCACGCACGACATCAACACCGCGCGCACCGTCCCGGACAACATCGGCCTGCTGTTCCGCCGCGAGCTGATCATGTTCGGCCAGCGCGAGATGCTGCTGTCGTCCGAGGAGCCCGTGGTCCGCCAGTTCCTCAACGCCCGCCGCGTCGGCCCCATCGGCATGTCCGAGGAGAAGGACGTCAGCGAGCTCGAGGCCGAGGCCGCCGCCGGTAACGACCCCGGCAAGCTTCCCCCCATCCCGCCGCAGCTCATGCCGTCGAGCGGGCTCATCAGGCCCACCCAGCACGCGCCCGGTTCCTGGCTGCGCGCGCACGGCGTCGCCCCGCCCCCCGGCTCCTTCGTGGACGACCTGGGTCGCAACTGGGTCGACGAGTGGCCCCGCTATGTCGCTTCGGTCAACGCGGCCGCCGGAGGCGTCCGGAAATGACAACGGCACGACCCGGCGCGAGTTCGAGCCGCTTGCGCCCCGTCGCCGATGGTGCGGTCAACATCCTGGTCAAGGAACCCGGCCGCTTCTTCGGTCTGTGTCTCGATGTGTTCAGGGCCATGTTCAAGTGGCCATTCCAGTGGCGTGAGTTCATTCAGCAGGCCTGGTTCATCGTCGGTGTGACGGTGGTCCCGACCACGCTGGTGGCCATTCCGTTCGGGGCCGTCCTCTCCCTCCAGATGGGCGGCCTCATCCGGCAGCTCGGAGCGCAGTCCTACATCGGCGCGACGAGTGTCGTCGCGATCGTCCGGGAAGCGTCTCCGATCGTCAGCGCGCTGCTCATCGCCGGTGCGGCGGGCAGCGCGATGTGCGCCGACATCGGCGCGCGGAAGATCCGCGAGGAGATCGACGCCATGGAGGTGCTGGGGATCAACCCCCTGCACCGCCTGGTCGTCCCCCGGATGCTGGCGTGCGCCTTCATCGGGCTGTTCCTGAACGGCCTGGTGTCGGTGGTCGGCATCGTCGGCGGTTACGTCTTCAACGTCATGCTGCAGGGCGGCACCCCCGGCGCCTACCTGTCGAGCTTCAGCGGGATGGCGCAGCTCCCCGACCTCTACCAGGCGGAGTTCAAGGCGTTCCTGTTCGGCCTGACGGCCGGGCTGGTCGCCGCCTACAAGGGCCTGAACGCCAAGGGCGGCCCGAAGGGCGTGGGCGACGCGGTGAACCAGACCGTCGTCATCACCTTCATGCTGCTGTTCCTTGAGAACTTCCTGGTCACGGTCCTGTACTCCCAGTTCTTCCCCGCGAAGGGCATGTGATGGCGCCCATCTACAAGAAGCCCGTCGACAGCCTCGACGACCTGGGCCGCCAGCTCTCGTTCTACGTCCGAGCGTTCGCCTGGTTCTTCCGGGCGATGACCCGCTACCGGACCGAGGTGCTGCGGCTGCTGGCCGAGGTGTCCCTCGGTTCGGGCGGGCTCGCGGTCGTCGGCGGTTCCGCCGCGATCGTCGGCTTCATGACGTTCTTCACCGGTACCGAGGTCGGGATCCAGGGCTACCAGGCCCTGAACCAGATCGGTTCGGAGGCCTTCACCGGCTTCATCTCCTCCTACTTCAACACCCGTGAGCTCGCACCCCTGGTGAGCGCGCTGGCGCTGTCCGCGACGGTCGGCTGCGGCTTCACCGCCCAGCTCGGCGCGATGCGGATCTCGGACGAGATCGACGCCCTCGAGGTCATGGCCGTCCCGTCGCTGCCGTTCCTCGTCTCGACCCGCCTGGTGGCGGGCATGATCGCGGTCATCCCGCTGTACGTGATCGGCCTGCTGGCCTCCTACGTCGCGACCCGGTTCATGGTGACGTTCTTCTTCGGCCAGTCCGGCGGCACCTACGACCACTACTTCAATCTGTTCCTGTCGCCCTACGACATCCTCTGGTCGTTCGGCAAGGTGATCGTCTTCGCGGTGATCGTCATGCTGATCCACTGCTACTACGGCTTCCACGCCTCCGGTGGTCCCGCCGGCGTCGGCGTGGCCGTGGGGCGGGCGGTGCGGACCTCCATCGTGGCCGTCAACGTCCTGGACCTGATGCTCGGCATCGCCATCTGGGGCGCGACCACCAGTGTCAGAGTGGCGGGATAGCGAGATGCCAGAGAAGATCCGTAACCGCGTGCTGGGAGTGTCGTTCCTCCTGGCGTGCGTGCTGCTCGTCGTGCTGTGCATCGCGTTCTACAACCGCGCCTTCAGCGACACGGTGAAGATCAAGTACACCGCCGACAGGGCCGGTCTGCAGCTCCTCGAGCACAGTGACGTGAAGATCCGCGGCCTGATCGTCGGGGAGGTCCGCTCGATCGAGCAGGCCCCCGAGGGCGCCGTGATGGAGCTGGCGATCCAGAAGGACAAGGCGAAGTTCATCCCGTCGAACGCGACCGGCAGGCTGCTGCCCAAGACGCTGTTCGGTGAGAAGTACATCGATCTGTCCGCGCCCGCGCAGCCCGCCGCCCCGATCAAGAACGGGTCGGTGCTGACGCAGGACAAGACGGCGGTCTCGGTCGAGATCGACCAGGTGCTCAACGACATCATGCCGCTGCTGAAGGCGGTCGAGCCGGCGAAGCTGAACCAGACGCTGAACGCGGTCGCCACCGCCCTCGACGGCCGTGGCGAGAAGCTCGGCCGGACGGCGGAGCAGCTCGACTCGCTGCTCGCCAAGGTCAACCCGAAGCTGAAGACCTTCCTGTACGACCTGAAGGCCGCGGGCGACGTCTCCGACGTCTACTCCGCAGCGACCCCCGACCTCATGCGGGCCCTGCGGAACATCAACGTCACGAGCACGACCATCGTGGACAAGCAGGCCGCGATCGAGGAGCTCATCCCGGCCGTGACCCGCGTCGCCGACCACGGCACCCGGTTCATGAACCAGAACTCCCCGAAGATCGTCGGCCTGAACATCTCGCTCAGGTCCCCGATGTCGGTGCTGGCCAGGTACTCGCCGTCCTTCCCGTGCGTCATGACGGGCCTGGACAAGCTGAGCAAGAACAACAACGAGGCCGTCGGCGGCGGCAAGCGGCCCAGCAGCAACCTGTGGATCGAGATCGTCAAGCCGCGGCCGGGCTACAAGTACCCGCTCGACGTGCCCGAGGCGAAGGACTTCCGCAACCCCCGCTGCTACGGACTGCCCAACCCGAAGGTCCCGTTCGACGACTGGCTCGCCCTGGACGGCACCGAGGACGACATCTGGTGGAAGAAGAACCGCTCGATGTCCAGCCTCTTCGTGACGCCCGGCGCCGGTCAGACGGAGAACGACGTGGTCAAGGCCGTCGTCGCCCCCACCCTGAACATGGAAGCCGCTGACGTGCCCGACTTCGTGACCCTGCTGTTCGGTCCGCTGGCGAACGGAACGGTGGTGAACGTCCAGTGAGCGAGAACCGCCGCACCTTCGTCGACGGGATCAAGCTGACGGCGTTCGTCGCCTTCACCTCCGTGATCACCGGCATCCTCGCCGTGACGATCGCCAACCACCGCTTCGGCCCGAGCACCGACTACAAGGCGCTGTTCAGCGACTCGTCGGGTCTGCTCAAGGGCGACGAGGTGCGGGTCGCGGGCGTCCGGATCGGCCAGATCAACGACATCAAGCTGTACAAGGGCACCCTCGCCGAGGTCCACTTCTCCATCGAGAAGACCGGGCCGTTCGTCGGCGGGGTGCCGTCCTCGACACTGGCCCAGGTCCGCTACCGCAACCTCATCGGACAGCGGTACCTGTCGCTGACCGAGGGTCCCGGCACCTCCGGGGTGAAGCTGCCGCGCAACGGCACGATCCCGGTCGAGCAGACCGAGCCCGCCCTCGACCTCACCGCCCTGTTCAACGGCTTCCGGCCGCTGTTCCAGGCGCTGAACCCCGAGGACGTCAACAAGCTGTCCTTCGAGATCGTCAAGGTGCTCCAGGGCGAGGGCGGCACGATCAACTCGCTGCTCACCCATGTGGCGTCGCTGACGAACACGCTGGCGGACCGGGACGCGGTGATCGGCCGGGTCATCACCAACCTCAGTGAGGTCCTCGGCACGATCTCCGACCGGACCGACCAGACGAACGCCCTGCTCAAGGAGCTCCAGGGCTTCGTGTCGGGCGTCGCGGACGACCGCAAGGCGATCTTCGACTCGCTGTCGTCGCTGAACTCCCTGACCGGCGTCACCGCCGATCTGCTCGCCAAGGCCCGTCCGTCGATCCAGACCGACATCGAGGGCCTGAACGCGCTGACCCGCACCCTCGCCGACAACGACGACACCCTGGACAAGACCTTCAAGAACATGCGGGACCGGCTGGAGAAGCTGAACCGGACGACCTCCTACGGGTCCTGGTTCAACTACTACCTCTGCAGCATGGACGCCCGCATCGTCCTCCCCGGAGCGCCGGCCTACTTCACGCCGAAGATCGTGAACGACAACGCGAGGTGCAAGCAGTGAGGGTCCCGTTCAGAGAGAAGAACCCCACGGTTCTGGGCCTGGTCTCGCTCGCCTCGATCGCCCTCGGCATCACGGTGGCCCTGAACATCGACAACATCCCGCTGGTCACGGGCGGCACCACCTACCACGCGGAGTTCGCCGAGGCGGCGGGCCTGCGCGACGGTGAGGAGGTCCGGATCGCGGGCGTCAAGGTCGGCCGGGTCACCAAGCTCGACCTCGAAGGCGACCACGTGCGGGTCGACTTCAAGGTCGACGACGGTGTGCCGGTCGGCAACGCGACCCGGGTCGAGATCAAGATCAAGACCCTGCTGGGCTCGCACTACCTGGCGCTCGACCCGCGCGGCCCGGAGAAGCAGCGGCCGTCCGTGGCGATCCCGCGCTCGCGGACCACCACGCCCTACGAGGTCGTCCCGGCCATCGCCGATCTGTCGAAGAACATCTCGAAGATCGACGACAAGGCGCTCGCGACCGCCTTCGACACGATGTCGGAGACGTTCAAGAACTCCCCGGACGAGATCAAGGCCTCGCTGAAGGGCCTCCAGCGGCTGTCGAAGACCATCTCCTCCCGTGACGACGAGCTCGCCCAGCTCATCACCCGGGCCAAGGACGTCACGGGGGTGCTGGCCGAGCGCAAGGACGACTTCGTGAAGGTCGTCGAGCGCGGTGACCAGATCCTCCAGGCCGTCCAGAACCGGCGGGCGGTCATCCACCAGCTCCTGCTGAACACCTACGCGGTCTCCCAGCAGATCAACGCCGTCATCGACGAGAACGAGGACGAGCTCAAGCCGCTGCTGAAGAACCTGCAGAAGGTCGCGGCGGTCCTGCTGAAGAACAAGGACAACCTCGACCGCGACCTCCAGCTCATGGCGGTCTACGGCAGGCAGTTCACCGACGCGACCGGCAGCGGCCGCTGGTTCGACAGCTACATCCAGAACTTCATCCCGATCCCCGCGAGCATCGGATCGCCCTCCAAGGACAAGAAGACCAAGAAGTCCGCCGACGACCCGCTCCCGTTGCTCCCGTGAGGCCCGCCATGCGAACTCTCCTCCGCCTCGCGGTGCCGCTCCTGGTGGTCGTGATGGCCGTGGCAGCCGTCGTGCTGCTGTGGCCGAGCGCCCCCCAGCACCGGCTCACCGCCTATTTCACCAACACCGTCGGCCTCTACCCCGGCGCCGACGTCCGGATCCTCGGGATCCCCGTCGGCAAGGTCGACAGCATCCACCCGGCGGGAACGGCCGTCCGGGTCGAGATGCACTACGAGTCGCGGCGCAAGGTCCCCGCCGACGCCCAGGCCGTCATCGTCGCCCAGTCGCTGGTGTCGGACCGGTTCGTCCAGCTCACCCCGGTCTACACCGGGGGGGCGGTCCTCCAGGACCGGGCCACCATCGACGTCAAGCGCACCGCGGTGCCGGTCGAGGTCGACGAGGTCTCCCAGAGCCTCAACGACCTCAACAAGGCCCTCGGCCCGGACGGAGCCAACAAGGACGGCGCCCTGTCGCGGTTCCTCGAGGTCGGCGCCGCCAACCTCGACGGCACCGGCGACGACCTGCGCAAGACCATCGGCGACTCCGCCGACGTCCTGGCGACCCTGTCGGACAACCGCGAGGACATCACGGCCTCGCTGAAGAACCTCGAGCAGCTCACCGAGGTCCTGGCCGCCAACGACGACGACGTCCGCCGCTTCACCGACAGCCTCTCGGCCGTCACCACCCAGCTCAACGGCGAGAAGGACGAGCTCAGCGCCGCGCTGAAGATCCTCGGCCCGACGCTCCAGAACGTCACCCGGTTCGTCAAGGACAACAAGGGCAGCATCTCCAAGAGCGTCAGCGACCTGGCGTCCGCGACGGCGGTGCTGGTGAAGCAGAAGAAGGCGTTCGGTGAGTTCCTCAACACCGCGCCGCTGGGCATCGCCAACATGGCGCGCGCCTACGACCCGATCTCGGGCACGCTGCACACCCGCACCGACTTCCTGCAGTTCAAGAACCCGGCCGACTGGATCTGCTCGCTGGCCTACTCCCTCGGCACCCCGCCGAAGGAGTGCCTGAAGAGCCTCGCTCCGCTCTCCGGCGGTCTCGGCTTCGACCTGAAGTTCGACCTGTCGTGGATCACCGCGCTGACGACCACGTACAACCCGCACCCCGTGCCGTGCGACGCCTACGGCCCCGGCGACAAGCGCAAGCCGGCCGCCTGCAAGGGCGGCGGCAAGAACAAGAAGGTCGCCGGCGAGGACAAGCCCGACAAGACCCTCGGTGGTCTGCTTCCGGACGGAGGAGGACAGTGAGAAGAACCCTCGCCCTCGCCGTCGCCGGGGTGCTGGCCGCCTCCGGCTGCGGGTTCGACGGAGTGTCGTCGATCCCGCTGCCCGGCGGGCCCGACCTCGGCTCGCACCCCTACGAGGTGCACATCGAGTTCGTGAACGTGCTGGACCTCGTGCCGCAGGCGACCGTCAAGGTCGACGACGTCTCCGTCGGGCGGATCGAGGACATCAAGCTGAACGGCTGGAAGGCCGATGTCCGGATCAAGCTGAACGGGAACGTCAGGCTCCCCGACAACGCGACCGCGACCATCGCCCAGACCTCGCTGCTCGGTGAGAAGTTCGTCGCGCTGAAGGGCCCGGCGACCGGCGGTTCCGGTCAGCTCTCCGACGGCGACCTCATCCCGATCACCTCGACGACCCAGAACACCGAGGTCGAAGAGGTCCTGTCGGCCCTGTCGATGCTGCTGAACGGTGGCGGCATCGAGCAGATCTCGACGATCACGAAGGAGCTCAACGCGGCGATGTCCGGCCGCGAGGAGACCATCAAGTCGGTGCTGAACCGGGTCGACACGTTCGTGACCGTCCTGGACCGGCAGAAGATCGTCATCACCGACGCCCTCGACAAGATCGACCGGCTGATGGTCAAGCTCGAGGAGGAGAAGGGCACGATCGCCGACACCATCGAGAAGACCGAGCCGGCCGTCAGGATCCTGCGCGACAACCGCGCCGACCTGACCAAGATGCTGGTGGGCCTCTCGAAGTTCAGCGACGTGACGTCCTCCACGATCAAGCGGTCGAAGAAGGACTTCCTGGCGAACCTCAAGGATCTCCAGCCGATCCTGAAGAACATCAACAAGTCGGGCGACCTGGTGCCGAAGAACATCGGCAACCTGCTGACCTTCCCCTTCCCCGACACCTTCGCCAACACCGTCCGCGGTGACTTCGCGAACATGAACATGACGGTCTCGCTCGACATGAACGAGATCATGCACAACCTGCTCACCGGTACGTCCCAGGACAAGTCGCTCGCCAGGTCGCTCCAGAAGCAGGCCGACGCGCTGCGGAACCTGATCACCCCGCCCGGCACCTCGCTCACGCAGCAGCCGCCCGGCGTGATCGACCTCGGTGACACCCCGGGGCCCGGCGGCTCGGTCCTGCCGACCATCGGAATGCCCGACACCTCGCTCGACGCTCTGCTGGGAGGCACGTCGTGATCCTCAAACGCGGCGTCAAGATCCAGCTCCTGGTGTTCCTCATCATCACCGTGCTGGGCGTCACCTACACGGCCTACCGCTACATCGGCGTCGGCCAGACCGTCCTCAACACGACCTACGTCGCCTACGTGGAGCTGCCCGACTCGGGCGGCGCGTTCACCAATTCCGAGGTGACCTACCGCGGCGTCACGGTCGGCCGGGTCGGACCCATCGCCCTGACCAGCGACGGTGTGCGGATCAAGCTGGAGCTCAAGCGCAAGCACAAGATCCCGCGTGACACCGTCGCCGTCGTCGCCAACCGGTCCGCGGTCGGCGAGCAGTACATCGACCTTCAGCCGCGCTCGACCAGCGGCCCGTTCCTGTCGGACGGGGGGACCTACACGATCCCCGCGACCGACACCCGGATCCCGGTCAAGACCTCCGAGCTGCTGGTCAACCTCGACAAGACCGTCGCCTCGGTCGACCCGAAGAACCTGAAGACCATCGTCGACGAGCTCGACAAGGCCTTCAAGGGCACCGGCGCCGACCTCCAGTCGATCCTCGACAACGGCAGCGATCTCATCAAGGAGATGGACGACAACTACGACACGACGGCCGACCTGCTGGACCACGGCAAGACGGTCCTGAACACCCAGCGGGACAAGGGCTCGGCGATCCAGAACTTCGCCCGTCAGCTCGCGTCGCTGAGCGACCAGATCCGCCAGGACGACGGCTCGATCCGCAAGGACATCGACGCCACCGTGCCCGCCACGGACCAGGCCGACTCGCTGATGTACAAGCTGTCGCCCGACCTGCCGGTGCTCCTGGCCAACCTCACGACCACCGGCCAGGTCCTGTCGATGCAGGAGGACGGTCTGCGGACCCTCCTGCTGCTGTTCCCCGCGGCCCTCGGCGGCGGTCCGACGATCCTGCCCGGCGACGGCTACCAGCACATGGGCCTCGTTCTCAACGGCGACTCTCCGGCTCCCTGCACCAAGGGGTACGAGAAGACCAAGAAGCGCTGGCCGCAGTTCACCCAGGAGACCCCGGCACGCCTCGACATCGGCTGCAAGGACCCCGACAAGAACATCGCGGTGCGCGGTTCCCGGAACGCCCCGAAGGCGCATCCGGCGCCCGTGCTGCCCGTGGGCGCGCTCGACGGCGCAGGTGAGCCCCCCGCCGCGTCGCTCGCACGTGAAGTGAAGAACAACAAGGACGAAGACGCCTATCAGACGCAAACGTCCGATTCGGTGTATGTGACCAGCTACGATCCGACGACCGGAAAGTACGTCGGACCGGACGGAAAGACGTACGTCGTCGGTTCCACCGGCGGTCAGAAGAGCCTCTTGGGGGATGAATCGTGGAAGTGGCTGCTGCTGGGCCCGCTGTCGTGAGGGGAGCCTCCGGCCTCTGGCGATGGATCGTGACGTCCGTCCTGGTCGTCGCGGTCCTCGTCGGGGCCGCGCTCCTCATCGCGCCCGCCTCGAAGATCTGGTCGTCGTCCGACCAGGACCGCCGCGACGAGGCCCTCGGGGCCGCGCGCCAGGTCGCCCTCAACATGGTGACGATGAACTACGACACCGTGAACGCCGACGTCCAGCGGGTCCTGTCCGGTGCCACCGGTTCGTTCAAGGACCAGTGGGCCGGCCAGACCAAGACGCTCGGCGAGGAACTGACCAAGAACCAGTCGAAGTCGCAGGGCTCGGTGCTGAGCGCCGGAGTCGTGTCGATCGACGACGACTCCGCCGAGGTGATCGTCGCGGTCACCTCGGTGGTCACCAACCCGGAAGTGCCCAGCGGGGCGGCCCGGAACCTGCGGTTCCGCATGAGCCTCGTCAAGGAACACGGCAAGTGGCTCGTGTCCGACTTTGCGATGGTGCGATGAACCTCTTCAAGAAGTCCTCGGTCGACGAGATCGACGTCGAGGAAGAAGCCGCGATCATCGACGGGCAGCTCAGCCTGGACGATGCCGAAGCCGTCGAGGCCGAACCCGTCGAGGCCGAGGCGGTCGAAGCGGAGCCGGTCGAGGCCGAGCCCGTGAAGAAGGCCGAGCCCGCGAAGAAGGCCAAGACCGCCGAGAAGCCCGCCGAGAAGGCGAAGCCCGCCAAGGAGAAGAAGGCCGGGACCGGCCGGCAGGGCCCGCCCGTCTGGGTGATGGTCGTGCTCGGCCTGGTCGCCGCGGCCCTGGTCGGCGGCTCGTTCGTGCTGCGCGCCGACAGCGACGGCAAGTACTCCGAGCAGGACCTGGACGACGCCACCCGGACGGCCTTCAACTCCGCCCAGGACATCTCGACCTGGGACTACCGGACCATCGAGGGCGACACCAAGCACGTGCTGTCGGAGACGACCGGCGAGTTCCGCACGGCCTACCAGCAGAGCGCCGCGAAGCTCCTCGCCAACGCCCCCGCCCAGGAGGCCGTGACCCTCGGCACCGCCAGCAAGGCCGGTGTGGAGTCGGTCGGCAAGGACGGCATCAAGGTCCTGGTGTTCCTCAACCAGTCGACCACCCGCAAGGGCGCCGAGCCCTCGACCGACCTGCACCGCCTCCGCCTGACCATGGTCAAGAAGGACGGCGACTGGCTGGTCTCCAAGCTCGAGGTGCTCTGACGCGGCACCGGCTTCACCGCGAGGCCTCTGGGCGGGGACACACCCCTACCCCGGGGGCCTTTCGCCTTTCCGGGCGTCCGGGCGGGTCCTGCGCTGGAAGTCCAGGGTCAGGGCGGCGAGCAGCGGCGCCCAGAACACGAGCGGCAGGTGGGCGAAGCCGACCACGAGGGCGCCGGTGGCGGTCATGCCGTCGTGGGGGAGGGCCCACCAGGCGGCGAAGGGCGTCCCGGCGGCGGCCGTGACCGCCACTCCCGTCCAGGCGGCGGCGAGGACCCCGCGGCGCGGCACCGGGCGTCCTCCGGCCAGCGGGACCCAGCCGGGGACGGACCGGCCCCACCGCTGCACCAGCCCGAGGGCGAGCAGGGCGGCGCACTCGGTCAGCAGGCTGATCATGATCATCGAGGCGGGGCCCGCGGCGCCGTCGCCCACCAGCTCGCGACGGCCGTCGTCGGTGTGGCCGAGGGTCAGGCCCAGGGCCACGCCGATCCGCCAGATCCCCGACGGCAGCGCGAGCAGCGCCGTTGCGAGGGCCGCCCACCGGGCCCAGCGGGGCAGGTCGCCGATGAGCCCCGACCGGAAGATCTCCTCGACGCTCCGCTCTTCAACGATCATCCCCCCACCCTGTCGCCCGCCACCCCGCCACGCCTCCTGCCGCCGACCGATCCTGCTCCTCCTACCGGGGTAGTACCGGGACGGCCGAAGCAGTCCCCAGGCGCTACCCCGGTGGGAGAACACCAGGTCAGAGGGTAAGGCCCGACGTCAGCGGACGACCTTGAAGTTGAACACGTGGGTGCCGAGCGCCCCCATGAGGCGCAGCCACAGGGGCAGGAGCATCTCGGTGCCGCGGGCGGTGGTGATGTCGCCGAGGTCGAGGACGTCGGTGTGGCCGAACGAGGTGAGCAGCCCGGTGACGACCGCCTTGGCCTCGGCGTCGTCGCCGGAGACGAACACCGTGTGGCCGTCGTCGCCGAGGAGCGCGGGACGGACCATCACCTCCGCGTTCATGGTGTTGAGCGCCTTGACGACCCTCGCCTCGGGGAAGGCCGCCTGGACGCGTTCGCCGAGGGAGTCGTCGCCTGAGACGAAGAGGGTCGGCGGGAAGCCCTTCGAGAAGTCGAGCGGCACGGAGATGTCGAGCAGGACCTTCCCGGCGAGGTTGGCCGCCCCCGCCGCCGCGAGGGCGTCGAGGGTGATCGTGCCGCCGGTGGCGTTGACGACGAGCTCGGCCGCCGCCGCGGCCGCGGCGAACGTCTCGGTCCGCACGGAGGGGTGCTCCCGCTGCCAGGCGGCGTAGGAGACCTCCCCGTCGGGGACGGTCCTCGCGAGCGTCCCCGCGACGTCCCGGGTGCCGACGGCGACCTCGTGTCCCAGTTCGTCCAGCCGGTCGGCGAGGGCCCGTCCGACCATTCCCGTGCCCAGTACGGCGATGCGCATGTTCTTCGTCCTTCACCAGGGGGTGGAGCGTGATGTCGGGGGTGATAACGAAACCGAGTCGTTCGGTATTCCTAGACTGGTCCCATGACCCCGAATCCAGGACGGCAGGCGGGCCGGCCGCGCTCGGCCGAGAAGCGGGAGGCGATCCTGGCGGCGACGCTCGCCCTGCTCACCGCCCAGGGCTACGTGCGCACGACCCTCGACCAGGTCGCCGCGCGCGCCGGGGTCAGCAAGTCGACGGTCCATCTGCGCTGGAAGACCAAGGCCGACCTGGTGAGCGCGGCCCTGGCGGCCCAGCGCGTCGGCGACCACGTCGCTCCGCTGACCGGGGACGCCCGGGCCGATCTCGTCACCCGGCTGGCGGCCTTCGCGACCTTCCTGGACGACGTCAGGGGCATGCGGCTGATCGGCACCTGCCTGGCCGAGGAGGAGCACCACCCCGAGCTCCTGGCGCTGATGCGCGAACGCACCGTCGGACCCCGGCGGGCCCTGTTCCGCGAGGCGCTGGAGCAGCAGCCGGGCCTGGCCGCCGACCCCGAGGACGTCGTCTCGGCGCTGATCGGCTCCTACTTCGCCGACTACTACGCGGGGCGGACCACCGGCGACCGGAACGCCTGGGCCGTCCGGGTCGTGGATCTGCTCCTCGGCGGCGCGCTCCGCCGGTGAATCAGTGCTCGCGGCGGGCCAGCAGGCAGGCCTCGGGGAAGCGCTCGCCGTCGGCGGCAGCGCGCAGCAGCCGCGCCACCTCGGTGAAACCGGCCTCGCGCAGGAGCCCGGCCATCCGGTCGGCGGGCCACTGGTAGGCGCGGACGACCTTGTGGTCGTAGGCCCGGACGCCGGCGTCGGCGCCGATCGCGGTGGGAAAGGCGAGCAGGAGATGGCCGCGCGGGACGAGGGCCCGGTGGAAGGCGGCCAGGACGGCCGGAATCCGCTCCGGCGGCAGATGGATGAGCGAGTACCGGGCGATGATCCCGTCGAGCGTGCCGTCCTCGACGTCCGGCTCCTCGATCGACCCGGTCTCGAAGCGCACGCCCGGCCAGGAGGCACGGGCGATGCCGACCATGGCGGGGGACAGGTCGACGCCGAACGCCTCCAGGCCCTGGGCGTGCAGGTAGGCCGTCACATGGCCGGGCCCGCATCCGGCGTCCAGCACGGTCCCCCGGCTCCCCACCAGCTCGGCGAAGGCGCCGAACATGCCCCGCTCCAGCGCGAGCGGCGCGAACTCCCCGCCGTAGAGCTCGGTGTAGAGCTCGGCCACCGCGTCGTAGGCCCCGCCGACGTCGATCCGCGCGCTTTCTTCTCCCACAGACGGCACCCTAAAGCCCATCTCCGACGGAATCGGCCTCAGACGGTGTAAACGCCTGCTCTGGCGGCCGTCGCGGCCGCCAGGGCGGCACGGTCGGCCGCCGCGGCGTCGAGGGGGTCGCCGCTGGCCAGGAGCCGGTAGTAGAGCGGGGCGGACACGGCCCTGACGACCTCGGCGGCGTCGGTGCCCGGCGGGACCTCGCCCCGCTTCTCGGCCAGTGCGACGCAGGGCGCCCACTCGGCGATGCGGGTGGCGTAGAAGGCGTGCAGGGCCTCCGCGGTCCGCGGATCGCAGGTGGCCGCCGCGATGACGGCCCTGAACAGCGGAGCCTGGCGCGGATCGCTCAGCGTGCGCAGGACCAGCCGGGCGTTCGCCCGCAGATCGCCCTCGAGCGAGCCGGTGTCGCTGCGCGGCAGGGAGTCCTCGGCCATGGCCGTGAGCAGGTCGGCGATCAGCCCGGTGGTGGTCGACCAGCGGCGGTACACGGTCGTCTTGCCGACCTCGGCGCGGCGGGCCACGTCGGCCAGGTCCAGCCCGTCGAAGCCGCGCTCGGCCAGGGCGTCGCCGGCGGCGCGCAGGACGGCCTCCCGGACGCGCGCCGTCCGGCCGCCCGGGCGGGTCGTGGGAGGTGGCTCGGCAGCCGTCATAACGGTACTCCAGTTCCCTTAAGCGTTCCGGCGTGCTACGTTCCCTCTTAACGGAACCATAGTACCGTTAATAGTTTATTGGAGGGACAACCATGTCCGTTGCACTCGACCCCCCGATCACCTCGCCGGACCGCATGACCGGCCGGCAGAAGCTGGTGCTCCCCCTCCTGCTCGGCGCACAGTTCATGATCGCGGTCGACTTCTCGATCCTGAACGTCGCCCTGCCCGTCGTGGGCGAGGGCCTCGGCTTCCCCCTCACCAGGCTCCAGTGGATCGCCACCTCCTTCGCCCTGGCGGCGGCCGGATTCACCCTGCTGTTCGGCCGGATCGGCGACCTGGTCGGCCGTAAGCGGATCTTCATCGGAGGCATGGCGGTCCTGGGGGCGTCGTCCCTGCTCGGCGGGCTCGCGGTGACCCCGGAGATGCTGCTCGCCGCCCGGGTGCTCCAGGGCCTGGCGACGGCCGCCGTCACCCCGGCCGGGCTCGCGCTGCTCACCACCGCGTTCAGGGAGGGCCCGCTGCGGGACCGTGCCCTCGGCCTCAACGGCGCCCTGATGTCGGCCGGATTCACCGCGGGGGCGATCCTCGGCGGGCTCCTGACCGATCTGCTCTCCTGGCGCTGGGCCTTCTTCGTCAACGTGCCCGTCGCCGCCGTGGTCCTCCTCCTCGCGCCCCGGGCGATCACCGACGAGCGTCCCGCCGTCCGTCCCCGGCTCGACGTGCCCGGCGCCCTGACGGTCACCGCCGGCCTCCTCGCCCTGGTCTTCGGGCTCACCCGGGCCGGCGAGTCCGGCTGGACCTCGCCCGGCACCCTCGCCGCGCTCGCCGCCGGAACCGCGCTGCTCGTGGTCTTCTGGTTCGCCGAGAAGAGCTCGTCCGCCCCGCTCGTCCCGATCACCGTCCTCCGGCGCCGGACGGTCGTGTGGGGCAACGCCGCGGGCCTGGTCGCCTTCGTCACCGAGACCTCGCTGGTCTTCCTGCTGACCCTCTACCTCCAGGAGGTCCTCGGATACTCCCCGCTGGCCACCGGCCTCGCCTTCGGCGTCCTCGGCCTCGGGACGGTCGCGGGCGGCACCCTCGGCGGCCGGGCCGTGAGCCGCTTCGGAGCCCGGACGGCCATCGCGGCGGGCGGGATCGTCCAGGCCGCGGCCACGCTCTCGCTGGTCGCCCTGGGCACCTCGGGCGCCTGGATCTGGCTCCTGCTGGCGGCCACGTTCGCCGGCGGCGTCGGCAACATGCTGGTGATCGTCGGCTTCATGGTCACCGCCACCTCGGGACTGCCGGACACCGAGCAGGGCCTGGCCACCGGGCTCGCCACCATGACCCAGCAGGTCGGCATCACGATGGGAATCCCGATCATGAGCGCCCTGGCCACGGCGCGGATGGCGTCCCCGGCGACCCCCGGCACGGTCCTGGACGGCGTCGGCTTCGCGGTCGGGATCAACGCGCTCCTGGCCCTGGCGGGCTCCCTCCTGGCCGCCGCGGCCCTGCGCCCCGCGCGCCGCTGACCGCCCGCCTCACCGCGTCCGCTGGGACAGCAGGAACGCCCGCGGGAACCGTTCGCCTTCACCGGGGTCGCGCAGCAGCCGGGCGACCTCGGTGAAGCCCGCCTTGCGCAGCAGGGTCTCCATGAGCCCGACCGGCCAGCGGTGGGCGGGCGCTATCTTGTGCTCGATCTCCTCGGCCTGCGTCCCCTCCTCGGTCACCTGGAACGCCATCAGCAGATGCCCGCCCGGGGCCAGCGCCCGCCGGAACTCCTCCAGCGCCCCGGGCACGTGCTCCGGCGGCGTGTGGATGATCGAGTACAGGGCGACGATCCCCGCGAGGGCGGCGTCGGAGACGGGCAGGGCGTCCATCGGCGCCACCTCGAATCCGGGCTCCGGCCTGGCCTCACGCGCCAGCTTCACCATGACGGGCGACAGATCGACCCCGTCGGCGGCCAGCCCGAGCCCGCGCAGATAGGCCGTGACGTGCCCGGGCCCGCACCCGACGTCGAGCACGGCGCCCCCGTCGGGAATCCGTGCCGCGAACGCCCCGTACATCCCGCGGTCCAGAGCCCGGGGCTCGAACTCGGCCCCGTAGAGTTCCAGATACCGTGCGGCGGCCGCGTCATAGGCCACCCGGGTCTCTCGCAGATAATCGGCCTCACCCATGGCGTGACCGTAACCCCCAGGAACCGACTCAACCCCCGACATCGGGCACGGGACGGGAGAGTCAAGATCTTTTGAACGCTCCCTGGCGCGACCCTCACTGGGGCTCCTGTGACCTCGGGTGGGAAGGGGCGGATTTGTGGTTATTCCTTGTGACCCCCGTCTCTAAACTATGAACCTCATCACGGCTGCTCAGAGCCCGAAAAGTCCGTGTGCGGCCTTGACTTGTGGGGCCTGAAGGACGATGCTGCGAGGCAACGATGATGTGGATAGCAGTAGTAAGGTTGCGCGCAGTGTGCCGGTCGGCTACACTGCCCCTTTGCGCTGCCCTTTAACTATCCGCCGTGGCAACCTTGTCGTGATCTTGACTTATGATCACTGTTTTCTCGGGGATGGTTTGGCGTGCACGCCCGTCACCGCCGCGAGCCCTCGGAAGGACCACCTCTTGGCAGCCTCGCGCAACGCCTCGAAGACCCTGACCGGTCCGAACCGCGTCTCATTCGCCCGCATCAACGAACCGCTTGAAGTACCGGACCTCCTCGCTCTGCAGACAGAGTCCTTTGACACTCTGCTCGGCAATGAGCGCTGGAAGGCACGGGTCCAGGCTGCCCAGGATGCCGGTCGCAAGGACGTCCCGACTCAGTCGGGTCTGGAAGAGATCTTCGAAGAAATCAGTCCCATCGAGGACTTCTCCGGGACCATGTCCCTCTCGTTCCGGGATCACCGGTTCGAGCCGCCCAAGTACTCCGTCGAGGAGTGCAAGGACAAGGACATGACCTACTCCGCCCCGATGTTCGTCACGGCGGAGTTCATCAACAACACCACTGGTGAGATCAAGAGCCAGACGGTGTTCATGGGTGACTTCCCGCTCATGACGCCGAAGGGCACTTTTATCATCAACGGCACCGAGCGTGTCGTTGTGTCTCAGCTCGTCCGCTCTCCGGGCGTCTACTTCGAGCGCCAGCTCGACAAGACCTCGGACAAGGACATCTACGGCTGCAAGGTCATCCCGTCCCGGGGCGCCTGGCTCGAGTTCGAGATCGACAAGCGTGACAACGTCGGTGTCCGCATCGACCGCAAGCGCAAGCAGGGCGTCACCGTCCTCCTGAAGGCGCTCGGCTGGGACGAGGCCCGCATCCTCGAGCGCTTCGGCGACTACGAGTCGATGCGGATCACCCTCGAGAAGGACCACACCGCCGGCCAGGACGAGGCGCTGCTCGACATCTACCGCAAGCTTCGTCCGGGCGAGCCCCCGACGAAGGAGTCGGCCCAGACCCTTCTGAACAACCTGTACTTCAACCCCAAGCGCTACGACATGGCGAAGGTGGGCCGGTACAAGGTCAACAAGAAGCTCGGCCTGGACATCGACATGACCCAGGGCACGATGACCGAGGACGACATCGTCTCGACCATCGAGTACCTGGTGCGCCTGCACGCCGGCGAGGAGGAGTTCGACGCTCCCGACGGCCGTAACCTGCCCGTCGAGGTCGACGACATCGACCACTTCGGCAACCGCCGCCTGCGCAGCGTCGGCGAGCTCATCCAGAACCAGGTCCGGCTCGGCCTGGCCCGGATGGAGCGCGTCGTCCGCGAGCGGATGACGACCCAGGACGTCGAGGCGATCACGCCCCAGACTCTGATCAACATCCGCCCGGTCGTGGCGTCGATCAAGGAGTTCTTCGGAACCTCCCAGCTGTCGCAGTTCATGGACCAGACCAACCCGCTCGCCGGCCTGACGCACAAGCGTCGCCTGTCCGCGCTGGGCCCGGGCGGTCTGTCCCGTGAGCGCGCCGGCATGGAGGTCCGTGACGTCCACCCGTCGCACTACGGCCGCATGTGCCCGATCGAGACGCCGGAAGGACCGAACATCGGTCTGATCGGCTCCCTCGCGGCGTTCGGGCGGGTGAACCCCTTCGGGTTCATCGAGACCCCGTACCGCAAGGTCATCGACGGCAAGGTCACCGACCAGATCGACTACCTCACCGCCGACGAGGAGGACCGCTTCGTCAAGGCGCAGGCCAACTCCGCGCTGAACACGGACGGCACCTTCGCCGAGGCCCGGGTCCTGGTCCGCACCAAGGGCGGTGAGACCGAGCTCTCGCGCGCCGCAGAGGTCGACTACATGGACGTCTCCGCGCGTCAGATGACCTCGGTCGCGACCGCGATGATCCCGTTCCTCGAGCACGACGACGCCAACCGCGCCCTCATGGGCTCGAACATGCAGCGCCAGTCCGTCCCGCTGCTCCGCTCGGAGGCCCCGCTCGTGGGCACCGGCATGGAGTACCGGGCCGCGACCGACGCCGGCGACGTCATCACCGCCGAGAAGGCCGGTGTGGTCGAGGAGGTCTCCGCGGACTACGTGACCGTCATGAACGACGACGGCACCCGCCAGACCTACCGGGTCGCGAAGTTCAAGCGCTCCAACCAGGGCACCTGCTTCAACCAGAAGCCGATCGTCAACGAGGGAGACCGGGTCGAGTTCGGCCAGGTCCTCGCCGACGGCCCCTGCACCGACCAGGGCGAGATGGCCCTGGGCAAGAACCTCCTCGTGGCGTTCATGCCGTGGGAGGGCCACAACTACGAAGACGCGATCATCCTCAGCCAGCGGCTGGTCCAGGACGACGTCCTCTCCTCGATCCACATCGAGGAGCACGAGGTCGACGCCCGTGACACCAAGCTCGGCCCCGAGGAGATCACCCGGGACATCCCGAACGTCTCCGAAGAGGTCCTCGCCGACCTCGACGAGCGCGGCATCATCCGCATCGGCGCCGACGTCGTCACCGGCGACATCCTCGTCGGCAAGGTCACGCCCAAGGGCGAGACCGAGCTGACCCCGGAAGAGCGCCTGCTGCGCGCGATCTTCGGTGAGAAGGCGCGCGAAGTGCGCGACACCTCGCTGAAGGTGCCGCACGGTGAGTCCGGCAAGGTCATCGGCGTCCGCGTGTTCTCGCGCGACGAGGGCGACGAGCTCCCGCCGGGCGTCAACGAGCTGGTCCGCGTCTACGTGGCCCAGAAGCGCAAGATCACCGATGGTGACAAGCTCGCCGGCCGTCACGGCAACAAGGGCGTCATCTCCAAGGTCCTGCCCGTCGAGGACATGCCGTTCCTCGAGGACGGCACGCCGGTCGACATCGTCCTGAACCCGCTGGGTGTTCCGGGACGAATGAACGTCGGCCAGGTCCTCGAGACGCACCTGGGCTGGGTCGCCTCCCGCGGTTGGAAGATCGAGGGCGACGACGAGGACTGGAAGCGGAACCTCAAGGGCATCGGCCTGGAAGAGGCCCCGCCGTGGACCAACACCGCCACGCCCGTCTTCGACGGCGCGCACCAGGAGGACGTCACCGGCCTCCTCGCGAGCACCATCCCCAACCGGGACGGCAACCGCATGGTGTCCGGCGGCGGCAAGGCGCGCCTGTTCGACGGCCGCTCCGGCGAGCCGTTCAAGGACGCCATCTCGGTCGGCTACATCTACATCCTGAAGCTGCTCCACCTCGTGGACGACAAGATCCACGCCCGTTCCACCGGCCCCTACTCCATGATCACGCAGCAGCCGCTGGGTGGTAAGGCGCAGTTCGGTGGCCAGCGGTTCGGTGAAATGGAAGTGTGGGCCCTCGAGGCCTACGGCGCGGCCTACGCGCTCCAGGAGCTGCTGACGATCAAGTCCGACGACGTGCTCGGCCGCGTGAAGGTCTACGAGGCCATCGTCAAGGGCGAGAACATCCCGGAGCCCGGTATTCCGGAGTCCTTCAAGGTCCTCATCAAGGAAATGCAGTCGCTCTGCCTGAACGTGGAGGTTCTGAGCAGCGACGGCATGTCCATCGAGATGAGGGACACCGACGAGGACGTGTTCCGGGCCGCAGAAGAGCTGGGCATCGACCTTTCTCGGCGTGAGCCGAGCTCGGTCGAGGAAGTCTGAGAGGGGAGCCAGTGCTAGACGTCAACTTCTTCGACGAGCTCCGCATCGGCCTTGCGACGGCTGACGACATCCGTCAGTGGTCGCACGGTGAGGTGAAGAAGCCCGAGACCATCAACTACCGGACCCTCAAGCCCGAGAAGGACGGACTCTTCTGCGAGAAGATCTTCGGTCCGACCCGGGACTGGGAGTGCTACTGCGGTAAGTACAAGCGCGTCCGGTTCAAGGGCATCATCTGTGAGCGCTGCGGCGTCGAGGTGACCCGCGCCAAGGTGCGCCGTGAGCGGATGGGCCACATCGAGCTGGCCGCCCCGGTCACGCACATCTGGTACTTCAAGGGCGTCCCGTCGCGGCTGGGATACCTTCTCGACCTTGCTCCCAAGGACCTCGAGAAGATCATCTACTTCGCGGCGTACATGATCACGTCCGTCGACACCGACAAGCGCGACCGCGACCTGCCGACGCTGGAGGCGCACGTCTCCGTCGAGCGCCAGCAGCTCGAGCAGCGCCGTGACGCCGACGTCGAGGCCCGCCAGCAGAAGCTCGAGTCCGACCTGGCCGAGCTCGAGGCCGCCGGTGCCAAGGCCGACCAGCGCCGCAAGGTCCGCGAAGGCGCCGAGCGGGAGATGAAGCAGCTGCGCGACCGTACGCAGCGCGAGATCGACCGCCTCGACGAGGTGTGGACGCGTTTCAAGAACCTCAAGGTCCAGGACCTCGAGGGCGACGAGATGCTCTACCGCGAGATGCGCGACCGGTTCGGCAAGTACTTCCAGGGCGGCATGGGCGCCGCGGCCATCCAGGCCCGGCTCCAGAACTTCGACCTCGTCCTCGAGGCCGAGAAGCTGCGCGAGATCATCCGCACGGGCAAGGGCCAGAAGAAGGCCCGCTCGCTCAAGCGGCTGAAGGTCGTCAGCGCCTTCCTGAACACCACCAACAGCCCGCTGGGCATGGTGCTGGACTGCATCCCGGTGATCCCGCCGGACCTGCGTCCGATGGTGCAGCTGGACGGTGGCCGCTTCGCGACCTCCGACCTGAACGACCTGTACCGCCGCGTGATCAACCGGAACAACCGGCTCAAGCGCCTCCTCGACCTCGGCGCGCCCGAGATCATCGTGAACAACGAGAAGCGCATGCTTCAGGAGGCCGTCGACGCCCTGTTCGACAACGGTCGTCGTGGACGCCCCGTCACCGGCCCGGGCAACCGGCCGCTGAAGTCCCTGAGCGACATGCTCAAGGGCAAGCAGGGTCGTTTCCGTCAGAACCTGCTCGGCAAGCGCGTCGACTACTCCGGCCGTTCGGTCATCGTCGTCGGCCCGCAGCTCAAGCTGCACCAGTGCGGTCTGCCCAAGCAGATGGCGCTGGAGCTGTTCAAGCCGTTCGTGATGAAGCGCCTGGTCGACCTGAACCACGCGCAGAACATCAAGTCGGCGAAGCGCATGGTGGAGCGGGCCCGTCCGGTCGTGTGGGACGTCCTCGAAGAGGTCATCACCGAGCACCCGGTCCTGCTGAACCGCGCGCCGACCCTGCACCGCCTGGGCATCCAGGCGTTCGAGCCGCAGCTGGTCGAGGGCAAGGCCATCCAGATCCACCCGCTCGTCTGCACCGCGTTCAACGCGGACTTCGACGGCGACCAGATGGCGGTGCACCTGCCGCTGTCCGCTGAGGCCCAGGCCGAGGCGCGGATCCTGATGCTGTCCACGAACAACATCCTCAAGCCGTCCGACGGCAAGCCCGTGACGATGCCCACCCAGGACATGGTCATCGGCCTGTACTGGCTGACCGGCACCGACCCGGACCTCGCCGGCGAGGGCCGGGTGTTCTCCACCGTGTCCGAGGCGATCATGGCCTACGACCGGAACGAGCTGTCGCTCCAGGCGACCGTGCAGATCCGGTTCAAGGACGTCGTCCCGCCGCGCGGCTGGGTGGCGCCCGAGGGCTACGAGCCGGGTGACCCGATCCGGCTCGAGACCACGCTGGGCCGTGCGCTGTTCAACGAGACCCTGCCTGACGACTACCCCTTCGTGAACGTCGAAGTCGGTAAGAAGCAGCTGTCGGCGATCGTGAACGAGCTCGCCGAGACCTACCCCAAGGTCAAGGTCGCGGCCGCGCTGGACGCCCTGAAGAGCACCGGTTTCCACTGGGCCACCCGGTCCGGTGTGACCATCGCCATCGACGACGTCATCTCCCCGCCCAACAAGGCGGAGATCCTGGGCGGCTACGAGCGCCGGGCCGAGAAGGTCCAGCGCGAGTACGAGCGCGGCCTGATCACCGACGACGAGCGCCGTCAGGAGCTCATCGAGATCTGGACGCACGCGACCAACGAGGTCGCGGCCGACATGATGAAGTCGTTCCCGAAGCACAACCCCATCTGGATGATGGTGAACTCCGGAGCGCGTGGTAACCCGCTCCAGGTCCGCCAGATCTCCGGTATGCGTGGTCTGGTCTCCAACCCCAAGGGCGAGACCATCCCGCGGCCGATCAAGTCCTCGTTCCGCGAGGGCCTGTCGGTCCTGGAGTACTTCATCTCGACGCACGGTGCCCGTAAGGGTCTGGCCGACACCGCGCTGCGCACCGCCGACTCGGGTTACCTGACCCGTCGTCTGGTGGACGTCGCGCAGGACGTCATCGTCCGCGAAGAGGACTGCGGCACCGACCGCACCATCCCCTTCCGGGTGGCCGAGAACGACCGGGCCGCCGACGGCTCCCTGGTCAAGCTCGGGACGTCGGAGTCCAGCCTCATCGGCCGCACCATCGCGATCGACGTCGAGGTCGACGGGACCGTCATCTTCCCGGCCGACACCGACCTGTCGGACGCGGTCATCACCCGTCTCGTCGAGGCGGGCGTCGAAGAGGTCCGCACGCGTTCCGCCCTGGTCTGCGAGGCCAAGATCGGCGTCTGCGCCGCCTGCTACGGCCGCTCCCTGGCCACCGGCAAGCGCGTCGACGTCGGCGAGGCCGTCGGCATCATCGCCGCGCAGTCCATCGGTGAGCCCGGCACCCAGCTGACCATGCGTACCTTCCACACCGGTGGTGTGGCGGGCGGCGACATCACGCACGGTCTGCCGCGTGTCCAGGAGCTGTTCGAGGCGCGCATCCCCAAGGGTGTCGCCCCGATCACCGAGGTCGCCGGCCGCGTCAAGATCGACGAGACCGACCGCACCCGCAAGATCGTGATCGTGCCGGACGACGGCAGCGACGAGATCGCCTACCCGGTCTCGATGCGTTCGCGCTTCGAGGACGGCATCAGCGAGGGCGCCCACGTCGTGGTCGGCCAGCAGCTGATCAAGGGTGCGATCAACCCGCACGAGGTGCTCCGCATCCTCGGCCCGCGCGCCGTGCAGCTCCACCTGGTCCACGAGGTCCAGGAGGTCTACCGGTCGCAGGGTGTGTCGATCCACGACAAGCACATCGAGATCATCGTCCGCCAGATGCTCAAGCGCGTGAACGTGCTCGAGGCGGGCGACACCTCGCTGCTGCCGGGTGACCTGGTCGAGCGTCCGATCTTCGAGCGCACCAACCGGGCCGTCGTGGCCGAGGGCGGCACCCCCGCCGCCGGCCGTCCCGTCCTGATGGGCATCACCAAGGCGTCGCTCGCGACCGAGTCCTGGCTGTCGGCGGCCTCCTTCCAGGAGACCACCCGCGTCCTCACCGAGGCGGCCATGCACTCCAAGAGCGACTCCCTGCTGGGCCTCAAGGAGAACGTCATCATCGGTAAGCTCATCCCGGCCGGTACGGGCATGCCCCAGTACCGCAACGTCCGGGTCGAGCCGACCGAGGAGGCGAAGGCCGCCGTCTACAGCGTCGGCTCCTACGACGACACCAGCGAGTACACCTTCGGCACGGGCTCCGGCGAAGCCGTCCCGCTGGAGGAGTACGACTTCGGCCAGTACGGCCGCTAGTCACCCCGCTCCACCGGAAACGCCCCCGTCCGCTGCACAGCGGACGGGGGCGTTTCCCTTTAGCCTGCCTTCATGGGACTGCTGAATGTGATCGTTCTGGTGGTGTGCCTCGTGGCCGTGGTGGTGGGGTGCCTGGGGCTCGTGCGGGCCATGGGGCGTCTGCTGTAGGGCTACGCTTGGTGAGTATGGAGATCGAGTTCGAGTACGAGCTGCACCCGGACCTGAAGGAGCTGGAATGGCTGCTGGGGACCTGGGAGGGCGACGGGATCGGTGACTACCCGACCATCGAGAAGTTCCGGTTCGCGCAGCAGCTGACCCTCCGCCACGTGGGGAAGCCGTACCTGATCCACGAGAGCCGCACCTGGCTGCTGGACGAGGAGTTCAAGCGGGGACGGGTGCTGGCCGTGGAGACCGGCTTCTGGCGGGTTCCCGGCGGCGGGCGCGAGGTCGAGCTGCTGCTGTCGCATCCGACGGGCATCCAGGAGATCTACCTGGGCGAGGTGACCTTCAACCAGGTCCAGCTCGCCACGGACGCCGTCGTGCGGACCGCCACGGCCAAGGAGGTCACCGGCGGGAAGCGGCTGTACGGGCTGTTCCCCGCGACCGAGGACGGCGCCGAGCGCGACCTCGGCTGGGTCCATGAGATGGCCGCCGAGGGCCAGGAGCTCCAGGTGCACCTGTCGGCCCAGCTCAAGCGCGTTCCGGGCGTCACGGGCTCGGAGTACCGGCCCTGAGCCTCACAAGAACCACGTGAAATGGGCGATCCCCGGACCTTGGTCTCTGGTGAGAGCCGACAGGACTGGTCGGCGGGTCCGGGGATCGGGCGTCTGCTGGGTATTGCCAGGAGACAAGTCCCTTACAAAGGCTTGCTCCTAGCGAGCAGCCACCTCGCTAGTCCTAGTACAAACCATGTCGTGGACCACCTCCTTTCGAGCGTGAGACCGACGTTATGCGAACTCCCGCGAAACGGGCAAGCGTATTTTCCGCGACTAGGATTCAGGGCATGGCGCAGACCTGGCAGGAAGAGCTTCGGGCGAAGGGCTATCGCGTGACGCCGCAGCGTCAGCTCGTCCTGGAGGCTGTGTCGGCCCTGGAGCACGGCACGCCCGAGGAGATCTGCACGCAGGTGCAGCGGACGGCGCAGGGCGTCAACATCTCGACGATCTACCGGACCCTGGAGCTCCTGGAGGAGCTCGGCATGGTCAAGCACGCCCACATCGGGCACGGTCCGCCGAACTACCACCTGGCGACGGAAGCAGATCACGTCCATCTGCGTTGTCGTGGATGCGGGAAGGTGGAGGACGTCTCCCCGACCGTGGCGGACGGCCTCGTCCGGGCCCTCGACGAGGGCTACGGATTCGAGACCGACGTGCACCATCTCACGGTCTTCGGCCGCTGCCGTGACTGCAGGAACGGGGAGAGAACTTGATCATCTACGCCGACGCCCCCGACGAGGCGGTCGCCGCCCACTTCGGCGACCCCTACGGCGAGCAGAAGGCCCTCCTGGCGGGCACCGCGGCCGTCGACCGGAGCAACCGGGGCATCGTGACGGTCACCGGCCCGGACCGGCTCTCGTGGCTGCACAGCCTCCTCAGCCAGCATCTGAGCGGGCTGAGGCCGGGGGAGGCAGCCGAGGCGCTGCTGCTGAGCCCCAACGGCCATCTCGAGCACCATCTGAGCCTCACCGACGACGGCACGACCACCTGGATCCACGTCGAGCCCGGCACCGCGCCCGCGCTGGCCGCCTTCCTGGACCGGATGAGGTTCATGCTCCGGGTCGAGGTCGCCGACGTGTCCGGTGAGTTCAAGGTCGTGACGGGGGAGCCGGTCCGCGATCTCAAGGCGGGCGTCGAGCTGCCCGACGTCGCCGGACCTTCGTGGATCGTCCCGCGGTCGCTGGAGGTGCCCGCGCGGGCCGGGATCTGGGCGTACGAGGCGCTGCGGATAGCGGCCCACAAGGTGCGGCCGGGTCTGGACACCGACCACAAGACCATCCCGCACGAGGTCGGCCTGATCGACACGGCCGTCCACCTGAACAAGGGCTGCTACCGCGGCCAGGAGACGGTCGCCCGGGTGCACAACCTCGGCCGCCCGCCGCGCCGGCTGGTCTTCCTGCACCTCGACGGCGGCGCCGACCGGCTGCCCGCCCGCGGTGCCCCCGTTGAGCTGGACGGACGCCAGATCGGCCTGATGGGGAGCTCGGCCCGGCACTTCGAGCTCGGCCCGATCGGGCTGGCCCTGGTGAAGCGGAACGTTCCCGTGGACGCGACGCTGACCGCCGACGGCGTCGCGGCGAGCCAGGAGATCATCGTTTCGCCTGATACCGGTCAGAATGTGACCATCGACCCGGCGCTGCGTGGCAGAAAGTTGTGATTGGTCGCCTGGATTGTGGGATATACACGATCCATGGCAGCCCCCCAGCGCGGACGCCGCGGCATGCACGCGGTCCCCGAAGTGACCGGTGCGAGCGGTAGCCCCCGCAGACGCCGTGACGTCGAGCCGCTGGCCTGGTGGACCCTGTTCGCCGTTCTGGTCGGGATCGGCGTCTACACCCAGAACTGGCGGCTGCTGCTCGTCGCGCTGCTGGTGTGGAGCTTCTACGAGATCGCGCTGGTGCCGACCGTCTGCGGGATCTCGACCCGCAGCGGGCAGTTCTGCGCCGAGCCGGTCCGCGGGCGGGCGTTCGGCCACGATCCGCGGCACCAGAAGGTCAAGAACGACGGGCTCTGGGCGCTGATCGGGATGAACAACCCCTTCCACAAGGCCCAGGGCGACGGCAGCCCCCGCGACACCGGCACCCATGTGGCGGGCACCCGGCGCAGGACCGAGCTGGTGGTGAAGGACCGCGCGCTGCTGACCCTCGCGGGGATCGGCACGATCGTGGCGCTGGGCGGCATGCTCTGGGGCCTGTTCCCCTGAGCCGGGGCGGGCCCGGCAGGATGCGAGCCCGGCCCGTCAGACGTCGAGGATGACCGTGAACGGGCCGTCGTTGAGCAGGGAGACCTTCATGTCGGCGCCGAAGCGTCCGGTCTCGACCTTCGCTCCGAGGGCGCGCAGGGCGGCCACGACGGCGTCCACGAGGGGTTCGGCGGTCTCACCCTTGGCGGCGTCGAGCCAGGACGGCCTGCGGCCCTTGCGGGTGTCGCCGTAGAGGGTGAACTGGCTGATCACCAGGAGCGGCCCGCCGACGTCGGAGCAGGACCGCTCGCCCGCGAGGATCCGCAGCCCCCACAGCTTGTTCGCGAGCCGCTCGGCCTTCTCCGGGGTGTCGTCGTGGGTCACCCCGACCAGGACCATCAGGCCGGGTCCCCCGATCTCCCCGACGATCTCGCCGTCGACCCGGACCGCCGCCTCGCTGACCCGCTGCACCACTGCTCGCATGACCGCCAGTCTCCCACCGGAGGGGACCCGGTTGATTTCGGTCCGCCTGGATAGGGTTGAAGACATGGCAGAAATCGGGCGTCCGGTACTCGTGGAGGTCGAGCGGTCCGGATTCGTGGAGTCGCGGCACCGCGGCACCGCGATCGCGCTCGGCGCCGACGGGTCGGTGGTCGCCTCGGCGGGTCCGGTCGACGAGCTGATCTTCCCGCGCTCGACGGTCAAGCCGTTCCAGGCGATCGCCATGCTGCGCAACGGGCTCGACCTGCGCGGCGAGCTGCTCGCCCTGGCCGCCGCCAGCCACTCGGGGGAGCCCTTCCACGTGGCGGGGGCGGAGCGGATCCTGAGCTCGGCCGGGCTGACGGCCGAGGCGCTCCGGTGCCCGGCGGACTGGCCGCTGGACGTCGAGGCCGAGCGCGAGCTGGTCCGCGCGGGCGGCACCCGGTCGAGGCTCCACATGAACTGCTCGGGCAAGCACGCGGCGATGCTGCTGACCTGCGTCCGCAACGGCTGGCCGACCGAGAGCTACCTCGAGCCGGGGCATCCGCTCCAGCGCGCGGTGCGGGCGGTCATCGAGGAGCACACCGGTGAGACGATCACGGTCGCCGGCACCGACGGCTGCGGCGCCCCCCTGTTCGCGATCACTCCGCGCGGGCTGGCCCGTGCCTTCCACGGGCTGACCGGCAGCCCGGTGGTGGAGGCCATGCGCGCCCATCCCGAGTGGACCTCGGGGACCCGCCGTGACGAGTACCGGGTCTCCCGGCTGGTGCCGGGGCTGCTGCTCAAGTGCGGTGCGGAGGGCGTCGACGCCTTCTGCCTCCCCGACGGGCGGACCGGAGTGGTCAAGATCGACGATGGGGCGATGCGGGCCCGCACACCGGTGACCGTCGCTCTGCTGCGGGCCGTGGGAGTCACCGATCCCGCCCTGGACGAGCTGGCGACCACCCCGCTGACCGGCGGCGCGGCCGTCGTCGGCGCCATCCGCCTCGCCGCGGGCCTGGACCTGACCGGCTCCTGAACGGAAGAGGGCGCGGCGCCGTGGCGCCGCGCCCGTCCTCCCGGGGTGGGTTCATGAGGCGGTTCTGCGAGGTGGGTCCTGCGAGGTGGGTCCTACGAGGTGGGCAGCGTGACGGAGGAGGGTTCGGCCGCGGTGGCCGAGAACGTCAGGGTGCCGCCCTTCCTGCTGGTGCTGCGGTAACGCACGTCCATGGTGTCGACGACCAGGGTGAGGCGGTGGCCGCGGGCGAGGGTCCAGCGGATCGGCTGGAGCCGCAGGTCGAGCCGCTTGGCGACGCCCGGCCTGACGTCGCGCAGTGTGTAGGGGATGTGGGTGACGAGCCGGGCCTTTCCGCCGGGTGCCTCGTCGTAGAGGTAGACGAAGAAGGACGTGTTCCGCGCGCTCGGCGTGACCGTGGTGCGCAGCCGGGGGAAGCCCCCGATGGTCGTGGTCCGCCCGAGCTTCGGACCGCGGAAGACGAGGCCGTCCTTCCGGCTCACCTGGGACGGCCGGATCGTCCAGTGGATCCCCGCCTGGGCGGCGGCCCCGGTGCCCTCGATCACGCCGCTGTCGGCGACGGTCGGGACGCCGGTCGCGATGGTCCTCTTCCAGCCGGTCTTCTTGCGCGTCAGGGTGCCGCCGCCGCTCAGCGTGTACTTGAGGGTGCGGCCGGACTGGGCGGTCCAGGCGGGGAAGGAGCGCCACGGGCCGCCGCTGTTGGCCTTGAGGACCACGTCGCCCTTGCCGTCGGAGGGCTTGCCGCGCAGGTGGTGGTCGAACCACCGGGTGGCCGCGGCCCACACGTCGTTGGGCAGGCCGACGGCGCCCGCCCCGTCGGCGGTGCCGTGGTCGCCGGGCTGGAACATCAGCCGCTTCGGCGTCCTGAGCCGGTTGAAGAAGTCGGTGATCTGGCCGGGCGGGAACATGCCGTCCTGCCAGCCGTTGGCGATCAGCACGGCGGGGCCGCTGGCGTTGAGCCGGTCGACGTACCGGGACGCTCCGCGGGCCTCGGCGAGCTTCACGGCGGTGCCGAAGTCGTCCTTGATGTAGCCGTCCTGGACGGTCAGGTAGTCGGGCCCGGGCCGCCCGGTGACATGGCCGAGCAGCAGCAGCGCGGCGGCGGTCTGCTCCGAGACGGTCTCGTTCACGAACAGCGAGTCGGGCAGGTCGGCCCAGGCGCTCATCGCGGCGACCGCGCGGATCCGGGGGTCGAAGGCGGCGCCGAGCAGGGAGATGCCCGCGCCGTAGGAGATCCCGGCGGCGCCGATGCGCTTGGCGTCGGACCGGGTGTGGGTGACGGCCCAGTCGATGACCTTGCTCATGTCGTTCACGTCGGGCTTGCCGGCGATCTCGATCCTGCCCTCGGAGTCCCAGAATCCGCGGCTGGTGTAGGAGACCACGACATAGCCGGAGTCCCTGGCGAGCCTGGCCGCCGCCCCCGCGTACTCGGCGTGGAACAGCGACCAGCTCGACGGCATGACCAGTAGGGGGAACGGTCCCTTCCCCTCCGGCTGGAAGACGAGCGCCTTGATGGGCGTCCCGCCGTATCCGGAGATGGTCTCGTAGGTGCTGGTGAACCCGGAGGCCGCGACGGCGGGGACGGCCGTCGTGAGCGTTCCGAGCAGGGACGCCGAAGAGAGCAACGCCACCGCGGCGGTCTTCGCGCCGGGACTTGGGCGCATGGGGGTGCCTCCTTCTTACTTGCGGGTAACCAGCCACGTAAGTAAAGAGGTACCGAGGGCCCGGTTCTATGCGGCGCGCTATAGAACGGACCGTCTAATTGTGTGGTCGGAGACGGAGATTTTCCCCGGATTCCGTCACCGGCTCACTGGCCGGGGGCTCGGCGCGCTGGAACAGGACGTACAGCCAGACGAGGCTCGGGACGAGGAACAGCGCGCCGACCCCGAGGGCCCCGTAGACGACCGTCAGGCTCGCGTCGGAGGCCGCGGCCCCGTCGAGGTCGAGATCGGCCAGCGACGCCGCCCCCCACAGCACCGAGCCCACGGCCAGCGCCGCGCTCGCCCGCACCGCCACGTACCGGCGCGCCACCAGCAGAGCCAGCGAGACGAGCCCCGCCGCGGCCGACAGGAACAGCAGCGGCGACCGGACGCCGAGCCCCACCGCGCCGGGCAGCGCCAGCGCCCCGACCACCGCGCCGGTCGCCAGCGCCCGCCGCCGGAACAGATCGGCCGTCGCCGACGGGGCGATCCTGCGGGCGTCCCAGGTCAGGTAGACCGCGGCCAGGTAGGCACAGAGCGCGCAGGTCAGGACCCCCGCGTAGATTCCGACCGGGCCCAGCCACCGCTCGCCGGTCGCGACGGCCCCGGCGACCGCGCCGAAGCAGAACGGGGTGAGCAGCGACGACACCCCGAACGCCCAGCCGTAGGCCCCGTCCGGGACGGCCTTGTGGAACACGAACGCGCTGCCCCGGATCACGATCCCGAGGACGGCCAGCGACAGCGGCACCCAGTGCGAGCCCATGACGTCGGCGAAGACCGGCGGGAAGGCCGACCAGGTCATCACCATCACGAAGATCAGCCATACGTGGTTGGCCTCCCAGACGGGCGCCATCGCGTGCTCGATGACCTTCCGGTCCTCCGCCCCCCGCGCGGTCAGGTGCCACACCCCCGCTCCGAAGTCGGCGCCGCCGAACAGCAGGTAGGCCGACAGCCCCAGCAGGATCAACGCCAGCGCGACGTCGCTCACACCGTCACCTCTTCCCTGGTCTCGGCGGGCGCGGCCGGCACGTACCGGAACCGCCGCAGGACCACGACGGTCAGCACCGCCAGCACCGCGTACACGGCCATCACCACATAGAGCCCGAACCGCAGCCCGCCCGCCGGATTCACCGCCTCGGACGTCCGCATGTAGCCGTAGACGATCCAGGGCTGCCGGCCGACCTCGGTTGCCCGTACATAGCAACCCAACATGAGGTAACAGTTTGAGTATCGGCGTGAACCGGACCGTGATCGTCTACGTCGAGTCTCCGACCGGCCCCCGAACCTCGGAGACCTCGTGACCCCCCACCAGCAGCCCACCCATCATGCCGGAGCGGCGCCCGCCAAGAAGCCGGAGCCGAAGAAGGGGGAGCTCGCCATCGGCTGCGGCTGCCTCCTGCTCATCGTTCTCGCCATCGTCGCGGCCGTCGCCGCGGTGTGGCCGAAGGACGACGAGGCGAAGACCCCCACGGCCCCCTACAAGATCGTCAGGACAGAGAAAGGCCTGTTCGTCGCCGAGGTCGACCGGCTCCCGGAAGGCGATGGCCTGCGGCGGATCTTCGACGAGATCCGCCGCGCCCACGACGACCGCGACGGCGACTGGCACGTGTGGATCAACTGCTCGACCGGAGGGACCGCGGCCGCCGACAACCGGCTCGCGACCGGACGGTACGCCGTCGGCCAGCTCGGCGCCGCCAACACGGGCCTGAAGGCTGGCGAGGCGGAGTTCGAGCCCGTCGCGGGCGCCAAGTGCCCCAACGGCGCGAAGAACGATCCGCGGACCGTGTCGGAGAAGTACATCTCAGCCCCCCGCCGGAAGGCCTTCCTCTCCTCCCTGAAGGCCGTAGACCCGGTTCTCGCGGCGAACCCGGAGAAGGCGTGGAGCCGGGCCGCGTCGCGCTGCTACTCCCTCTACGGTGGCGCGAGCGCCGCCGAGGTCCTGAAGGCGACGGCCGCGATCTACGACGGGACCGTCCACCATGGCCGGCGCGCGTCCGTACCGGCCGGGTCCCCGAAGGCGCTGAAGATCTACAAGGCGATCCGCAAATGGATCTGCTCGAGCAAGCCCCTTCAGGCGCACTGGAAGCAGCTGAACCGCGGCTGACCAGTTTTGCCGACCGCGGTGTGAATCCTGGTGAATCCACCCTCTTGATCCGTGTAGTGCGGGGCATCATGGCGTCACCATGCCAGCATCTCCGTCCTCGTCGGCCCAGACCGCCCGGCAGCGCCTCGGCGAGCAGCTGCGCGCCATGCGGCAGGCCGCCCGGATCACCGGGCGCGAGTTCGCACGGCGAGCCGGGTGGGCGTCGGCGTCGCCGGTGACGATGATCGAGCGCGGGCAGCGGACGATCTCGCCGGACCACATCAACCTCTGGTGCGACATCTGCGGGGTCCCGGAGCGGCGCCGCGCGGAGCTGCTGGCCGAGCAGGACAACGTCGCCGGGATGTGGCGGACGTGGAAGCAGATCAACCGCGCCGGCCTGTCGGCCACCCAGCGCGCGGGCCACGGCCGGTACGAGAAGGTCCGGCACTTCCGGTCCTACACCTCGAACGGCATCGGCGGCCTGGTGCAGAGCGAGGGCTACATGCGCGTTGCCCTCGAGGCCGTCCGGCTCGACCAGGGCCTCGAGGTTGATGACGTCTCCGAGGCGGTGGCCGAGCGGATCCGGCGCAAGGCGGTCTTCCAGCGGGTAGGCGCGCGGTGGGTGTTCCTGATCGAGGGCCAGGCCCTCCAGCATCGCCTCTACCCCGTCGACGTCCACAGGGAGCAGCTCGAGTATCTGCTGGAGATGACGACTGATCCCGGCAGGTGGCCGTCGGTCAGCTTGGGGATCATCCCGCTCGAGGCCGACCGCACCCGGGACGGCGTTCACGGGATCTGGCCGGAGGAGTCGTTCACGATCTTCGACGACCGGGTCAACATCGAACTCATCTCGGGCTATCTGTCGATCTCCCGGCCGGACGAGGTCGCGATGTACGTGGCGGCCTGGGAGCGGCTGATGGGCCTGGCCGTTCACGGCGAGCAGGCCGCCGGGCAGATCCGGGCGGCCCTCGCCGTCCTCGATCGCTAGTCGAGCTTGAACTCGGCGTGAGGGACGGCGCGCTCCCAGATCCGCTCGAACGCCAGGAGGCAGCGGCCGATCACCTCGGGATCGTTGCTGTAGTGGTCGCGGTGGTGCGCGCCGGCGCCGGTGCAGGTGTTGAAGACGATCAGCCGGTTGTCGATGAGCCAGAAGTCGGCCGTCGGTACCAGGAGGTCGGGCGCGCTGTCCCTGGTCAGCCAGCGGACCTCTTCTCCGATCTCGAGGTTCACGTCCGTGACCATGTGCTCCCACCGGATGTAGTCCGTCGGCGGTGAGCTGATCACGCGGGCCCGCCGGATCTTGACGCCGCGCTCCGTCATCGACGTCCCGGCGGTCCTCCAAGCGGTCCGGGGTGCTCGGCCGGTGCCTCCGGCCAGCCAGTCCTTGAAGGCCGGGTTGTCGGGGTCGTAGGTGTCGCGGGTCTCGAGGTGGATCGCGGAGTGCTGGGCGCGCTTGAGCAGCTCGATCAGCTCGATGTCGCCATGGCCCACCCGGGTCGGCTCGTAGTTGCCCGTCGCGGCGTCGGCGATCATCTCGCGCATCCGGGCGGGCATCCGGACGACGGCCTCGTCCGCGCTCGAGGGCGCGTCCTGCTCCAGCCGGGCCAGGATCAGCGGGTCCGTGACGACCTTGCCGCGCATGTAGAGGTCTTCGGTCTCCTCCTCGACCCAGACCCCCGGGCAGCGGACGTCTTCAGAGTTGGGGTCGATGCCGACGAGAGCGAAGGTGGGCGAGCCGTCGTGCTGATCCATGGAGATGCCTCCGGGGGATAGGGGATGGCGGGTCACACGGTCCGACGATCGCCCGCTCGCGCGCGCTGGGTCAAGCCCGCGCACGAATCGAAGGTGTGAATTCCTGTGAACTTTATGGCGCAAAGTGGGCCTGACACGCCACTGTCGAAGACGTAAGCGACGCCCTCACCGAGGAAGGTCCCGTCATGGCGACCACAGCACCGCTCGAGGACGCGGAGCCCGTGACGCTCGAGCAGCTGCGCGAGAACTGGCCCGCCTGGCACATCCGGCAGTCCGGCCCGTCGCAGCTCTGGAAGGCGACCAGGTCCGCGAAGGGCACCCGTCCGGGCTGCACCCTCATCGAGGACACGGCGTCGAAGCTGCTCGCCGAGCTGCACCACCAGGTCGAGCTCGACGCGCGCAACGCCGTGCTCCTGCCGCCCCACGGCTGGTAGCTCGGCCCCACGATCGTGGGCGCGTCAGTCCTCCCAGGGCAACGGGAAGTCAGGGCTGGCGCGCTCACCTGCTGCGGTGGCGCGGCCCCCCTGGATCTCCCCCGGGATCCGACCGCGCCGCCGCGCTCCTGCTTGGAGGCAGAGATGCAGATGATCATTGCGGGGGTGTTCATGATCGCCCTCTCGCTCGGGATCGCGGTGTTCGCTCCCACCCGGCCGGACCGGCGCGGCGCCCGGAGGCGGCCGTGAGCGACAACCTGCACCCCGAGACCTGGAGCACGGTCCGCCGGAGCTCCTTCCTGGCGCACGGGCTGGCGCAGTTCCTGGCGACGGCGCCGACCGCGACCGACGCGTGGGTCCTGCCCGTCGACGAGCTGGAGGAGAAGACCGCGCAGGCCGACCAGATCAGCGCCCTCATGGACGCCGTCTCGGCCGCGCCTCTCCCGACGGACGCCGAGGACCAGGCCGATGGATGACGGAGGCCTCCGCGACGCGGTGCCCGGCCTCCTCGAGCAGGCCCGGGCGGCCGGGAGCCCGCGGGACGTCCCGGACGGCTGGGTGATCGAGCAGTCCCTCGGGGTCTGGCACGGGCGGCGCACGCCGGTCAACCGTCTGACCCTCGACGAGCTCGAGGCCGGGGGAGTCCTGGGGGTGTCGACGGCCGCAGGCCGCGAGGAGCTCCTCGACCTGATCGCCGGGCAGATCTGGACCGTCGCGATGCACCGGGCATGGCGCGGCCGCGAAGAGGCCGACCGCGAGGCATCGAACCCGTGTGCGAACATCAGCGGATGCCCGTCCCGCCCGTCGTCCGCTACCTCGATGTCCGGGGTGCCTGCTACCTGCTCGCGTGGCAGCGCCGCGGCGGCCGCTGGTGGGCGATGCTCCTCTGGATCGAGCTCGACCAGCGCGGCGAGCTGACGACCATGCGCCGCGCCTGGGTCGACGCCGGCGACGTCGCTGCGATCGCCGGGCAGAACTACCGGGCCGTCCCGCGGCTGCCGCCGGCCGCCGGTGAGCTGCGGGACGAAACCGACCCGCGTGACCCGGGGCGAATGTCCCGGGCCGAGGCGCGGCGACGGATCGACGGTCGTATGGAGCGGCGCGAGGAACCGGACTTCTGACTAGTTGTCGTAGGGGATCACGTAGGACGCCCGTTCACCCTCGTAGACGGCGCAGGCCTGGCCGAGGGCGTAGTACTTCGTCCAGAGGCGCCAGATCAGCTGCCACTGGTGGCACTGGGGGTCGGCCTTGGTGACCGGCAGCCCGGCCTTCTTCGCGGCGTCGGCCCCGACGACCGCGTTGTGGCTGTTGGTCTTGTCGACGAGGGCGTCTTTGAGCGACGCCGAAAGCTCCGCGAGTTCCTCCGTCGGGCGATCGGGCCGGCTGCTGAGGGCCTCGGCCACGAGTTCGTCTGTCCGGGCTATCGCGCTCCGGGCGAACTGCACGGTGATCGCGTCGACGTTGGCGAGGAGGGCGGAGTGGAGGGTGTAGGTCTCGGGCGACGCCTGGACGTCGCTCATGGCCCGGTCGACTGCGTTGATGAGGTCGTTGCAGCTGATCAGGCGTCCGTTAGGAGCCTGGAGCTGGGGGTCGACCGGTCCGAGGTCGCTGGTCGGTCCCATGAGGATGTGGTGGGCGCCCATGGCGAGGAGGGTGCCCGCGCTCTTGGCCATGTCGGGGACGACGACGGTGAGCTCCTTGCACCGGGACTGCGCGGCCCGGACGAGCCGGATCGCGGTCTCGGGATCTCCACCGGGTGTCTGCAGGACGAGGTGGAGGTCTTGACCGGGGTCGGCGTCGAAGATCAGTTCTTCGAAGTAGGTGACGTTATTCGCCAGGATCGCGTCGACCATGACGATCAGCCGACAGTTGAACTCGGTCTGATAGTGCCTGATCAGCTCCTGGCGCGCGTAGCGGTCCGCGTTCTGCGCGTGGAAGAGGGGTGACTGGCTGGGCAAGCTCAGCGCTTCTTGGCACGCGGGCTGCGCGCCGTTGTGGAGGTGGGCGTAGGACTGGGTGCTCGGTGAACCAAGCCCAGCTGCCGTGCCTCCAGCGCCTTCCGAACCCGGGACTGCCAGTCCTCCCGAGTGTCCTCCGGCTGGCGGAGCACCCGCTGATCCTTCTGATCGCTCATTGCTACCCCCATTGATTGCCGCGGTCACCACGAAAATACCCCTCCCCACTGACGTTCGACCATGGCCATTCCAGACAGGTTGGCCTCATTGGCCCCAGAACATAGACGTCCTGTGGCCGTATAGTTACTAGCGGTAGTTGACGCGCTCGACCGGCTAGAGGTTCGGGAGCGAGCGCAAGAGAATCGTGCGGTGCCAGCGCGAGCAGGGGTCCGGGTTGCGGAGGAGCTCGATGTGCTTGGCCGGGAATTCCGACTGTACTCCTGATGGTCGTCATCGCAACTGAACGTTGTTCTACCGATTACTGACTGCACTTTTTAGGAGTTTTGTGCCCCTCGCGGATGACATGAGAAGAACGGCCCGCACTCCCAGCGGAGTGCGGGCCGTTCGCGTGGGTGCCGGGGCGGGGGCCTCGCCTAGCGGATGACGCGGCCGGGGATGACCTTGTACTCCGGCTGCTTGCGGGTCAGGCCGGCGGCGAGCATCAGGCGGCCGAGGCCGGGGCGGTACTGCTCGATGATGCGGCCAGCCCAGAAGTACAGGCCGGTGATGACGACGGTGACGATCGAGGTGAGGGCGTCGGAGTCGAAGTTCAGGCCGACGCGGACACCCCACCCGAGCAGGACGCCGACGATCACGGGGACGACCGTGCGGATGACGCTGGGGAGCATGAGACCTCCTGGAGATGACGAAGCCCCGGCAGATGGCCGGGGCTGCTTCGTTGACGGGTCGTTGATCGAGTCAGGCCCCGAGGGCTCGGAGCTCAACGACCGTGGCGCGCGGCAGGGGCTCCTGGCCCGCGCTGAGCTGCTCGGCGATCCGCCGGGCGAGGTAGTGCGCCTGTCCCGGCACGACGTAAGGGACGTTGACGCGGACCGGGCCGCGCTGCTCGCTCTTCGTCACGACCCGGTGGGCGTGCTCCTGGTAGGGGGTGTTGTGCTGCTCGGTGCCGGGCGCGTCCTTCAGGACGCCGGCCTCGCGCAGGGCCTCGATCGCGGACCGCTCGCCAAGGAGCCTGCCGTTCGGCCGGCGGATGCCGGACTGCTGGGCGAACACCGCCATCGGGATCAGGCCGCGGTGGTCGATCATCTGGTCGTAGGCCTCGACCTTCGGCGCCGCCTCGACCAGCTCGGCCTCGGCCGCCTCGCGGGCGGCCCGCTCGTGCTTGGCGATCGTGATGGCCTTGGCCAGCCGGGAGTTCGCCAGCTCCAGCTCGGCGAGCTCGTCGCCGTCGTCGATGCGGGCGGGGGTGCCGAAGAAGTGGATGCGCAGGGCGCGGCCCGCCTCGCGCTTGTAGGCGGCGACGGTCTCGCGGGCGTCGGGGCTGACGCGGCTCTCCTGGAGTCCGGCGAGCCAGACTGTGAAGGTCTCCATGCTGACCGCGATGACCTGGCGGGGCTGGGCTTCGCCGGGGAGCTGCGTTGTGATGAGCACAATGCAGGCCCACTGAGCTGCGGAAAGCTTCGTGTACTGGCTCGCCCAGTTGATGCCGAGGAGATCGGCGATGGGCTTGAGGATGACGTGGGGTTCGCCGTCGATGAGGACGGCGGGGATGTGGCCGCGCAGGAAGGGCACGGCGACGACGTCGGCGCGGAGGGTGGGGGCCTTAGGCTGAGACACGCGAACCTTCAATCTGTGGTTGATGGTTGGCTGGCCCCGGTCCTGTTCCTCCAGGTCGGGGCCCTTCGTTTGCCGTCGCCGGGCCCGTAGGCCAGGGACGACGGAGGCCCTGCCGAATCGGCAGGGCCTCGAGGGGGTCAGCGGTCAGACGCGGGGCGGCCAGGACCAGGTACCGGGCTCGCCGCCCTCGGAGTACGGGATGTTGCACTCGGGGAACATCCCGGCCTCGGACGGCGTGAAGACCGTCAGGTGGACATGCATGTCGGAGTCGAGCGCCGGGGCGTCGCCCTCCGGCATCAGGTCGGCGAGGGAGCACGAGACGATCGCGGCGCGCGGAGCGTGGATGCCGTACTTGCCGACGTACCGGACGATCCGGCCGAGGGTGGGCTTGGGCACGGTGGACATGGAGCCTCCGGAGGAACGAGCGCCTCGGACCAGGGAGGCCGGGGCGGGGCGAGGGTGGAATCGAGAACGGCGAGGGCCTCGAGGAGGAGGCGGTCGCTGGCGTCGGGCAGGTCGATCGGTGGTCCTGGTCAGGTCGGCTCACCGAGACCGGCGAGGGGGCGGCGGCGGTGCTCCGCGGTCGGGACGAGCTGCACCTCGAACTCCCACCCGGTGCGGTGCATCCGCGCGCCGAGCCGGGCGAGGGCGGGACGGCCGACGCGGCGCCACCACCAGCGGTCCGGCAGGGACGGGTCGGCAGCGGCGAGCAGAGCATCGACCGCGTGGACGAGCCGGGCCGCGGCGAGGGTCCGCGCCGCGGTGGCGGTGTCGGCCATCAGGATTTGCGGGCGCGGAGGATGAGCGCCCGCCAGGTGTCGTCGCCGACGATTCCGTCGACGTCGATGCCGGCCCACTCCTGGATCGCGCGGACGGCCGCCTCGACGACGGCGTCGAAGGTGCCTTCGACGGTCTTGACCTCGGGGTGGGATCGGGCGAGGAGCAGAGCGCGCAGGGTCTGGACGTCCTCGCCGGTCGCGCCGCGCTTGAGCAGGGGGAGCTGGGACACGATGTCCTCCTCGTCGGTGAGCATGGCCATGAACGCGGGCCAGGGGAACTTGCCGCCGATGTCGGGGTCGCCGTGGTCGGTCTTGCCGAACGCCCGGGAGACCTCGACGTGGCCACAGATCCCTCGCTTGCCCTTGGTGAGGTCGAGGGCGGAGAGACGGACGAGCGGCACGTCGTGGGCGGCCGCCAGGGCGCGCACAAGGACCGCGGCGCGGCGAAGCATCGCGGTGTGGTTGGCGTCGGACCAGCGCGCCGCGGTGCCCTTCTGGGGGTCGCACAGCTCGACGCCGAGGGTGCCGGTGTTGGGCGGTGCGTGGTAGGCGACGACGTTGTCCTTGACGGCCTGGACGATCTCGCCGGGGTCGACGATGTAGTGGGCGCTGCCGCCGGCGTTCTTGCTCTGGAAGTAGGCGGCGACGTTCCGGGCACCGCCCTTCACGCAGGGGCTGACGGTGGCGTGGATGACGATGCGGGTGATCGTCGACTGAGCGCCGCCGTGGAGGCGGGCGGGGATGTAGGGGTACGTCATCGAGACCTCCTAGATCTGCTTGACGGCATGGGGGTGAGGATCACGGCCTGCGGCGGCGGAGGCCGGGGCCGATCTGGCGGCGCCAGAGCAGGGCGAGCCGCCAGACCATGCCGGCGGCAAGCGCGCTGTAGACGGCCGCTCGGGAGAGGGCTTCGCCGGGTGAGAGGGTCGCTGTGGCGACGATGACGCGGTAGGAGATCCAGGAGAAGGCGATGCTCAGGAGCGCGGTGAAGGTCATGAGGTGCCTGCCCTCATCGCTCTTCCACCAGGGCGCGGTAACGGCGTAGGCGGCGCAGAAGACGATGCCGGACCCGGCGGAGACGAAGGCCGCGACGTCGCCGATCAGGCGGAGCAGGTTCACCGGCCCTCCCTCAGCGCGCGCTCGACCGCCTCGGCAAGGTGGTTGCGCTCTCTCATCTCACGCATGCGCTGCGCGAACTCCTCGAGGTACTGGCGGCGGTCGGTCGGGTGGCTCCGCTCGAGGGCTTCCTCCAGCTGCTCGGCGCTCTTCTGCAGCGCCTCGTCGGCCGGCGTCGGGCCCGTCGGTGGGCGGGACCACGGCCACCTCACCGCGCCGGTCCTCTGGCCACGAGCGCGTCGACGATGCGCTCCATCATCCGGACACCCTCGGTGTTGGCGGTCAGCTGCGCGCCGACCTCGCCGAATCCCTGCTGGACGGTCACCGCGAGCGCCTCCTGCGAGGTATGCCATGCCTGCTCCCACTTGTCGCCCTCCGCATGGGCCCGGTCGAGCACCGTCCGCGGCACCAGAGCGCCAACGAGGATGGCCCGGATGAACGCACCGACCAGGGTTCCCAGGAACGCGACGGCGCCCCACAGGGCCCACACCAGCGTCGGATCCTTCACAGGCCGCCGACCTGCGTGACGATGAGGTAGCTGTCGCCCTGCACCGTGACCGTTCCGGCCGCGTTCGCGTTGACCTGCAGCGGGACCCATCCGGCGGTGCCGCCCATGCGCAGGATGGAGTCCTCGAGGTAGACGCTGAACGCCGAGGCGACGCCGTTCGGGGCGCCGACGATCTGCGCGGTCGTCCCGCCGCGCCGGATGGCGATCATGTTGCTGTCGATGTTCGTGGTCGTCCCGGCCGTCTGCGCGATGATGTTGCGCTGCATGACGCCGTCGCCCGGGACGAACCAGCGGAAGACGGCGTCGGTGGCGGTCGGGGCGTCGTAGGCGACGCGGGCCTTGACGTCGTAGACCCCGCCGGCCTCGCCCCAGAAGCCGAGGTCGGTGATGTCGGCCGGGGTCGTGGTCGCGTTCGTCTGCGGCGCCGCGTTGTAGATGTACTCGGGGCGTCCCTTGTTGAGCAGGAGAGCGGTGACCCGCTGACCGGCCCGGAACTCCGGGTAGGGCACTTAGTTCCTCCTCACAGGGACAGGACCATCGAGTCGGCGAGACGGACGTCGGACCCGGCGGCGTGCGGGAGCGCGATGCCGTTGACGCCGCGAACGACGGTCAGCTGCTGCTTCTCGATCGGTCCGAACTTGATCGCGGCGACCCTGACAGCCGTCCCGTTCGGCGGGTTCCCGGCGACGGTCGGGCCGAAGCTGGCGCGGGCCGCGTTCGCTGGCGCGTTGCCGCTCACCCGCAGGCGAGTCCACACACCGGCCGTCAGGGCCTGCCCGGCCGACGAGGTCGTGATGTACGTGCCGTCCGCGCGGAACCAGTCGATCGCGGCGTTGACGGTGACCGTCCCGGCCGAAGACCGGGCCCACAGCTCCACGGTGTACGGGTTCCCGACGGTGACGTAGGCGCGGTCCGCTGCGAGCGGCCGGGCGTAGGTCTGGGTAGGGCTGCCGGTCGTGGTGAGGAGGGCAGCGTAGGAGCCCGACCAGGCGTAGGCGAGGTCCTGGGCGATCGTGCCGCCGGTGGGCGTCCAGTCGCCGACGCCGGTGATCATGTTCCCGTCGGGCCCGGACACCTCGGTCACGGACATGATCTCGTTGCCGAGGCCTCCGACGCGGACGTCGAACGGGAACTCGTCGATGCTGGTCGTCCAGGCCGGCACGTTGGTCGTGTCGACGAGGAGGGTCGTGTCGTCGGCGTCGACGTCGGCGACCAGCGGCGTGCCCTCGCCGTCGCAGCGGCCCAGGACGTCGTCGTCGAGGATCGCGACCCGGTACGGGCTCTCGGGGGTGCAGTTCGGGACGAGGTCGTGGATCTGGCTGGTGAGGGTCTCGGTGTAGCCGAGGACGATCTGGCTGACGACGTCGGGCGGGAGCCAGTCGGGCAGGTTCGTGACCGCGAGCCGGTCGCCGATGTCCATGCCGAGGGCGGCCCGCCGCAGGCCCGGCGTCCTGGACACGGCGCGGATGTTGATGCCGAGCTGGGGGTAGCGGGCCTCGTCGACGGTCCCGAGGTGCAGGCGCCACCAGGCCTGGTCGTCCAGGAGGTGGTCGTAGGCGACGTTCACCGTGACCGAGTCCTCGTAGCGGCCGACGCCCGCGGGGGGCGCCTGGATCGACAGCGGCCCTTCCTCGAGGACGGCCGTCGCCGAGGAGCCGCCGGAGCGGGTGACCTCGATTGAGTTGCGGGTGCCGTCGTCGTCGTCGACGGGGGTGAACGCCTCGAGGCCTCGCTGGCCGTAGGTGAGGGTGAGGGCGGGCTGCTGGTTGTAGAGGGTCGTCCGCGGCCGGTAGGCCAGGCCGAGCCGGTCGCGCCGCTCGGACAGCAGGCCCATGTCGGCCGCGGCGCACTCCGACAGGAGTTCGACGAGCGTCGCGGGGCTCTGGGGGCCCATGGCGACGGTGTTGGCCGCCAGGCCGAGGGCGAGGTAGGGGACGCCCTCCTCGGCGCACAGGCGGGCGATCCGGGCGCCCGCGGTCTCGCCGATGAAGGCGTTGAGCTGAGAGGCGAGGTCGAAGATCGAGGTGATGTCCCGGTGGACGCTGATGTGGCCGATCGCCGCGGTGTCGGCGGTGAGGCCGCCGCCCGGGTTCGTGCCGACGCGGGACACCCGGCCGATGGTCTGGTTGTTGACGACGGTCGTTGCGAAGTTCCCCGAGGCCGCGCCGGCCTCGAGCCGGACGATCGAGTAGCTCACGTTCGCGCCGACCTGGGTGAGCTCGATCGACAGGCGGCAGAGCTTGCCGTCGATGGCGAAGCCCTGGACGCCGGAGGTCGAGATCTGGGTGTCGGTCTCGTCGAAGACGCGCAGCTCGAGGGTGCCGCCCGTCCCGTAGAAGAGGCGCAGGGCCCGGATGCTGCCGGTGGTGTAGACGGTGAAGATCCGCTGACCGTTGACGCCGCCCTCGAGGAAGAGCAGGAACCGGACCTGGTGCTTGGTGGTCGTCGCGTAGCTGGGGACGGTCCCGAACCACGCCGAGTTCGTGAAGGTCGGCAGGCCGTCCGAGCAGAGGAACCCGTCGAAGGCCTCGAAGTCGGGCGGCTCGATCGTGACGAGCATGGGCTTCACGCCGGGGATCGGCGAGGCGATCTGGGTGCTGCCGGACTGGTCCTCGCACGGCCAGTAGGCGACGGGCGGGTTGGTCGAGCTGGACGCCATGATCCCGCGCCGGAGCGTGCTGAACAGGCTGCTCGCGCCCGCGCCCAGGCGCCGCAGGATCCCGGCGGCCTGGACGGGCACGGTCACGTCGACGCCGGACTTCCCCGACGTCGGCGGCAGGGCGGCGATCTCGCCGGTGAACCGGTAATCGCGATCGTCCACGACGGCGGCGCCCTGGACGGTCCAGGTCCGCGGGGACGGCGCGGTGTCGGCCCAGCTGGTGACGCCCGGGGTCTTGGCGGCGAGCGCCGGGTTGGCGACGACCGTCCCGCCGATCCCGCTCCGCAGTTCGAAGGCGTGCAGGTAGCCGATCGCCGGCGTGCCGCCGACCAGGATCGCCGAGCCGACCTCGACGTCGGCGTTGCCCGACATGATGCTGGTCGGCGCCGCGTACCAGGCGACGCCGAGCTGCGTCCACGGCCCCGCCAGGGACGCCGCGGTATAGAAGGTGGTCACCGAGCTCGTCCCGTTGGTCACGTCGATCGTCGCCCGGACGGCGAGCCGGCCGCGGGTGATCGGGACGGGGATGGTCGAGGCCTGCAGAAGGCGCGCGCCGATGGTCCCGTCGGGCGAGGAGTGCATCAGCAGGTAGCCGTCGTCATCGACCTGCAGCGCCCACGACCGGTTGTTGCCGCCCGTGTTCCACTTGGCCGCCAGGCCCTGCTGGAGCCGCCAGGACTCCAGGGTCACCTCGACGCGGATGTCGATGTCGCCGGTGATGTCCAGGACGGCGGCGTCGGGCGTCTTGATGCAGGAGCCCGACGTGCCCGGCAGGGCCAGGTAGGACTCGCCGTAGGGGACGGACACCCTGATCGGCGTGTTCCGACCGAACCGGCCGAAGTAGGGGCTGCGCGGGTTCCTCGGCGACAGGAGCCCGTCCCGGTTCAGGAGGCCGAGGTCGGCGTGCGAGGCCTCCACGCTGGCCTGCTCGTCGCTGTAGCCGCGGGTGATGACGACCTCGGCGGCCTCCTGGACGCGCCCGGCGAGGGGCTGCCAGCCGGTGCCGAGGTTGATCTCGGTGCGCGGGTCGATGGGGCTCATCCGACCGCCCGCGCGAAGACCGACCGGCTCTGCTTCTTGCCGCCGAGGACGATCTGCGGGTTGCCGCCGCGGACCTTGATGGCGTGCCGCAGGATCTGCAGCAGCAGCTCGTCCAGCTTGGTGCCGGAGGTGCGCAGCTCGAGGACGAACCGCTGCGCCTCGACCCGGCCGGCGCCGCGCGGCGTGGTGATCGGCTTGTCCATGGTGGCGCTGATCAGCCCGTCACCGAACCCCTTCTTCTTGCCGATGCCGGGGACGAGGTTTCCGATGGGCGATCCCGAGGCCTTGGCGAAGCCCTTCTTCGAGGCTCCGGCGACGGAGCTGGCGGCCTTGGTGACGCGGCCGCTCTCGGCCTTCATCCCGGCGGCGATCATCCGGGAGATCTTCCGGCCGGCCAGGTCTGGGCTGCCGGGCCCGGACAGCGGCCCCATCTTCGCCGGGGAGAACGGCAGGTGGTCGCGGATCGTCTGCGTGATGCTGGCGATCTTGTCGCGGACCTTGCCGAGCATGGCGCCCATGCCGTCGATCAGGCCCTGGATCACGTTCCGGCCGGCGCTGGCGAGGAGCATGTTGAGGTTGCCGATGGCGCGCAGGATCCGGCCGGGAAGGCCCTTCACCCAGCCGACCACGGTCTGGACGCCGCGAGCGACGGCCGCGTTCGCGCGGACGAACCCGTTGACGAAAAATCGGACGACGGCGGACAGAGCGGACGACGTGAACGACTTGATCTTCTCCCAGTTCTTGACGATCAGGCCGACGAGCAGGCCGATCGGTCCAGTGACCACGGCGAGGATGAGCAGCCAGTGCTGCTTGATGAAGTTGACCGCCCAGGTCCAGAGCTCGGACGTCTTCTGCCGCACCCAGTTCCAACCGGTCGCGACGATGGCCTTGATCTTGTCCCAGTTCTTAACGATCAAGACGACCAGGCCGACGACCGCGGCGATCACGATGGCGATCGGGCCCATCGAGATCAGCCACGCCGCCGCGACCTTCGCCGCGGCGAGCAGCGACTGGATCCCCATGAGGACCCACCCGGCGACCACGCGCGCGGCCGAGACAGTGGTCGCCGCCGCCGACTTGGCGGCGCTGGCCACCATCACCGCGCCCGCCCGGACGCCGCGCGCGGACGCCAGCGCGGCGGCCTTGCCCTGCCGGCCGAGCCACAGGACCGAGGTCTTCGCGCCGGAGGCGATGGCGACGGCGCCCTTCGCGACGCCCTTGGCCATGCCGCCGACGGCCTTCGCGCCGACGACCGCGGCCAGCGCCATGCCGCCCAGGTCCGCGCCGATCGGCGAGACGACCTGGCTGATCCCGGCGACGGCCTGCGCGGTGTCGCCCATCACGCCCTCGGCGTTCACCATCGAGGCGAGAGCCTGCTCGGTCTTCCGCCGCCATGACTCGATGCCCGTCGCGGCGTTGTCGTTCAGGGTCTTGCCGTAGTTCTCGGCCGCCCCTGCCGACTTATCGAGCTGGCCGTCGGTCTTCTGAAGCTCGCTCAGGAAGGCGGGTAGGCCCATTTTGGCGATGTCCTCGGCCTGCGTTCCGAAGATCTTGAACGCGAGACCGGACCGTTCGGCCGGGTTCTTGACCTTGGACAAGGCGGCTGCGAGCTGGGAGATCGCCTCCTGCCCGGCCGCGCCGCCCTTGCCCACCTTGTTGCGGATCTGGTCGAAGTTCAGGCCCAGAGCCTTGAAGGCGTCGGCGGTGTTGGTATCGGCGCCGAGAATTCTCTTCTCGACTTCACCGATTGCGTCCATCCATTTGTCGAAGGAGAACTTCCCCTTTTCGGCCGCCTTGCGGATGAAGGAGACCGCGCGGTCGCCGGTGATCCCGAAGCGGGCCAGGTGGCGCGAGTACTCGTCCATGTGGCCGAGAAGCTCCTCGCGGAGGACGGGTGCCATCCCCTTCATCGAGGCGGTCAGCATGTCGACCGCCTGCACACCGTCCTTGGCCAGCCCCGACTGGATCATCGTCCCGGCGGACAATGCGGCTTCGGCCACGTCGACGCCCGTCCCCTTGGCGAGGTTGAGCATCTTCGCGGTCAGATCCTCGATCGCTGGGGCTCCGGCGTTGCGCATGCCCTTGATCGAGGACATCACGGCGTCGACGGCCTCGGTGACGTCCCCCATCCCCTCGCCGAGGCCCTGCGCGTATAGGTTCCCGGCGATCTTCCCGAGCTTCGAGGCCTCCGCGCCGGTCGCGCCGAGGTTGGCGGCGAGCTTGTCGACCGCCACCTCCTTCTCCATCCCGGCGGTCAGACCGGTAGCGATGGCGGCGCCGGCGGTCGCGCCCAGGGCGGCCCCGGCCGCCTCGAACTTCGCGCCGTGCTTCTCGAAGAACCCGTCGACCTTGCCGAGGTCCTGGTCGACCTGCTCGGCGTCGACGCCGATGCGCACCAGCAGGTCAGCGAGTCTCGCCATCGTCGTCGCCTCCCTTCTTGCGGGTCATCCGCGCGTGGAGCTGCTTGACGATCGCGAGCTGTTCCTGCCAGGTCTGCGGCCTTCGGTCCCAGGTGAGGAGGAAGTCCTTGATCTTGGCTTTGGGGCCCTTGCCGCGGTTGGCGTTGGCGATCGTGGAGGCGACGAGCGCCGTCTGGATGTCACCGCGGGCCGGTCCGAGAGGCCCGGCGATCTCCTCGTACGCGGCCCACTCGGTGATCTCGGCCGAGCTGATCCGGGCGAGGAGCTCGGCGACGGTCATTCCGCCGAGGTGGCCCGCTAGCCGGAAGTAGAGCTGTCGGTCGGGTCGCTCTCGGAGCCGCCTTTTCCCTCTTCGACCGCGTCATCGTCCATGCCGGACAGGCTGCGGGCGATGTCGAAGAGCCGGTCGACGACCTTGCCGGACTTCGCGCCGAGGTTCTTGGCGTCAGCGTCGGCGAAGATGCGCTCCCCGTCCTCGCCGATGATGCACTTCACCAAGAGCTTGGCCCTGAAGTTCTGCAGGCGGGCGCCCGCGCTGGGGCCGCCCTTGGCCCGGGCGTCGACGAACGCGGCCTCGAAGGCGTCGCGGTCGGTGCCGGACAGGCCGATCACGCGGACCGTCCCGCCCCACTCGGGGACCTCGACGTCCTGGTACGGCCGGTCGTCGGCGGCGAGGATGGCGTCTTTGCTGAGCAGCACGTCAGGACTCCGTCGTGAGGTCGGGCTTGCCGCTGACCTTCCAGGTCAGCGAGGCGGACAGCTTGTCGTCGTAGGGGGCCTCCGGCTCGAAGCCGGTCAGGATCACCGCTACCGTCCAGGTGGTCTGGTCCGGGTCGGGAAAGACGATCTGGTAGTTGCGCGGCTCGTCGTCGTCGAAGTCGGCGATCAGGGTGTCGTGGACGGCCGGCATGTAGTTGATGTCCGTGCTCACCTCGCCGCCGTCCTTGAGGCCGCCCAGGAACTCCATCCAGCCGTCTTCGCTGTCGTGGGCGGTCATGTCGAGCGTCTCCCGGCTCATGCCCGGGGGGTTGATGCTGGTGACGTTGGCGATGGCCGTGAAGACCTCGCTCGGGGCTCCGTTCCCCCGCTTGAGCAGGGTCCCGAAGGCGTTCAAGCCGCTCATGGGCTGATCTCCTGTTCTGTGATGATGCGGAACCTCGTGACGCCGTGGCGGATGCCGGGCTCGGGGTCCCGCAGGGTCTGGCCGAACTCCCAGCGCGTGACGATGTGCCGGTGACCGGCGATCGTGAGGGGCTGGTGGTCGAGGAGCGCCTGGACGCGCGCCATGATCAATTTGGTCTCGGTCATGCCGCGCTTCTTCGACCAGATGTGGAGCGTCTCGACCGTCTGCCTGCCGTGCGTGGCCAGGTCCCGGTCGGGGGTCTCCATCGACTCTCCGAGCACGATGTAGGGGCGCGGCGTCCCCTCGGGGACCTCGTCCCAGATGGTGCAGCCCAGGCCCTCCAGGACCGCGTCAGCGGCGAGCACGTCGTAGACGGCCTGCTGTACCGGGTCGAGGGCGTCCTCGGCGATCATCGGCCGCCGCCGATCGCCCGCTCGATGCGGCCGGGGAGGCGGCGGCGCTCCTGTTCGGCGGCCGCGGTGAGGGCCGGGTTCGCCGGGATCGAGGACGTGCCGTGCTCCTGGAAGGCCATGTAGTACAGGTCCGGGTCGACCCAGCCGACCTCGGCGGAGATCGTCGCGGCGTCCATCTGCACGACGACGCCGTCCCGGCCGGCCCCGGTGTCGACCCGCACGTTCGCCCGGGTGTCGTCCCGGACTGCCTCGGCGGCCTCTTCCACGGCCTCGAGGGCCGCGCCGCGGATCTCCTCGCCGAGCTCGTCCAGCTGGCGGCGCAGCTGCGCCATGCCCTCGATCCCTCGCCTGCGCGCCATCTCAGCGCCCCTTCCGGAGCAGTGCCCGGATCTCGTGCAGCTCCCCGGCGACCGCCAGGAGCGCCCAGACCCCGGCCGTCGGCAGGTCGTCCCTGCCGATCGCGTCCTCGGCGTTCGCCCTGCACTGCTGCGGGCCCGTGGGCTCATCCATCTCAGTCCTCCTCGTCCTGGTCGGAGCGCTCGATGTGGCCGCCGCCGGATCCGGAGAACCCGAACGGCACCCCGTACTCGACCTCAGCGGGCTCGGCCTGGGTGCCGCCGAGGGAGACCTCGAAGGCCAGGACCTCGGTGCCGAGGATGCTCACCGCGACCCTCACCAGGTCGGCTCGATCACGCGGGCCTGGCCAGAAAGAAGCGCCGCCCGTCGTCGGACTCGTAGGTCTCGATCATCACGTCGCCCGCGCGGAGGTGCTTCCACCCGTCCGGCGTGATCCCGGTGACGACGGACGGGCGGCAGTAGGCGACGGGGCCGCGCAGCTTCTCGCCGACCGCCTGCTCGAGCTCCTCCTGGCTGGTGATCGTCTCGGCGTCCGGCACTCCTGCGGGCCGGTCCGGTTCGGACACGTCTCAGCTGCCCAGCTCGAGGGCCAGGACGGTCACGGACGTCACTCCGCTGTAGGTGATCGCGGCCCGGCCGTCGACGCCGGCGAGCAGCTGCGGCAGCGGGAGGAGCCCGGCCTTGCCTGCGGCCAGGACCAGGGCCGGGTTCTCGATGTCGAGGCCCTTCACCCTGCCGGGGCTGACGGCGGTCACCGTGAGCGGTGAGCCTCCGCCGTTGTTGACGTAGAGGACCCGGCCGGGCCCGCAGGGCGCGGTGTCGCCGCTCACGGTCGCGGGGGCCGCGGCGGCGGCCAGGTCGGCCAGGCCGCCGTCGATGGGGACCTTGGTGAGGCCGAGAGAGGCCATGGTCAGACTCCTTCGTGTTGGACGAGCGTGCAGATCGCCTTGGAGTAGGTGTTCCGGGACGGGTCGACGATCGCCAGGACCTCGAGGACCTGGCCGTCGCCGCGGAGCTGGTCGTTGCGGTCGACGTCGGCGTCCGCCTGCAGGTAGACCGAGTGGGTGTGCTCGGCTCCCCACTGGTCGGCCGTCATCTTCTCGGCGGCGGACGGCTGGTCGACCTTCACGGGGACGTCGCCGACGTGCTGGTGGGTGACGGTCTGGCCGCCCTTCCCGTCAGGCGTGGTGGTCGGCCTCCACACCTGACGGGTCCCGTTCAGCAGGTGGTCGATCACTCGGCGTCCGGGTCGACGGTCGGGTTGTCGGTCGGGTCGGCGGCCGCGAGGATGCCGCGGCGGGCCTTGCCGTCGCGCTCGGCGGCCAGCACCCGGGCGCGCTCCTCGGGGTCGAGGGTGGCGAGGTGCTCGTTGACCTCGGCGACCGTGTGCTGGGACGGGTCATAACGCGGCGGGATGACCGTCTCGCGAGCCTGCTGGTCGTGCCGGACGATCTCGCGCTGGTCGACGTCGCCGTCGGCGCCGACGCGCTCCCAGCGGTCCGACTTGTCCATCACGTCGTCCGGGCCGGGCCGGTCGACGGTCCGGCCGGTCAGGGTGTTCCGGTAGGTGATCATGTTTCCCCCTTCACAGGGATTCGAGGAATCGGTCTTCGTAGCCGAGAGGACCGGGGACGCCGGGCGGGAGCGGCAGGTCGCCCTCGAGGGTGACCGTGCCGACGCCGAGCTTGCCGACCGCGCGCCGGACGATCCGGGTCTCCTCGCGGGTGAGGTACAGGCCGGCCGCGGTGCCGCCGCCCTGCCAGCCGTAGTCGCCGAGCTGCTCGCTCTGCAGGCCGCGCGGGTTGTGCAGGCCGCGCCCTACCATCGAGACCAGGACCGGCACGATCGACTTGGGCAGCGTCTGCGCGGTCAGCACGACCGGGGCGGCGACGTCGGCGACAAGGGCTGAGGCGTCGTCGATGACCGCCTCGGCCTGGCTCTCGTCGACGTTGCCGAACCCCGGCCGTGCTAGCAGGTCCGCGACCGTGATGAGCGCGGCCATCGGTCAGGGGGCGGTGGTGTCGAGCTTGAAGACCCGGTTGCCGTCGACCGTGGCCGCGCCGGCGAACGACGACATGACCGAGGTGTCGGACAGGATGTCCGGCTGGTACTGGAACACCTGCCGCATCGCGATGCCCTGCGCGATGGTCGTGGCGGACTGCTCGGAGGGCAGGCCGCGGGGGGCGACCGGCGCCTTGTTCGCGAACACGAACCCGCTGCGGTGGTAGCCCAGGGCGGTGCCCGCGGTCAGGCCGTTCGCCTCGACCACGGTGAACCCGAGCACCTTGCCGACGATGGCGTCGCGGAGCGCACTGGACCGGCCGTCGCCCATCGCGTCGGCCCGGGTGAAGTCGGGGACGCTCAGGATCCGGTTGACGATGTCCGGCGCGGCCGCCAGGAAACGATCGCCGGGCGGCACGTTCGCCGCCGACAGGGCCTGGCGGGCCAGCAGCAGCTTCGCCCGGGTGTCGGCCTCCGTGGCGGTCGTGGCGAACGAGCCCTCCGCGGCGAGGCCGTTCATCTTCGCGGCGAGGATGTTCTCGGCCGCGACCGCGACGGACGCGACCTGCGGAGCGGTCACCTGCGTCGCGAAGTCGACGAGCTGCAGGGACTGCTGCTCGTCGGTGATGCGGGCGGCGTCGTACCAGTGCTCGAGGGTGACGTCGACCGGCGTCTCGTTCAGCGCGTCGTAGGTGATCCCCGCGCCGGGCGTCGCCTGCTTGCGGGCGGTGCGGATGTTGCGGACCCGCACGGTGATGGTGTCGCCCGCGTCGCCGGTGAACTCCTCGCCCGGCACGCGGGCGACGGTCATCGGCAGCACGAGGGCGCGCGACAGCAGTTCCACCGAGATCGCGGAAATGCGCTTGGCAGTGACCAGCGCCATGTTCTCTCCTCAGGTTGCGTGGCCACGGCCTGCGCCGTGGCGGTCAGATGGATCCAAGGACCTGATCGGCGATGTCCTTGGCGGACGGCTCTTTCTCGGCGTCCGGCGCCGCTCCGGGGACCAGCCGCTCGCGGGGCCGCCCGAACGGGCTGCCCTCCTCGGGCTTGGCCTTGCCGTCCTTCTTCTCGTCCTTCGGCTCGTCCTTCTTGGCGGCCGTCCCGAAGGTCTCCAGCAGCTCGTCGGCGTCGGTCTCCAGCTCCTCGCGGGTCGCCCCGCTGAGGCGCTTGGCCTGCGCCGGGCTCAGACCCTTGGACTGGGCGACCTCCATGCGGAGCGCCTTGCGGTCGGCGTCGTCGGCGCGCTTCTCCGCGGCCTCCATACGCTCGTTGAGCTTCTCGAGCTCCGACTTGCTGGCGTCCGCGGTCTTCGCCTTGGCCTTCAGCTCCTCGTAGTCGCTGTACTTCTCAGCGACGGTCGCCCGCTCGCGCTTGAGCCGGTCGGCCACGATGCGGTCGACGTCGGCCTGCGTGAACGTCTTGTCGTCTCCCCCGGTGGACGGGGTGGGCTTGCCCTCTTCGGACATGGTGGATCTCCTCGATTCGAGTGGGTGGATCTCCGGCCGTACGAAGCGCGGCCGTGGCGCTGGTCTATGAGCCCTCGGACAGGGCTTTGCGGAAGGCGCTGCGGGCGTCGGCACCGGACAGGCCCGCAGTGCTCTCCTCCCACAGGCGCGCGTACCGCTCGTTCCCGGGCGGTAGCGGCGTCCCGGCGAAGATCGGCTGAGCGGTGCAGGCGCAGTTGTCGTGCGCCTCGAACCCGGCGGTCCGCTCGGACTTGAAGACGGCGCCGCGGGAGGCGAGCATCGCGCAGAAGTCGCAGGGCGAGCCGGAGGTGACGCGCGCCCAGCCGCGCGCCTTCGGGTCGGCCTGGACGCTGGCCTCGATGGTGGCCCGGCCGCCGGACAGGGTGAGCCGGATAGCGGACCCGGCGAGCAGCGAGAACCCGGTGCGCGCCGCGGCCTGCGGCGGCTGGCCGGCGCGCAGGGCCCGGAGCGTCCCGGCCAGTCCGGTCGCCCGGAGCGCGGCCGAGACGTCCACCGACAGGAGGCGCTCGGCGAGCTTCGGCTCGGCCGCACCCGTCACGCCCGCGGCCCGCCGGAACGCGCGGTAGTAGGTGGCGGCCAGCCCGGCCGACTCCTGCTGGCGGGCGCCCAGCAGGGTCTCGGCGAGGCTGATGAACTGGCCGAACTCGCTGATGTTGCCGGTCTCCCACGTCGGCCACAGCAGCGCGAGGTCGCGGAGCATCGCCGCGCGGACGGCCAGCTGCTGGGTGCGGTGCTGCTGGGTGAGGACGGCGGTACCGGCCACGGTCAGGCACCCGCCGGGACCGGCTCAGGCGCCGGGGCCGGTGCCGGTGCGGGCTGGGCGGCCGCGGCCTGCCGGTCCAGGGTCGCGGTGAGCTGGGTGAGCGCGTCGCCCTCGACGGCGAGGGTGGTCCACCGCTCGAGGTCGTCGTCGGTGACGCCCGGGATCCGCTCCCACAGGGCTTTCACGGGGATCCCGAGCATCGTCGCCATCTTCCCGAGCGCGTCGGCGACCATGCCGAGCGAGCGGGCCTCGGTGTCGCGCCACCGCACCGAGGCGGACGGCTCGGGTTCCAGGCCCTGGTAGGTGCCCGCGAGCGTCAGGGTCTGCTCGTGGGCCTCGCCGACCGCCGTTTGGTTCTCCACGACGGCCCGCCGGTGCCCGGCCTCGGCCGCCGCGAGCGCCTCCGCGCTCAGGTTGACGAGCTGGCCGAGGAGCTCGTGCGCCGGCGTCTGAGAGACCGTCGCGATGTGGCGGAGCGTCGCCTCGCGCGATTCGATGTAGCCCTTGAGGTCGGTCTGCCCGAACTCGCCGACCTTGACCTCTGGGTCCTCGAACGTCCACATCTTCGACGCGCCGGCCTTGAGCTTCTCCTGCTCGGTCTCGGCGAGCCAGCCGAGGATGTACCGCTGGCGGAATGCGCCGTAGTGCTGGGCGACGAGCAGCCCGAAGCTGGTCACGTTGATCTGGTCCTGCAGGTCCAGGAGCGGCTCGACCACTCCGACGATCGGGTCGTCCAGGTCGTCGGTGTCGCGGTACCGGACGACCGGACAGACCGGCTCACCGTCCATGACCGCTTTGTGCTCCATCGGCGCGCCAGCCGGCACGAGCAGCTCGTCGGTGCCCTGCAGGGGGTAGATGTGCGTCTCGTCGTAGAGGCGCCAGCTGGTGCGGCGCTGCTCGAGGGCGAGCACGGGCCAGTCGTCGTTGTCGTCGCTGTACACCGCGGTCATCGCCCGCGGGCTGACGCCGCGCATCACGGGTACCGGGCGGCCGGGCAGGACGGTCGCATAGGACACGCCGTAGCCGAGCGCGGCGCGGTGGACGCCGATCTGCCGCAGGTCCCATTTGTTGCGCTGCCAGGTGTCCCAGACCGGGACGTCCTGTGCGCTGCGCGGTGTCCGGTAGCCGTCGACGTACATCGCCTGGACCCTGCTGTTGACGACGAACTTCATCATGTTCACGCGCGAGATCGCGGCGATGCGCTGCACCTCGACCGGCGCGCCTGCGGGCACCCATTCCGGCCGTCGGCTCGGGTCGGACTTCAGGTATGAGCGGATGCGGTTGAGACGTCCGCGCTCGGCCTGCCGGAACTCCAGCAGCATCTTCGCCGCCGCGGCCACGCCCTCAGCATTCAGCACCTGGTCCTCCCCCTCTCAGAACGCCGCACGTCCGGTTCTCTTCTTCCGCTTGGCCCACTTCGGATGGGCGAGCACGAGGCGGCGGGCCATCCGCGCGCCGATCGCGCATACCGCCAGGTCGATCTTCTTCGGGGACTCACGCCCCTCCTTCGCAATGGCCACGCCGTACTTGTTCGGCCGGCGTCGCGCGTTGAGGACGTGCCGCTGCAGGCGGGCGTCGCCGTTGTGGGTGAGGTCGCGCTCGCGGATGTCGATGAGGCTCCGCCCGGTCGCCTCGGTGAACTCCGCGTTCCTGCCGCGCATGTCCCAGGCGACGGCATGGCGGGCGCGGCCGCCGGTGGCCTCGACGAGCAGGCCCTTGCCGAGCTCGTTGGCCCACGTGTCGACGTGGTTCTCGAAGTCCTTCACGTCGGCGAAGAATGCGAGGACGTCGTACCTGGCGAAGGCCTCGCGGACGACGCGGTCGACGTCGGCCCGGTCGACGCGCCAGCCCTCGCCGGCCTTGCCCGGCGGCCGCTCCCAGCAGCCGATGACGAACAGCGCGCCGTCGCCCATCCGGCACCCGACGAGGCCGGTCGCGTCGTCGCTCGTGCTGCCGTCGAAGAACATGGTGATCATGTCGCCGTCGGCGAGCTTCAGGGAGTCGTCGGCGCAGGCCTTCCACTGCGGCGCCGTCACCCAGGCGTCCCGGGCGGCCGTCGGCTGGTTGAAGAAGTACCGGCGGGACTCCTCGGGGTCCTTCTGGACGTTCCAGAACTCGTTCTCGATGATGCCGTCGAGATCGAGGGCGTCCGCGAAGGGCCCATACACCTCGCGCAGCGCCGCGGTGAGCTCCTCGCGGCTGGTCAGGTCAACCTTCGCCGGGGCCTCGCGGTGGTCGAAGAACAGGCGGGACTCGCGGGTCAGGCCCTGGGCGATCAGCTTGGCGCGGTCGTGGGTCTTCTCCGCGACGCTGTCGTCGCCCGGCTGGTACATCGTCGTGGTCTGGAACATCCACGGCTGCGCGTCGCGACGCTTGCGGCAGTTCCGGTCGACGGTCTTGTACATCCGGTGCAGCTCGGGCGTGGTGTACAGGTGCGTCTCGTCCGCGACGGTGAAGGTCTCCTTGCCGCCGTCCTTCGCCGAGCTGCTCGCGGTCGACGGGCGGATCTCCCCGCCGCCGGGCAGGAACGTCCGGGTGAGGCCAGCCGCGCCGGACGGCAGGTCCTCGCCGAGCGGGCCCTCGGTGAGGTTGTAGAAGATGTTGTCGTAGGTGTTGCCGACCTGCGTCTCTTCGGTCGCCAGGCACCGGATGAACGGGTAGAGGATCGGCCGGCCCATGGCCTCGCCGGGCTCGTACTGGTAGACGAAGTCCCGCCACTGGTAGACCTCGCCGCCCTCGGCCCACCCGGCGAACCTGCACGGCCCGAAGGCCTCGAAGAGTGCGAAGAACGCGGCCAGCTCGGACTTCGCTCGGCCCTTGCCGCGGCTGATGACCGCGGTGTCGTAGATCTTCCGGCCTTCCGGACGCAGCGCGTAGGCGTCAACGAGGAACCCGCCGAACTCCCCGTCCAGCTCGACGGCCATGCCCTGGACGTCGCCGGGCCCGTGGACACAGAAGTGCTCCACCCAGGCCCAGGCCAGCAGTCCGAGGGACAGGTCCCGCGAGTGGTCCGGCGCGTAGACGAGCTCACGAGGCATCCGTCATCCGCCGCCGGCGCTGCGCCGTCAGGTCGTCCACCTTCCTCGGCGCGGCGCCGCCGGGGGCGGGGCCCTGCCCGGCGGTGAACTTGATGCGGCCGCGGAGCCGGTCGACGTGCGTCGCGCCGAGCAAGCTCTCGTTGATCCGGATCTCCGCCATGAGCTCCTTGGTCGGGTGCCGCCAGTAGGCGTCGACCAGCGGGGCCAGCATGTGCAGCCGCTGCCAGTCGGTGTCGACCCAGGCGGCGGCCTGCGGCGCGGCCGCCCACGTGGCGTACCAGGCCCGGGTCGCCTGCAGGTACTTGCGGGCGTAGGGCAACGGCGGCGGCTTGGCCACCGCGGAGTTGCGCGGGACCTCGACGGCCTGGTCCTCGAAGACGTCGGCGTTTCGGCGGCGCTTGCCCCCGGCCTCTGCCGGGGGCGGCCCTGCTCCGGCCATGCGCGGCACCCCCTTCCCTCTGTGACGGTCCGTGGCGGCCCAGGATCCCCAGACCCGTACACGGAGCGAGGCGCTAACCCCTGCCGTTCTGAGCGCCCCCTAGGGGGGTCCCTCCCCACCCCTCGGGGTCACGGAGGGTGAGGGGGCAGCGAGCAGGCCCGGATGTCCCTGAGGCCTCGGCCGGGCGCGGGTCTCCTGCGGGGCGCGGGCGGCCTGTGCCTCTCGTCCGGTCTTGCTGGCGTGGCAGGTCCCGCACGCGGACTGCAGGACCTCGGGCCGATGGTCATCGGCCGCGCCCATGTGGTCGACGTCGGTCGCCTTGCCGGTGCAGCGCGGCCCGCGGATCTGGCACGCGTGCTGATCGCGAGCGAGGACGGCGCGCCGGATCGCTGGCCAGTTGGGGGGAAGCGGGGTGGTGCGCCATGCCTCGGCCATGGGTCAGGCGTCCGGGGCGTGGGGGGTGGGAGGAGGGGAGGGGGTGCCGGTGCGCGCCTGGTACTCCTCGAAGGTCTCGCCATCCGTCGGCATGACCTTGGTGTCCAGCTCGTCTCGTCTGAGCGTGGTGAGCTGGACGTCGTCCTCGAAGATCACGACGTGCGCGGCGCCGGTGCGCTCACGTATCTTCTCGCGGATGCTGTGCAGCTCCTGGTCGGTCATGCTGCTCCCACCCGCGAGGTTGCTGATCACGAGGACGTCGCCGGGCTGGACGAGGAGCGTGCGCTGCTGCGCTGGGGCGAGGGCGTTGGCGGCCGCGCGCAGGGCCGCGGCGAGGCTGGTCTCGGTGAGGGTGAGCTCGCCGTCGCCGTGCGGGTCGAGGGTGAGGGTGCCGACCTCGACGGGCTCGCCGGGGCCGAGGGCGAGGCGGATGGGGAGGGTGGGCTTGGCCATGGCCATGGCTCAGTCCTCGTCCATCTGCTCGAGGAGCTGGGCCATCATGGAGTCGTCGGGCAGGCGGGCCTCGGTGACGATGTCGAGGATCGACCCGGCGGGCAGGTCCGTGTCGGGCTGCATGAGCACCTCACCCGGGCGGGCGGGGTCGGGCTGCTTGCGACCGTTGAGCAGGTCAGCCCTGTGGACGCGGAGCTTCATGTCGAGGCCGTCGAGGCAGAGGCTGACGGCCATGACTTCGGCGGTGTCGATGCCGTGGACGGCCATGAGCGTGCTGAGCGCGCCGTGTAGCTCGGGGGCCGCGTGGACGTCGGCGGCGGTCCAGGTGCGGACGATCTGTGCGGTCTCGGACATGGGTGCCTCTCGGTGGGATGGGTTCGCCGCGCGGGGATGGTCGCGGTGCTGGTCTGGTCCGGCCTGGCCTCGGCCCATCCCCATGACCCCGCGGGCCAGGCCGGACGTTGTGGCCCCGACCCTGCAGGCGCGCGCTGCCCCTCGGGGGTAGGGCTGCGGGGTCGGGACGATCAGGTGTCGGTCACGGTGAGGCGGCCGTACAGGATGGTGCGGAGGCGGCTGGCCTGGGTGAGGTCGAGCCGGTACCAGCGGGTGTCGGTGCTGGCGAGCATGAGGCGGGTGATGTCGATCTCGAGCTCGCCGGCCTCGGCGTCGGTGACGGTGATGCCGTTGCCGATGATGAGGGTGATGCCGTCGCCGTCGGGGCTGGCCGCGGTCGGTTTGATGACCATGGTGATGTTGTCGACCTCGGAGAGGTCCCATGGTGTTGACGGCTGCTCGTCGGTCTTGACGGTGACGTGCAGCGTCTCGTCGTTCGCCTGGAAGAGCCTCAAGTTGACCAGTTCGGGCACGGCTCCTCCTCAGGTGGTGATGGTGGCGGTGGCTCGGCCGGTCGCCTGGACGGCTGTGCCGCGGGCCCGGCCGGTGATGGTGAGGGTGCCGGTCAGGGTCGGCGGGTCGGGCGCGTAGTCCGAGGTCGCGGTGAAGGATCCGGCGAGGGCTGGCAGGGTGCCGTTGACCCGTCCGGATCTCGCGACCTCCCCTTCGAACGCGCCGGTGAGCGCAGGGAGGACGCCCGCGAGGAGCGCCCGGACGGTGATGCGGGCCTCGAGGTCGCCGGTCAGCGCGGGCAGCAGTCCTGCGACGGTGCCGCGGCTGGTGACCTTCCCGGGGATGGAGCCGGTCAGGGCCGGGAGGGTTCCGGCTGCAGCGCCGGTGACGGTGACGCGTCCGGCCGCAATGCCGGTCAGGGCGGGGAGGGCACCGGCGAAGGTGCCGCTGTTCCGCAGGGTGGCTTGAAGGGTGCCGGTGAGGGCGGGGAGGACGCCGGTGATCGTCCCGACGACCGAGCCCGGGGCACCGCCGGAGAACCGGCCTTCCAGAGCGGGGAGCGCGCCGGCGAGCGCGCCCTGGACGCGGACGGTCGCGGACGCCGAGCCGGTCAGCGCGGGAAGGATCCCGTCGACGTCGCCTTCGACCGTGACGGTCCCGCTGGCGGTCCCGGTGAGCGCGGGGAGGGTGCCGTTGATCGTTCCGGTGTGGCCTTCGCCCTGGCCGGTGAACTGGCCGGTGAGGGCGGGCAGCAGGCCGTCGACGTCGCCGGAGACGCGGACGGTGCCGGTCGCCGAGCCGGTGAGCGCGGGCAGCGTGCCGTCGACGTCGCCTTCGACGGTGACGGTCCCGCTGGCCGCGCCGGTGAGGGCCGGGAGGGTGCCGTCGAGGTCGCCGGAGACGGTGACGCGTCCGGCCGCAGCGCCGGTCAGGGCGGGGAGGGTACCGGCGAAGGTGCCGGTGCGGGCCTGCTGGCCGGTGACCTGGCCGGTCAGCGCGGGCAGCGTGCCGTCGACGTCGCCGGAGATGGTGAGGGCCCCGGCGGCGGCGCCGGTCAGGGCGGGGAGCACGCCGGCCAGTGCGCCGCGGACCTCGACCTCGCCGACGACGGAGCCGGTGAGGGTGGGCAGGATGCCGTCGACGTCGCCGGAGACGACGACGAGCCCGGAGGCCGTCCCGGTCAGCTTGGGGAGCGTCCCGGCGAAGGTCCCGGCTACGGCGCGGCTCCCGGCGAACGTTCCGGTGAGGGCGGGGAAGGTGCCCGTGAGGGCGCCGTTGACCTTGACGGTGCCGTCGAAGTCGCCGCTGAGTGGCTGGAAGGTCCCGGCGAGGGTGCCCGTGTTGCTGGGGGTCGCCGCGGGGCCGATCCAGCCGGAGTCGCTGAAGGCGACCGCGTCGGTCCAGAAGCCAGCGACGTTCGCGACGGGCGTGGTGACGCCGACGCGCAGCCTCGCGGGGCTGCCCGTGCCGACGTTCACGTTCGTCGCGGACAGGGTGTCGGTGGGAGTGGTCGAGTGGGGATCGGCGTCCATGTAGAGCCGGACGGTCATCTCGCCGGTCGCGCCGCCGGTGATCAGGACCTCGCACCGGAAGTACCGGCCTGCGGTGATGGTGGCGCTGGTCGAGGTCAGGAACGTCCCCGTGTTGTACAGGGCGCTGATCGTCCCGTTCGTGTTGACGCGGACGGTCCCCATGATCCCGTTGCTGCTGGTCAGGATCCGCAGGAAGTTGACCGCGCTGCCGACCGGGTTGCCGCTGGGGAACCGGTGGTACGTCCGGGAGTAGACGGTGTTGCCGGTCAGGCCGGTCGTCCATGCGACGTAGGACTGGCCGGCTGTGCCTCCCGAGGAGGTGAGCATCGCCATCGAGCCGAGCAGCGGCCCGGCGTTGTCGTACTCGCACGCGCAGGTCGGGTCGATGGTGACGCTGTTCCAAGCGTTCCCGCTCGCGCCGCCGGAGTTGCCGGTGGAGATCGCGACGCCGTCGGTCCCGCCCTCGAAGCTGTTGGTCAGCGTCGTCACGGGTCACCCCCTCGCTTTAGGAAGCGGGCTGGGTGAAAGTCCCGCCGGTGATCTCGACCGCCACGCCGGTGGAGATCGTGGTCGAGTTGAGTTCGACGAGGCCGCCGCCGCCCGTGGCCGTGACGGTGCCGTCCATGCAGCCGAGCCCGGTGCCGGCGGCCTCGGTGGAGTCCAGGAAGCGGACCCATCCGGCGGTGCCGTCGGTGATGCCGGTGTCGGTGAGGGCCGGGGTGACGTCGAGGGTGACGACGCCCGCGGACGGCGAGCCGAAGGCCGGGTCGCTGAGGGTGAATTCCGCCAGGAGCGTGCCGGACGGCGCGGTGGCGGGGGTGGCGGGCTGGGCGCCGCTGTAGATGCGGATGACGCCGGGGCCAGAGCCGCCGTCGATCAGGGCGACGGCCGCGGCGACCATCGCGTTGCGCACGGCGGTGCTGATACGCAGGGGCACGGGGATCCTCCTTCGGGCATGAAAAAAGCCCGGGCGCGAGGCGCTCCGGGCTGTGCCCTTTCGGGCATACGTCTGGTTAGGGGGCTTAGTTTTCCACAGGCCTCTCACCTGCGTCAAAGCGAACCGGATCTTTGACCCTGGTGTCTTTCATCCGGGGTAGTCGGGGTGCTCGAAGTAGGCAGCGGCGAGGAAGTGGAGCGCGCGGGCGAGGCCGTCAGCCTGGCCGCCGTCGTAGTCGGGGTAGCGCGTGGTCCGGTCGGCTTCCTCGTACTCGGCGATGAGCTGCCGGACGGCCGCGACGTCGCGCAGGACGCGCGCCGGGTCGTGGCGGGCTGCGTGGTGCAGGCTCGCGCCCGTGTGCATCGTCGGCAGCGCGAGGTGGTGGAAGGTCCGCTCGGCCGCGCGGCCGAGGAGCAGGCTCGATGTGCTGGTGTGGGCGTAGTGCTCGGGAGGCGGACCGTCCACGGACCAGTCGGTCAGCGGGCAGGCGCGGGCGGCGGCCTCGTCCTCGTCCAGGCGGGCATTGAGGAACTCGATCAGGTCCTTCATCCGGTCTTCCTCTTTCGGTCGTCGTCGCGGTGCAGCTCCTTGGCGAGCCAGGTCCAGTCTTGGAAGGCCCAGGCGGGGCGGCCCTTCCACCAGGTGCCGGTCTTCCTCGAGGGCGGTTCGCACGGAATGTCGGACTCGCAGATGACGGCGATGTCGCCGTGGGGGAGGATCCGGACGCGGAGGCTCGGTGTGCCGGCCAGGCCGCCTTTGCACCAGGGGCAGACGGTTTTGAGGGTCTGGCCGTCGTAGGCGAGGGCGAGGGCCCTCCCGCACTGGGCGGCCATGTCGCGGGCCCGTGCGACGACCCACTCGGAGACGAGCAGGTCGGTGACCTGTCCGAAGTGGCGGTGCGCGAACTCCAGGTGGTGGTCGATGGACTGGCGGGGGCGGGTGTGGGGGAGCCACGGGGGGCGGATGAGGGCCCAGGCGATGGTGTCGGCGACCTCGTAGGCCTCGGCGCGGATCGCGGCGGTCAGGTCGATGAACTCCGCCCTCGCGGCGTCGCGGTGCGCGCCGGGGGCGACGTCGATGCGCTCCCACTGCTCGATGCGGGCCTGGTAGTCGAGCTCGGCGCGCTGCTCCGCGGTGAGGAAACTGGGCTGGCGGGGCGCCCAGGCCTGGGGGTCAAGGAGCTCCTGCAGCGCAGGCCAGCACTCGCCGACCAGCTTGAGGTCGGCGCGTGCGCGTTCGACGATGTTCACGCGGGTCCTTAGAGGTTGAGCGGCCGGACGATGTCGGCGATCTGGTCGTCGGTCATCGCCGGGGGGACGGGTGCGCCGAGGAGACCGACGTAGGCGCGGCCGAGCTCGTGCAGGTGTCGGTACTCCGCGGCGGTGGCGAGCCGGACGACGACGGGATCGCCGCCGAGGGTGGAGCAGGTGGTCGGGTGGCCCTGCAGGATGCCGAGGAGCTCGGCGGGCACGACCAGGACCTGCAGAGGGTCGCTCATCGGGCTCTCCTTCGTCGGGTGCGGCGGCGGTGCTCGGCGGCCCAGGCCGGCGCTGCGGGCGGGTTCCCGGCCGGGTGGCAGCGCTGGCAGCGCCGCGGGTCGGTGCAGGGGCAGGCGGCGCGCTGCTTGGCGGCGTGGGTGAGGCGGTGGTCGAGGGCGGGCAGGGCGGTGACGGCCAGCGCGGGCCAGGTGGTGGCGTGGAAGGTGTCGAGGACGCGGCGGACGGTCGGGCTCATCCGGCGGGCGACGGGCTCGAGGTAGTGGAGGTCCGGGCTGTCGACGCCGAGGGCGGCGATGCTCGCGGCGACCCGGGCGGCGGCCCGGCGGGTGAGGCCGGTCTGCTCGAGGCGCGGCTGCAGCTCGGCCACGGCGGTGTCGGTCAGGTGAGCCACTGGATCAGCGCTCCGATCGGCGCGGTGAGCACCGCGAGGACGGCGAGGGCGCTGGTGGTGAGGTTCTTCATCGGTGCCACCTCGTGCGGGAGTTGTCGGCGAGGGCCTGGTCGCGCTCACGGCGCAGGTCCTCGATCTGGTGGCGGAGGTCGCCGCAGTCGGGGCAGCGGCCGATGATCGCGCGGGCGATGAACAGGGCGCCCCAGATGAAGCCGAGGCAGGCGAGGATCCCGGCTGTGATGATCGCGATGCTCAGGCTGTGGTTGATGTCGCTGTCGGTGATGACGGGCTGGAGGCCGGCGTTGACGATGCGGCCGATCACCCGCGGCCTCCGTCCCGCTGGAACTGGTCGAGGGCAGCTTCGATGTCCGCCACCGCGACTGCTCTGATCGCACCCCGCCCGGTGACGAACGCCCGGCGCCGGAGGACCTTTCGGACGAGATCGAGGGTCGCCGCGTCGCGCATCTGCTGGTCGAGAGGTGGCGTTCGGGCGATGATCTGGTCGAGCTGCTTGATCAGGCTCGTCGCGTACTGGGCCGCGATGGCGTACGGGCTGCACCACTGCCGGAAGTCCCGGTCGAGGTAGTCCCGGAACTGGGCGAGGACGTCGACGACGGCCGTCGCGTGCTGCGCTCCGACCTCGACGCCGCTGAGGAAGTTCCAGGCGCGGGAGAAGGTCATCGGCGACATGCCGCTCGAGCCCACGGCCATCGAGTAGTAGCCCGGGCTCGGCTGCTCGGGCCGCATCGCCTCGTCGTACAGCCTGATCGAGAGCCCGGTCTCGTGCGCGACGACTGCGGCGTGCCACGCCAGCCGGACGGACTCAGGCTCGCTGTCAGGGCAGGGCGGTTCGAAGTGGAAGCCGTGCTCGGTGTGGACGCGCCGGACCTCCGGCAGGTCGAGGCTCTTCATGCGGGCCGTCCCGGCTCGTTAAGGGCTGCGGTCAGAGTGACCACCCAGCCCTGCATTCCGAGCACGGCCCTCATGTCGGCGACTACCTCGCGGACTCGGGCGAGAGTTGCCTCGGCGGACTCGACACGATCGTCCGAGCGTGTCGTTGGGGCGCGGTGCCGCCCTTCATCGACGAGCACCTCCGCGAGCTGGAGAAGGTAGTTGACCGGTTTGCCGAGCAGGCTGTGAGAGCTTGCACACTGCTCGATCCCGGCTCGGAGCATGTGCCGGATCGGTTCACGGGCTAGTGCGGGCTCGAGCAGGTCGAGGCACTCAAGCGCGTCGGCGAAGAGCAGGGCTGCTGAGCGCGGGGTGTGACGGTCGTTCATCGGCTGGCCCCTGCGAGTTCCGGCTCGGCGGCGAGCAGGGCGTCGAGGCTGGGGTCCGTGTCGGGCAGGAGGCAGGTCTCCAGCTCGTCGTCGTAGACCGAGCCGGGCAGGCCGCAGGCGGAGCCGAGCGGATGTACGACGTCGGCGAGCTCGCGGACCTTCCAGACGTGCTCGTCGCAGGAGTACAGGCTGACGAACTGGCCCCAGTGGATGCCGTGCCAGTTGGCGGGCTCACCGCACTCCGGAGGCTGGAGGTCGGGCATGTGGGCGCAGGTCCAGGCCTGCTTGGCCGGGGGGCCAATCCTGGGCATCAGCTGCTCCACTTCTGCTCGGCGGGCGTGAGGCGGTTCCACGCGCGCTCCCACGGGGTCAGGCCGGCCTCTTCGGCGGGGCTCGGCATCGGGCGGGGCACGGGGGAGGCCGCGCTGCCGAAGGCGTCCTCGTAGCGGGTGGCGGCCCGCCGGTAGTCCGCGGTGCGTGCCCGGGTGGCGGCGGCTGCGGCGGCGAGCTCGGCGTCGGTCGGCACGGCGGGGGGCGTCGGGCCCGGGGTGGTGGGCGCGGCGGTGGGAGCGCCCTGCTGGCCGAGGGCGCGTAGGTAGGCGGCGGTGGACTGCGCGTAGGCGGCGACGATGGCGTCGGTGAAGCGGCTCATCGGTCACCCCGGGTCCAGACCTCACCCAGGGGGCCGGGCAGGACGGCGGTGAGGGTGGTGCTCCCGGCGGCCCGTCGGGTGACGAGCTGGACCCTGGGACGGGTGATCGTCCGCGCGACCCTGTGATCATCCGTAGGGGTCTTGATCGTCGCGGTGGACTCTCGGGTCTCGGGTGGGGCTGCTGGGGCCTGTGGGGTGATCTGGTGACCGAACACGGCCCGGTACGCGGCGAGGGTGCGGGCGATCATCGCGCTCCTCCGTTCTTCCGGCGCCAGGCGGCGAGGGCCCGGCGCTCTCTGCGGTTGCGCGGGACCTCGGGCATTGGGAAGCCGGCTTCGTCGCGCGGGAGTTCCTTGCCGCGCCCGCCGTTCGGCGCAGCCGTGGGGCGGGAGGGGCGGCTGCCGACCTGGCTGCGGCGGCTCATCGGCCCACCGCTCCGCACAGCCAGGCCGCGCCGTGAAAGTCGTCCCATTCGTGCTGGGCGTGCGGCTCGCCGTCGGGGCAGGACTTCAGGTCGAGCGAGCTGGGCGGCGCATCGGCCTCGGACAGGAACGGGGCGACGGCGGCGAAGAGGCCCTTGAGCTGGGTCCAGACCGGCATGACGACTTCGAAGAAAGCGGGCTGGACGGCCTCGAAGTGGGGGCTGCTGGTGCCCTTGTCGAGGACGTCGGAGACCCAGGCGGCGGCCTCGGCGTGGGGGATGGCGTGGATCCTGGCGACGGCCAGGACGATCGACGCTTCGAGCTTGGTCATCGGCTGCTCCTGGGGAGTGTCCGGGCGAGGGCTGTGATGGCGGCGAGGGTGTGGTCGATCTCCTCGAGGAGCACCGCGGCGCGGCGGGCGGTCGGCTCGCCCTGCCTGCTCCAGGGGGAGGCGCTCACTGGGTGACCTGGATCTTGTGCAGGGCGGTGCCTTTCTGGAGGGCGGCGTGCAGGTCGGCCAGGCGTCGCATCGCCAGGTCGTCGCGCCGATTGAGGCGGCTGCGGGTCCGGGCGGGGAGCGTCCACCAGCACTCGCGGCACAGGTAGGCGCCGACGGGCTTGGGCTTGCCGCAGGAGCTGCACGGGGGCGGGGTGGAGGGGTTGGCGGTCATCGGCTGCTCGCAGTCGGCTCGAAGGGCGGGAGGGACAGGTCGGTGATGGGGCGGACGTACTCCTCGTCCTCGTCGTCGTAGTAGTCCTCGCCCGGGAAGTCGCAGAGACAGGCGATCGAGGAGCCGGCCGGGCCCGCGCCGCAGTCGCAGCGCGGGCATCCGCATGAGCCGATGTCGTCGCCCTGGCCGTCGTAGGGGTCGGGCAGGCCGCACAGGTCGCAGGTGTGGACGAACCGGCCGCCGGGGCCGCGGGCGGTCATCGTCCGCCTCGCCGGAAGAGCTTGGTCGGGTCGGTCAGGGCGAGGTCGAGCTCCTTGAGGCCGTCGCCGTGGGCGACCATCACCGCGGTCTGGAGAATGATCTTCTTCCAGCTGGCTCCGGCGTCGCGGTGGCCGCAGATCATGCCCTCGAGGCGGCGGCGCTCGGGGAGCAGGTCGGGGCGGGCGTCGACGACGAAGTCGAGGAGCTTCTGCAGGGCGGGCCGCGGCTCGGGCTTGGTTTCGGCGGCCATCAGTTCGCCCGGCCGTGGTGCGGGTCGCGGAAGTGGTCGACGGTCTCCTGGATCGCGGCCCGCCAGGCCGCGCGGATGCGGCCAGGGCCGTTGCTGGCCTCGGGCTCGAGGCGGCCGTCGACGATGGCCCGGGCGGCGAGCTCGGCGAGCTGGACGGCCTGCTCGTCGGTGACGGTGACCTGCTCGGCCACGTTGACGGGGGTCAGGAAGCGCAGGTTGCGGCCCGGCTCACCGATCGTGTCGGCCTCGTAGGGGCCGTATTCGGGGTTGAGCGTGACGACGTTGATCTCGTGGGTGACGCCGGCGCGCTGGAGCACCGGCGGCGGGAAGCCGGGGCGCTCGTCCAGGGTGACCGCGGACAGGACGTACTGCGACCACAGCGGGTGGTAGCGCGGCGCGGTGATGATCCAGGAGGCGACGGCCGGGTGGTCGACGAGCCTCTCGGCGGGGACGCTGCGGGCGATCCCGTAGGGGCCGTTGAACTCGGGCATGGATGTTCCTCTCGAGGGGGCGGTCAGGAGCCGCCGATGGCCTTGCGGTCCGCGGCACAGCCGCCGCAGGGCTCGGTGATGCGGTGGATCTCGCACAGGCCGCCCGCGGGGCGCTGGGGAGAAGAGCCGTATTTAGGAGCAGGAGCAGGAGCCGCGCGCGCGGAAGAGATGGCTTGGGGGAGGGTTTGGTTTTCCACAGATTCGAGGGCCCGTAGATGGGTTGGGCTGAGGGTTCCCTGGAACCCTTCGCGGAAGGTTTGCTGGAGGGTTCCGGGAAACCATGGGTCGATGGCTTCGCTCCAGGACTTGGCGTTGCCCTGGCGAGGGTTCTCTGTGGCGAGCCGGTAGATCTCGCAGACGATGACCGAGCGCAGGAGCGATGAGCCGACCGCGGCGAAGTCCTTGACCATCGCCCGGCAGATGTTCGGGGAGTCCAGGAGGCCGTCGTTACGGATGAAGGAGCGGATGAGGAGCTCCTCGGCGTCCTCGTCGACGACGACGTACCGGGCCTTCTCCAGGGCCGTGACGGCCTTGCGGAGCTTGGGCACGGTCGAGTCACGGGCGAGCTGTGACCAGCGCCGCAGGGTGTAGGGGACGACACCCGCATAGGACAGTCCGGGCTGGGTGAGGGCCAGCATGAAGAGCCGCTGAGCGTCTCCATCAAGGTCGCGGAAGTCCTGGTCGTTCCACATGGCCCAGTGGATTCGGCCATGGTCGCGTGCCATCTTGTGCGGCTCCAGATCGTGTGTGCGTAGGCGGTGGACCAGCCGGGCCCGGGAGCGGTCCACGGACCCGGCTGGAGGCATGTCAGGAGTGGTCGAGGGGGCTGGGGAGTTCGGAGTGCCAGGGGCTGGCGGTGAGGAGCATCGAGGCGTCCGCGTCGAGCTGAGGGGTTCCGGGGGCCCATACGCCGACGAACCAGTCCTCGACCAGGACGAGGATGGAGTCGCCCGGCTGCGGGCCGATGAAGACCGACAGGCGCTCACCACGAGCGGCGGCCTTCGCCCACCGCGTCATGTGCGACGGCGACAGGATCTGCGCGGGCGACGCCGGGGCGACACCGCGGTGGATGAGGTTGCCGACGACCTTCCGCCAGGACTTGAACGGCTGGACCCACGGCAGGGTCTTGTCGTAGAGCATCAGCCGGGTCCCGTCGGGGGCGTCGATGCGCAGCGCCAGGGCGTGTAGGCCTTCGTGCTTGACGGGCACGGGCTGCTCGTCGACGACCACCTTCAGGTCGGGGTTGTCGTCCTTGGTGAACTTGAAGACCTTCAGCCCGGCCGCCAGGTCCTCGCGGTCGACGGTGATGCCGAACGGTGCGATGTGGTCGACCTGCAGCCGGGTCGCGGCGAGGGTGACCCTGTCGGTCGCGATGGCGTTGACGACCTCGCCGCCGGGGCTCTCGATCCGGACCGCGTTGTACGCCGGCATCTCCGGGTCGGTGGAGGCGTGCGGGAGGACGGGTGCGACGAGGCGGTGGAGGCCTCGCGCGGTGATGTCGAAGCGGGTCATGCCCTCTCCTCGCGGGCGGCGATGATGCGGTCCTCGAGGGCGAGCAGCCGCCCGCGGGCCGCCCGGAGAGCCTCCTCGGCGGCCGCGACCTCGGCGCGGGCGGCGCGGCGTTCGTCGGCGGTCTCCAGGACGGCGCGCAGCTGGGCGACGCCCTTGCGGAGCAGGTCGATCTCCTGGCGGATCTCGGGGTCGTCGATGGTGGCGGCGATGTCCAGGAGCTGGTCGAGCGCCTTGACGATGCCGAGCGGGTTGCCCGCGACGAGCTCCGGCTCGGCGTCCGGCGCCGGGACGAGCTTCTCGACCGGCGGCTCGTCGACGGGCTCCGGGGCGGGAGGCTCCTCCTCTTCCGGGACGGGCTCCGGCTCGGCGTCGGGCTGCAGCGCGGGCGGCTCGTCCTCGATGCGCTCGTCCTCGAGCTCTGGCGCGGGCGTGACCTCCGGTTCAGGCCCGGGCTTCGCCTCGTTCCGCTCGGCGGCCAGCTCGAGGGCGAGCGCCTCGACCTCCTCGCGCTTGTACTTCCGCCACTCCTTCGGCTTGCGTGGCAGGGCCGCGAGACGTCCATCGGCGACGAGCTCGTCGAAGGCCGCGGAGTTGACGCCGAGGATCGCCGCGGCGTCGGCGCCCTTGATGCCGTCGGAGGCCTCGACGGTCGGCGTGGGACGAACGGGCGAGGCCTTCGCCGCGGGCTTCGACTTCGGCGTGGGCCTTGGCCCGCGGGGAGCCTTGCCGGGGCGGACGGCGGTGTCGGTGGCGTGGTCGTGCAGGTAGCCGGGCCATCCGTTGATGACGGCGAGGATGCTGCCGCGCGGGAACCCGGTGCGCTCAGAGGTGGCCTGGACGGTGGCGCCCTGCTCGAGGAGGGCTTTGACGTCTTGTGCGGTGGCGGGGATGGTCAAAGGAGGATCTCCGTGATGATGAGGCGCAGCCGGGGGCGGCGCAGGCCGGTGACGTCCTGGGCGAGGTCGCCGAGGCGCATGTCCGGGCCGGTGACGCGGGTGTGGTCGTCGTCCTCGAGGACGCCGGCGTCGACGAGGCCGTCGACGGCCGCCTTGGCGGACGGTGCCCAGTTGGCGGGGTCGCGGCGGCGGCGGTCGACGGGCAGGTACTCGCCGAGGATGTGGACCCGCTCGAGGCGGGGGATCTTCTGATTGAGGGCCTGGACCTTCGTCGCGAACCTGATGCCGCGGGTGATGGCGGCCTTGCGGCGCCAGTGCAGCCGGACGTTCGCGCTGAGCATCAGCACGTCGGGCACGAGCAGGGTGAAGGTGCGCGGGGAGACCACCCCACCCCCGATGGTGGGGGTGGTCTCCTGGGGACGCTGGTGATCAGGCACGGGCGGCCTCGTAGTTGACGCAGGCGGGCCACCAGGCGCGCATGTCGGTGGCCGCGCTGTGGCTGTCGCCGACGTTGCTGCACTTCAGGTAGCCCCACCCGTTGTTCGACAGGCGGGCACAGGTTCGGCACCGCAGGCCGTCCGCAGTGCGGCTGTCGGCCGGGGCTGCGTCCGGGTGGAGCCTCACGGTCCGCTGGAAGTACAGCGAGGTCGGGTGCGCGCCTCGAGCGAGCGCCGCCTGCTGCTTCGCGGTGCGGCGCCGGTCGACGGACAGCTTGGGCTCGGCTGGCGCTGGAGTGATGGACGGGGGCGCGGGAAACAGACCTTCGCTCACAGCTGGCCCCAGTGGTCGTGCTGCTCCGGCTGGTCAGAGGACTTGAAGGGCCACGGGCCGAGGACGGCTCGGCCGAGGCCGAGGGCGGCGGCGCACATAACGCCACCGCCCACGATGAGGTAGATCACGCGGGTCGTGCCTTTCTGACCTGCTGGTCGGTGATGATGGCGGTCCCGCGATGCGGGGTGTGGTGTCCGGTGTGCGGGCGCACGAAGGGCACCAGCACCCCGACGGCGCCCTGGACGATGCGGAGGGCGCGGCGGATCGGCCTGGTGACGGGGGCGCGGCGCTGCCAGAGGTGGACCGCGAGGCCGCCGAGGAGAGCGGCGAGGGCGAGGCCGATCACGTGGCCCCACCTCCGACCATGGCCCGGGCGGGACGCCGACGGTTGCGGGGGCCCTCGGCGTCGAGGTGCCACGGGTCGGTCCAGTCCTTATTGGTGAGGCGGGTGACGGCCTCGGCGGCGATGCCGCCGCGCCGCCAGATGCGCACCTGGGCGTGGACGCGGGGGCGGCCGCGCAGGATGGTGACCTGCCCGTTGGGCCAGCGGACGCCGAACTGCCGGGCCATCAGAACTCACCCGCCGCGACCTGCAGAAGACGGGTGCAGGCCGCGGCGGTGCCGAGGCCGTCGTTCTGGACGGCGGTGACGATGGCCCGGATCTCCTGGGCGACCGGGCCGGGCACGCCGCGGGCGTCCCGGCGGAGCTGGGCGACCATGGAGCGCAGCTCCTTGACCTCGTCGGGGGCCGCCGAGACGGCCTTGCCGCCGCCGTCGACGTGGGCGACGATCGCGGGGCCGACGATCCGGAAGACCTTCGCGAGCAGCCCGACCAGGGCGTCGTCGGGCGTGAGGGCGGCGTCGTGGGCGACCGTTCCGCGCTGCCGGGCGTCGTCGCGCCAGGCCTTCGCGGCCACGGCGAACAGCTCGCCGCTGGGCGACAGGAGCGCCGCGCGCAGGTCGGGCAGGACGGCCGGGATCTCGCGCTCGTGGACGCCGACATGCAGCCGCTGGCGGACGCGCCCGGAGAGGCGGACAACGGCCTCACGGACCTTCTCATCGGGCTCGCGCATGCCGAGCAGCGCCTTGACGACGGTGTTCGTGTCGTTGGCCTCGGTGACGTTCATCGGGCCTCGCCGCCGTCCTGCTGCTCGCGGTGGACGAGTGCCAGCGGGCCGTGCCACTCCAAGATCTGGCCGGGCTCCTCGACCGCGTTGTTCTTGCTCGACCGGCCCGCGCCCAGCACGGTGTAGGGCTCGTCAACCGTGTCGTTGTCGTCGACGAGTACGCCGTGCCAGGTGTCGCCGTCGCGGTCGCGCCAGAGGTCGCCGGGCTGGGGCGGCCACTCCGCCGGGGCGACGCGGGCGATCTCGGCCTGGGGCGGCATGATCCAGCCTTCGGTGCCGTCAGCGGCCCGGATGACGACGGAGCCGCCTTCGTCTTCGGCGGGGGCGAGGAAGCGGACGCCCTTGATGGTGATGTCGACGACCTCGCCGACCTGGAAGTCAGCCACGGCCGCCGCCCTGCTGGCCTTCGACGACCGCGGCCGGGTGCCGCCCGCCGGCGTCGTCGGGGGCGACCGGCTCGGGCCGGGTCTCGGACGGGTCGGGGCCGCACTCGGCCTGCGCGGTGGTGACGTGCAGCCAGGTCCCGTTCTCGCGGAGGATCTCGACCCGGCAGTGGCGGCAGTCGACGGTGTCGCCCTGGACGCGGCCGGGCTCGGCGACGGTCTTCACCGGGGCGGGCTGCGGCTGTTGCGGGGTGAGGGCCTCGTCGGCGGCGGCGAGCATGATCTGGCCGAACTGGATGTCCCGGGCGAGGGCCTCGCGCTCGCGGGTGCGGGTGGCCGCCATCCGGCGGGCCTCCTCGAGGGCCTCGGCCGCCTTACGGGCCGCCTCGGCGAGCGTGGCGACGTCGCTGTGAGCTGACCTCTCGGCCTCGCAGAAGGCGTCGTACCGTTCGCGGTCCTGCTGGTGGGCGAGCCGGAGCTGCTGGACGCGATCGGGCTCGAGGGCGGGGGGAGTTACGATGGACACGGAATCAGTTCCCTTCGGGGGGCTCGACGGGCTCGGTCGCGGACACGGCCGGGCCTTTGTCGTTGTCGGGGCAGTTGCGGCCGTGGGACTCGCCGCGGATGGTCATGGCGCAGGTCTGGGTGTCGGCCAGCGCGGCGTCGGTGAGCTCGGTCTCGAGGACGCCGAGCCAGGACAGGCGCTGCTCGGCCATCCGGGCCTCGGCGATCTGCAGGTGCAGCTCGGCCAGACGGGTGCGGTCGGCGGGGCCCTGCATCTCGACCATCTCGGCGAGGAGCTTCTCGGCGGCCTCGATGTGCTCGCGGATGGTGGTGGCCATCAGAACGGGGCCTCCTCGGAGTAGACGATCTCGAGGGGCGGCGCGGGCGGCTGGGCCAGCCCGGCGGCGATGGCGGTCGCGCAGGGGTAGCCGACCTCGCCGCCGGCCAGCTCCGTGCAGTGCGCGCACACGTCGTACTCGTCGTCCGGTGCCTCGGCACCGGGCACGCCGACCCACACCCGTTGCGGGCAGTGGAGGTCGCTGAGGGCGGCCAGCGCGGGCCGGTCGTCCGGACCGTCGTGGACGGCCTGCGCCACGGCGATCGGGTCGGCGGCGATGGGGACGGGGTTCCGCGTCAGCGAGATCCGGACGGCCCGGGCGTTGACGGCGCGGGCCAGCTCGAGCGTCCCGTCGGCGACGGCCGCCTTCGAGAGGGCCGGGCGCACCCGGTAGGTCGGGTGGACCAGGATCCCGCGGGCGGTTTCGAGGATCTGGCGGACCGGGCGGGAGAGGTCGGCGGGGATGAGGGGCTCGTCGAGTGCGCGGATCGCGGCCCTGACCTCCTCGAGCGGCGACGCGGCGATGGCGGCGCGGGCGATCACTTCTGCCCCCGTCCGGGCCGGTGCTGCGCGGCCTGCGGGAGGGCGGGCGGTCGACCGGAGCGGGACAGGACGCGCGGGCTGAACCAGCCGACGACCTCGCCGTAGCCGGGGACCTGGCGGCGGACGCGGACGGCGGGGATGGACTGGCCGCGGACCGGCCGGGTCAGCAGGGCGTGGGCGCCGTTGTCGGTCCAGCCGATCGGCTCGGCGTGGTCGACCACGACCTGACCGGTCCAGCCGGTCTCGTGCCGGACGTCCAGGCCGACCGGCCACTGGAGCGCGAGGAGGCCGAGGGCCTGCTTGGATTCGTTGATCACTGGGTGGAGCTCTCTTCGGTGTCGGTGTTGGTGGTGGCCGCGGCCAGGAGCGCGGCGGCCTGGTCGAGGGTGGCGACCAGGCGGAGGACCTGGTCGTGGGTGAGGTTCCGGCCGCGCCCGGGCGCCTTGCCGGGCACCGCGAGGGCGGCCCGGGCGGCGGTCAGGAGGCCGCCAAGCTCATCCGCGGCCGGGGCGGCCAGGACGACGGCGTCGAACGCGACGAGCTGGGCGCGGGCCAGCGGGCCGCGGGAGGCGATCACGTCGGCCGGGCGGACGCCTCCGTCGGGGGAAGCGAGGAACGGATCGCCGACGTCGCCGGCCACGAGGTGCGCGACGCCCTCGTGCAGGAAGACGTCGCCGGGCTCGGGCTTCTGCGCGTGGAACTCGGCGATCCGGATGGCGCGCTCGGCCAGGTCGTCGTCGCCGATGGCGCTGGTGTCGTGCAGCTGGCGCGCGGCCACCGCGGCGGCCGGGCCGGTCTTGCCGAGCAGGACCTCGCTGAGCGGGACGGAGTCCTCGCCGAGGATGTCGCCGAGGTGCTCGGGGCAGTACCGGTTGGGGCCGCAGTCGGCGCAGTCCTCGCGGACGACGGCCGGGGCGGTGTCGACCGGGGGGAGGTCCGCCGTGATCCCGGCCTCGGCCTCCTCGTGCGCGGCCAGCTGCTCGTCGGGCACGGTCTCGAACGGGTCGGTCTCCGTGCGGAGCCCGTCGACCTGCTTCTTCAGCGCGGCGAGCTCGCGGGCGTCGGTGAGGACGGCCTGGACCTCGTCGTAGTCGGAGATACCGGCGCGGTCGGGCTCCTGGGCCTTGTTCCAGCCCGGGGGCATCTCCATCGCCCAGAGCGCGACCTCGGAACCCGCGGTGAGGATGGACGCGGCCCAGTCGACGACGCGGGCCCGGTCGATGCCGGCGTACTCGAAGCCCTCGGCACCGACCGGCTTGATCTCGTACCAGTACACGACGTCCGCGACGGGCATGAACGGGATCGGCTGGTCGGCCGCGTAGAGCTCGGCCTCCTCGATGGCCCGCTCGAACTCGGCGGCGCGCTCCTCGACCTCTGCCCGGGAGATGAGCACGCCGGCGTAGGAGAGGCGGAGGGTCTTCGCCTCGATCAGGGACCAGACGCGGGCGAGGTCGACGCCGAGGATCTCGGCGGCCTGGTCGGGCGTCACGAGGCCGTCGAGGTCGATCGCCTCGGCGGCGCGCTTGGCGGCCTGCTTGGCCAGGTCGGGCTCGGCGTAGCGGATGTAGGACTTGAGCGTCTCGTTGTAGAGGCGGCCGACGTCGCGGCGGAGGGCGTCGGGGTCCTCGCGGTAGGCGTCGGCCGAGGAGACCAGGGTGTCGATCGCGGACAGCCGGGCGTCGATGAGCTTGCGGCGCGCGGCCGCGGTGAGGCCTTCGGGGATGTCGAGGGAGTGGCGGATCCCGTCGACGAGGTCGCCGAGGTCGGGGCCGGTCTCGTCGTCGAGCTGCAGCTCGAGGTCTTCGGTCGTCATGAGGTGCTCCGCGTGGTGAGGTCGGTGCTCGAGGGCGCGGGCTTGGCGGGGGCGACGGCGATGTGCCACAGCAGCCACGCCAGGACGGCGCCGAAGGTGAGGCGTCCGACGTGGTGGTCGGTGCGCTTGGGGTCGATGCCGAGGAGGCGCCGGGTGTGGGCGGTGAGGGTGTCCTTGGTCCCGGCGGTGCGGGACCGGTAGAGCGCGCCGCCCTCGATGCCGAGGGTGAGGGCGACCCAGACGATCCACAGCCAGGTGAAGCGGGCCTTGGGCTTCATCCCTGCCTCCGCTCGGCCTCGTTGGCGGCCAGGGCGGCGGACGTCGCCAGGTCGCGGAGGTCCCGGGGGTTGTAGGCGGCCATCGCCCAGTCGGCGCCGAAGTCGGGCTTGATGGACAGGCCCGGGCTGAGGCGGCCGATCCCGGTGCCCTCGGTGCCGGGCTTCACGGTGGCGGCGAGCTTGGCGACGTCGTAGACCGGGTCGAGGGGCCGCGGCAGGACGATCACCCCGGCGGCCGCGGGGAGGCCGTTAGGGGTGAGCTCGCCGGTGGCCGCGATGACCTCGGCCGCCGAACGGATGACGAGGTCGTGCAGGCCGAGGAGCTGCTTGCCGTCGTCGGTCGCGACGACGAGCCAGGTGCCGCCGTCGGGGTGGTGGAGCTGGGTGCCGACACCGTAGGCGGGCAGCTCGGTGGGCCACTCGGCCTTGGTCGCGTCGGCGGGGTGTTCGGTGGTCATGCGGGGATGTGCCTCTCTGGGAGGGGTCAGGCGGACTTGCGGGCGGGGGCGTCGCCCCAGGTGAGGTGGCCGATGAGGCGCAGGCCCTGCTCGGTCGTGGGGAGCGGTGCCTCCGCGACCAGGCGTGCGATGTACGCCGCGTCCGCGACGCGCTTGGCCTCGGCCCGCTGGGCGGGGGAGAGCTTCTTGGCCAGCGGCAGCTGGCAGTTGCGGCATCGGGTGTTGCTCGCCTCGTTCTGCGCGCCGCAGCTGCCGCACGGCTTCAGGGGCTTCTTCGGCGGGGTCGGCTGCTTCATGCCGACCTCTGGAAGTCGGTGAAGGCGTCGAGGCCGAGTAGATCGGCGAGAACGCTTCGGAGCCCGGGCTGAGGCACGGCCAGACCACGGTCGATTCGGCTCATCTGCGCCTCAGACACGGGCTCGCCGCGCTCGGCGCACTGCTGCGCGACCTGCAGGAGCGTCAAGCCCAGCCTGATCCGCGCTACATGGATCTTGCTTGCGGCTGGTTGAGTCATAGGGGGAATGTATGCGCAAGAAGACGAAAGTTCAAGAGGCAAGAAGAGGTAAGGGTGTGCTCACCTGGATGACATGTCGCAAGCTCACGCCGGACTGCTTGCGTTCTCTTGCGTTATCCTTCGTAGGAAGATGACCGGGAGAGGACCCCAGATGTCAGAGCCGCACGAGCGACTCGATCAGGCGATGGAGGCCAGGCGGCTAGACCTGCGCCTCTCGTGGGCCCAGCTCGCCCGCGATGCCGACATCTCCCCGCAAGCTCTCAGGGCGATCCGGCGGGGTGAGTACCGGCCAAGCAAGCTCACGGCGCGCGACCTTGACGATGCCCTGAAGTGGCAGCGCGGGAGCGTTGAGACCGTACTGGCCGGCGGCGAGCCCGAACAGCTCCGCCTGGCGGGAGAGTTGCCCGCACTGACGGAGCAAATCATCGGCGCGGTTCTGGACGAGGAGGCACTCGCCGGCAAGGACCGGGAATTCAAGGCGCGGTTCGAGCGGATCGCCGCCGACCGTAGGGAGCGCCGGGCGCTCGAGGCCGCGATGCGGGCGATCGAGGAGCAGCGCGACGCGGGCTGAGTTCCGGCGTCGATTGTTATCGCAAGGCAATATTGGTGGGTGTAAATACACCCACCAGTTGACACGCGTGGATGTTCTGTCTACCCGGAACTCCGGGTATCCCGACCTGCGCGGCAACCCATTGCCGTGATTTTTTTGCAGATCAAGAGGGCCATTTGTTGCCCGGCTTCCTGCGGTTTCGGTCATGCAATGCGGGCGCTGTCGGGCGTCCAGAGATGGACAGGTTTGAAAATCTTTGGACACTGCAACGGGTTTCTACCGTCCGGTAGAAGCCTCTGATCTGCGGCAATGTGATGAAGGTGAATAAACTTCCGTTCCGCTGGAAGGATCACCTATCCCGTGACCGGTTTCGGAAACACCGTTCCAGGCGCATACTCACATCTCCGATAACCGCATATGCACCACCTCGCACACGCACGGATCGTCTTCCCTTGCCCTGGGATCTGAAAGCACCTAGCGAGGACACCCCACCGCTTTCGTGAATTCGTAAGGGGACGACGAGTGACCGCTGCTCACGACAACCCGACCACCACGACCACTGGATCCCCCCGCATCGCCCGCATCCCCGAGGCCGCCCCTCTCCTACGGTTCCAGCGCGACGTCGCCCTCGCCGTCGGCCTCATCTTCGCCCTCATCTCCGCCGGCCTCATCGGCCTGAACGTCGGTCAGGTGGGCGTCGGGGCCGATCATGCCTACCTGGCTGGCCTGACCAGCGCCCTCGCGGCCGTCATCGTCTGGATCGGGGCCGTCGCGATCAGCTCCGCTCGCAACGCCGCCAAGCCCGTCGACGGCGCCCTCCGCGCCCTCACCCAGGCGACCACGGACCTTCGCCGCCTCAGGGAGGAGACCGCGGCGCACCGCCAGGAGACTCGCGAACTGCGGCGCGAGACGGCGATGCTTCGGGCTGAGATCGCTGACGCCCGCAAGGAGATCGTCGAGGAGATGGCAGAGCTGCGGCGTGAGACCACGGCGCTCCGTGCGGACATCGCGGACGCCCGCAAGGAGATCGTCGAGGTCGGCAACGGGCTCGGGGACCTGGACCAGAGGTTCGTCAGAGCCGAGCAGTCGATGAAGCGTCAGATCGGCTACGTCGACTCGAAGGAGGAGCAGATCCTCGAGGGGATCGACGGCATCGCGACCGTGATGGCAGCAGAGGAGAAGCCCGCCCCGCCGAGAGTTCGCCGTCTCGACCGGGGTCACCGAGGAGAGGGCAGCTGAGGGGCTGCTCCCATCCTCTGGCCGCCGCCCCCGATGCCCGGGGGGCGGCGGCCTCACCCGATCCCGGGGCCGATGAGCCACCGCAGGGAGACCCGCTCCTGGGTCGGCACGTGCCGGCGTCCCTTGCCGACGGCCTTCACCCGGATCTCGACCAGGTCCGCGAGGGCCTGGCGGGCGGCGCCCAGGTCCGACCAGTCGATCCGGCCGTCGCGCAGCAGCAGCCCGGACGACGCGGCGGCCGCCTCTCGCTCGAGCTCGTCGGCCTTCGCGGTCAACGCCTTCACGCTCCGGAGCACGGTGACGGCGTCCTCGCCCTCCTCGCCGAGCTTCCGCCACTTCTCGATCTCGCCGCGGAGCTTGGCCACCTCGGCCCGGGCCGTCACCGCGGCGAGGTCGTCGGACCGCAAGGAGGCGAGATGCTCCTGGACGTCGGCGCGGGCCAGGTACCCGTCGACGACCTTGCGCACGAAGTCGTCGAGCTCGTCGGCGCCGATGCCGACGCACCGGTTCGGGGCGCAGGCGTACATCCGCCGGCCTTCGCCGCCGAGGCCCTTCCGCTGGCGCTTGCGGTCCTGCTTCGCCGCGACCGTCGACTCGCAGTCGTCGCACTTCGCGAGATAGGAGCAGAGGTGGACGCCGCGGCCGGGCTTGGTGCTCGACCGGCCGGGGGCGCCGAGGATGGCCTGGGCCTTCCAGAACGTCTCGGCCCACCGCTCGCGGGTGTCGCTGCCGGGCGTGCTGCCGACGATGGGCGGCCAGGCGTCCGGGGTCTCGGTCCGCTCGCCGTGCTCGGGCTCGTGGACCCGGGTCCCGATATAGGCCAGGTTCGTCGCGAGCCCCCGGACGACCGACCGCGCCCACGTGGTGCTCTTCCCGGACGGCGTCGGGATGCCGCGGGCGGTCAGGTCCCTGGTGATGGCCGAGATGCCGTCGCCCTTCGCGACCCGCTCGACGACCTCGATGACGATCCCCGCGGGCGACCACCAGAAGCCGTCGCCCTCGCGCAGCTCGTCGTCGGGGACCTGCTCGACATACCGGCCGCGCGCGTCGTAGATCCGGCGGTAGCCGTAGGTCCCGGGGCCGTGGGGCTTTCCCTGCGCGGCGGCGAGGTGGGTGCCCAGGCGGACGTTCTCGGCCAGCTCGAGGCTGAAGATCTCGGAGTTGACGGCGTCCATGCCGAGGGTGCGGAGATCCTCAGGGCTGTTGAGGTCGTAGAGCCTGGACTTGATGACCCACCCGACGCCCTTCGCGCGGCACAGGTCGCGGAGCTTCACGTAGGTGTCGAGGGTGCGCTGGCTGCGGTTGAGCTTCCAAAACCAGATGAGATCGACCGCGCCGGCCTCGATGTCGCGGACGAGCCGCTCGAAGTCCTCGCGGGGCTTGGTCGCGAAGAGGCTCGCCGACAGGTCGTTGTCGGAGTAGACGGTGACGTTCGTGATCCCGACGCCCTCGGCCCAGCTGCGGCCGACGCCGCCCTGCGCGGTGATCGACGTCTCGGTCTTGGCGTCGTCGTCGGACGCTCGAAGGTAGATGGCGAGGCGGGCCAGGGTCAGGTTGTCGCGGGTCCAGCGCTGCTGCGGGGGCATGCGGCCAGCATAAACAGAGAAGGGTTGCTATGTACTGGCAACTTCCGTGACCGTCCAGCCGGCCTCCATCGCGACCACGGCCGCGATCCCGCTCACCAGGGCGCCCCGCCACAGCCACCGCTGGAGCGCTCCCGGCTCGGCCTCGGGCCGGTGCCCGCGCCGCAGGACCGAGCGGTTCAGCCAGAACCAGACCAGGGAGAGCAGCAGCAGGAACAGGCCGCAGACGATCATCGTCTCGAAGGCCGTGCGGACGACCTCGTGCGGCGGCCGGTCGGCCTCCGGCCAGGCGTCGAGGCCCTGGAGGACGGAGTCCCTGTCGAACTTGAGCATGAGGCTGAGGCCGTCGGGGATGGAGAAGGGGCCGGCCTTGAACGGGACGCCCGCCTGCGTGCGGTCGATCCCCTCCATCGCCGCGAACTTCAGCGGCTGCCGCTCGGCCACGAACCGCGACGCCCAGTCGCCGATCAGGAGCTGCACCGGGGTCAGGACGGCCGCCATCGTGAACGGGATCGCGAACCCGAGCCGGTGATACCGCTCACGCGAGCCCTTCAGCAGCGGCACCGCGTAGACCGAGGCGACCAGGAATCCGCAGACCATCAGCGAGGCGACGATCAGGTGCGCGGCCTGCGGCGGGGTCGCCGGATTGAACATGGCCCGCAGCGGCTGGACGTCCTCCACATGCCCGTCGACCAGCTTGAACCCCTGCGGCTGGTTCATCCAGGAGTTCACGCAGACCACGAAGAACGCCGACAGCAGCCCCGAGACGACCACCGGGATCCCGGTCAGCAGATGGACGCGCGGCGGCAGCCGGTCCCAGCCGTACAGGTAGATCCCCATGAAGATCGCCTCGATGAAGAACGCGATACCCTCCATCGCGAAGGCCGCGCCGAAGACCTCGCCGTAGGTCTCCATGAATCCCGGCCAGAGCGTCCCCATCTCGAAGGACAGCACGGTCCCGGACACCGCTCCGACCGCGAACAGCACGCCCGCCGCCTTCATCCAGGTCCGCGCCAGCTCCCGGTACGCCGGATCGCCGGTCCGCCTCCCGCGCCACTCCGCGAGGACCGTCAGCGCGGGCAGCCCGATCCCGATGCTGGCCAGGACGATGTGGAATCCCAGCGTGAACGCCATCTGCTGACGCGCGGCGACGAAGTCCGCCGTCGTGGGCGCCTCGGCGAGGAGCCGTTGCGCCGTAAGGCCCAGAACCGTCATACGACAGACGGTAGTACTACAAGTTGTAGTACTACCAGGTGTCCTCGATCACAGGGTAGGATTCGCTTTGTGAAGGGTTTGGGAGAGCTTGAACGCGCTGTGATGGAACTGCTGTGGGCCCGGGAGGCGCCGGCCACGGCCCGCGACGTCAGCCGCGCGCTCGCCGACCGCGACCTCGCCCACACGACGGTCATGACCGTCCTGGACCGCCTCGCCAAGAAGGACTTCCTCGTGCGCGAGCGCGACGGGCGGGCGTGGGCCTACCGTCCCGCGGCCTCCCGGGAGTCCTATGTCGCCGAGCTGATGCTCGGCGCCCTCGCCATGTCGGGGGACCGCGACGCGGCCCTCGCGGCCTTCGCGCGCTCCGTGACCGACGACGAGGCCGCAGCCCTGCGCAGGGTCCTCGAGGGCCTGACATGACCGCCGGGGCCGTCCGCGCCGCCTCGACGGGACCCGCCTCATGACCTGGGTCGCGCTGGCGCTGATCGCCGTCGCGACGATCCCCGCCGCCGACCTGCTCTCGCGGGCCCGCTGGACCTGGCGCACCCCCCGGATCGCGATCATCCTCTGGCAGGCGCTCGGCCTGGCCTGGGGCCTCGCGACCATCGGCGCGCTTCTCGGGTTCGCCCTCCAGCCCTACGGCGACGGCGTGATCGGCGGCCTGGTCGCGCTGCCCGGCGGGGCCTCGCTCAGCCTGCCCCGCCAGGCCGCGCTCCTGGCCGGGATGGCCCTCGCGGGATCGCTGATCGGGATGCTGCTGCTGGCGGGCGTCCGGGTCGTGCGCGCGCGGGCCCGCCACCGCGCCCTGCTCACGCTGATCGCCCACCGCGGCGGCAAGGGCACCCTCGTGGTCGACCATCCGGCCGCGGCGGCCTACTGCCTGCCGGGCGTCCGCTCCCGCGTCGTGATCTCCGCGGGGACCCTCGAACTGCTCGACTCGGCCGAGCTCGACGCGGTCCTCGCGCACGAGTTCGCGCACGCGCGCGAGCGTCACGACCTGGTGCTGCTGCCCTTCACCTCGCTCCCGCGCACCGGCCTGGTCGCCCGGATGCTCGACTCCGTCGCCCTCCTCATCGAGATGACGGCCGACGACCGCGCCCTGCAGAACCGGCCCGCCAAGGAGCTGGCCACGGCCCTGCTGAGGTTCGCCACGGCGCCCTCCGCGGGTGCCCCCGCCTGCGCCCTGTCGGCGCTTCCCGAGGGCGGCCCGGTCATGGCCAGGGTCCAGCGCCTGCTCCACCCGGTAGCCCAGCCCCTGACCATCAAGGCGATGGCCCTGACCAGTGCCGTCATCCTGACCGCAGCCCCACTCCTGCTGTGGACTCTGTAGAATGCCGTCATTCTGATCGATCCCGGTGTGGATCCGTCATGTCGTCCGAGAACAGTGCAGGGGAGTCCGTGCGTCGCAAACTCTCGTACGGGCTCGCCGTCCTGCTCCTGGCCGGCTGCTCGGCCTCGACGGCCGCCGTCGAGACGCCCAAGAAGGTCGAGCCCGCGCAGGCCGTCGTGCGCGCTCCCGTGGTGATGATGCTCGGCGACAGCTACACCGCCGGGATCAAGGGCGTGGAGCCCGAGGCCACCTACGCGGGCGATCTCGCCAGGAAGCTCGGCTGGCAGGTGATCATCGGCGGTTACCGGGGGACGGGCTTCCTGTCCCGCGGCATGATCGGCAAGAACTTCGCCCGGCTGTTCACCGACCAGCTCTCCTGGCGGCCCGCGCCCGACATGGTGATGATCGTCGGGGGGCACAACGACGCCACCCGGCGGAACCCGATGAACGGGCTGAACGAGGCGGTCTACCAGCTCCTGAACACGGTCAAGGGCCGCTGGCCCACCACCAAGATCGTGCTCGTGGGGCCGATGTGGGGCGGCGACGCCCCGCAGAACGCCTTCCTGGTCCGCGACGTCATGAAGTCCGTCGCCGACCAGATGCAGGTGCCGTTCGTGGACCCGCTCGCCGAGCAGTGGATCTCGGGCGACGTCAGCCGGGGCACCGGCAACGCCGACCTCTACATCCGCAGGGACGAGACGCACCCGAACGAGGCCGGCAACGCCTACTTCGCCGACAAGCTGGTCGCCGCGCTGAGCCGGCTCGGCCTCAACCAGCCCAACAAGTAGCCGCTACCAGGGCCCGTAGGGGCCCATGCGCCGGCCGTCGTTGCCGCCGTACTCCTTGATCGCCGGACGGACGTCGGCGAGGTAGATGACCGCCGCGATGAACGCCGCGATGGCGAACATGCCGAGCGAGTCCAGGTAGAGGGTGGCGGCGGCGAAGCCGAAGAGCGTCGCGAAGGACAGGATGATGGTCCACAGCTTCTTCGTCTGCTTGTTCGCGGCGGGGAAGGCCCCGGCCGGGCGGCGCAGGACGTCGACGAGGGAGAAGGCCTCCATCAGGAACCCGATGATCGCCAATGCCCAGAACACCAGGCTGAGCCCGAAGTGCACATCAGTCAGCAAGAGATCACCTTTTCGTCGAAGCCTGGGGCTCAGCCTACAAAACAATCGCCCTCATGCGGATGATCCGCATGAGGGCGATCGGCGCGGGAGGCGCTGATTCGGGTGGTCAGGAGCCGGCCTTCTTGACCGGGGCCGTCTTCTTGGCCGCGGGGGCGGCCTTCGGCTTGGGAGCGGGTCGCGGGGCCGGCTTGGGCGCCTGGACGGACTTGGTCTCGGCGGCCTCGGAGATGACCTCGTCGGCGGTCTTGTTGATGACCGTCTTGCCTCGCTCGGCCAGGTCGTCGATGACCTCGTTGACCTTGGTCGTCACGGTGGCGACGTAGGCCTGGATCGCGCCGGAGTCGGCCTTCTCCTGGTACTTCGCGACGTTCTCGCGGACCTCGGTCACCTTCAGGGTGACCGTCGCGCGGGCCTTCTCGACGTTCTCGTTCACGGTGCCGCGCACCTTGGTGACGTCCTCGGTCACCGTGCCGCGGTACTTGGAGTAGTTCTCCGTGACCGTGCCGCGCACCTTGGCGACCTGATCGGGAAGCTCGCGCAGCTTCTCGACCGCGAGGTCGACGGCGCCGGCGCCGGTGTAGACGGCCTTGTTGTCCCTGATCTTGGCGGCAAGGGTCATGATGCTTCCTCTCTGGGGTTGACCGCCTCGGGCGAGGCGGGTCCTTCTTCTTCGAGCGCGTTCTCTTTCCGGAAGGAGTCGTAGATGTCGAGCAACACCTGCTTCTGCCGTTCGGTCAGAGCGAGGTCGGCGCGCACCGCTTCCTGCACGTCGGTTTCCACATCGCGTTCGGTGAGGATCCCGGCCTGCACGTACAGCACCTCGGCGGAGATCCGCAGACCCTTGGCGATCTGCTGGAGGATCTCGGCGCTCGGCTTGCGCAGCCCGCGCTCGACCTGGCTGAGGTAGGGGTTGGAGACCCCCGCCTGCTCGGCGAGCTGCCGCAGGGAGATCTTCGCCCGCTGCCGCTGGTCGCGGATGTACTCCCCGATGGAGCCGACCTTCGAACTTGCCATGCCTCCACACTGCGCTCCCTTGCTTGCTATTGCAAGCGGAAATGGGCCCATTCGGCCGTGAAGCGCGTCACAAGTGCGTGCTGTAGCAAGCAGTGGTCATCCTTACGGACCGTGAAACGACATAGTGGAGGTGATCGGGAGCCACTACGCTTTGGCCACATGCTGGGTCGTTCACGGCTTCTCGCCGCCCCCCTCCTTCTGCTGGCCCTCTTCGGGGCTCCCGCGCAGGCCGCGCCCTCCACCTCCGACCGCGCGGCCAGGGTCGCCGCGGCCGGGGAGAAGGTGACCCTGGACCGGGTCGAGCTCACGGCCCGCCCCGACGGCGTCCTCCAGGCCACCGAGACGATCACCTACGACTTCGGCGCAGACGGGGGCACCGGCTTCGAGCGGGCCTTCGTGACCCGGATCCACGACACCGAGGAACGCGACCGCACCTTCAAGGTCGTCGACATCCGGGTGACGGAGCCGTACACGGTGACGGCGCGGACCGGCTCGGACCGGACGGTCGTGAAGGTGAAGGGGCCCAAGGCCTCGGGCCCGCAGACGATCGGGCTGACCTACCAGGTCCAAGGCGCGATCCTGCCGCTGCGGCAGGGCCAGGAACTGCGCTGGACGGCCGTCGGCGGCTGGAACGTGCCGGTCGTCGAGGCGGCCGTCACCGCCGAGGCCGGGGTGACGATCCGCAACGTCAACTGCTTCGCGGGCGCGGCGGAGAGCGTCATCGGGTGCGCGGAGTTCTCGACCGCGAACAAGCACCGCAGGGCCAGGTTCGGGCAGCAGAACATGCTGCCCGACGAGTACCTGACGGTCGTCGCGGGCCTGCCCGCCGGGACCACCACGGGCCTGCCGACCTACGCCGAACGCAAGACGCTCAAGGCGGCGTTCACGGTCAACGCCGCGACCGGCGGGGCGCTCGCCGCGCTGTTCGTGCTCCTGGTCGGCGGGGTCTTCGGCCTCTACCTGCTGCGCGGCCGGGACAAGCGGGCCGACGCCCGGCACCGCTCACCGGTCGGCGAGGACGGCTTCCAGCCGCCGAACGGGATCCGGCCCGGTCAGGTCGGCACGCTGATCGACGAGCAGGCCGACGTCATCGACGTCACCGCCTCGATCATCGACCTGGCCGTCCGCGGCTACCTCCTGGTCGAGGAGGACGAGGGGCGCGGCGACTGGACCCTCCGCAGGCTCAAGCGGCCGATCAGCGACCTGCTGCCCTACGAGCAGATCCTCTACGACGGCCTGTTCGTCGCGGGCGACACCACCAAGCTGTCGATGCTCGGCGGCACCTTCTCCACCAAGCTCTCGCAGGTCCGCCGCGCCCTGTACGAGGACGTCGTCAAGCAGGGCTGGTTCGCGCGCCGCCCGGACGCCGTCCGCACCCGCTGGACGCTCGCCGGCTACATCCTGACCCCGCTCTCGGTCGTCGGGACGGTCGTCCTGGCCGTCACGACCAACCTCGCGATCATCGGCCTCGCCCTGATCGCGTTCGGTCTCGCCCTGGTCTTCCTCGGCAAGCACATGCCCGCCAAGACCGGGAAGGGCTCGGCCGTCCTGGCCGACACCCTCGCCTTCCGCACCTACCTCCAGCAGGGCAAGGCCGACGACGTCCCGGACCGCCAGCGCATCGCCCTGTTCTCCCGCTTCCTGCCCTACGCGGTCGTCTTCGACCTGGTCGGCCCGTGGGCCAAGACCGTCGAGACCGCGGGCATCGAGGGCGGCGACAACCTTTACTGGTACGAGGGCCCGGCCGAATGGGACCTCTCCAAGTTCGCCGAGTCCATGCGCGTCTTCACCTACACCCTCTCCGGCGCCATCTCCCAGTCCCGCCCCTTCCGTCACTAGACGGCCAGGACGTAGGCCCCGGCCGCCAGGGAGGTGGCCAGGGCCAGGCCCGCGTGGAGCCGGACCACCCGGCGGCCGTCCACGCGGCCGAGGCGGCGGCGCAGCAGCAGGCCCGCGGCCAGCGCCCCGGCCGTGTAGCCGACGCCGGTGACGCCCGCCAGCAGCACCGGCAGGTTTCCGCCGTGCGGTACGGCCAGGGACAGCCCGACGATCAACAGAGAGACCCCGGTGCCCAGCAGCGCCGGGGTCTTCGTGTCCCCGAGCGCGAAGAACACCCGCTGCATGATCTGGAACGCCGCGAACGGCACCAGTGCGGGCGCGAACGCGGCGAGGACCGTCCCGATGAGGGCGGCGCCTTCGTAGAAGGGCCCGAACACCAGCCCGCACAGCGCCGGGGCGAACAGCAGCAGCACTCCCGACGCCGGAACCAGCACGAGCCCGGTCAGCCGAAGGGCCCGCGACAGGTCGGCGACGATCGCGGGAAGATCGTCCGCCGCGGCGGCCCTGGTCATGCGGGGGAGCAGCCCGGTGATCGCGGTGACGGCCACCAGCGAGTACGGAAGCTGGAAGAGCAGCGCGGCGGTGCCGAACGGGGTGAAGGCGCCCTCCGGCAGGAGCCGTGCGGTGACGACCGTCGTGACCTGCACGGCGGCGACGGCGAGCAGTGTCCAGCCCGCCCTCCGCACGATCGCCCGGACGCCGGCGCCGCGCGGATCCAGGCGCGGGCGGAGCCGGAACCCTGCGGCGCGGGCTGCGACGGCGAGGACCGCGAGCTGGGCGGCCACCCCAGCGGTCGTGCCGAGCGCGAGCAGGAGGAGGTCCTCGGACGCCCGGTAGAGCAGGGCGGTCCCGATGACGACGAGGTTGTTCGCGACCGGCGCCCACATGGGCACCCCGAACCGGCCGTGGGCGTTCAGGACCGCCGCCAGCACCGCGGCGACGCCGTAGAGCAGGATCTGGGGGAGCAGGAACCGGGCGAGGTCCGCGGTGAGTGCCTGGCCGGGCCCGTGCTGGCCGAGCAGGGAAGCCAGCGGACCCGCGCACAGGACGGCCACGACCGTCAGCGGCGCGAGCAGCCACACGACCAGCGACAGCAGCCGCTCGGCGAACTCCTCCGAAGGGGTCCGCACCAGCAGCGGGACCACCGCGCTCGCCAGTGCTCCGCCCAGGACGAGCTCGTAGACCGAGTTCGGCAGGCCGTTCGCCTTGGTGTAGGCGTCGGCGACCGGGGTCATGCCGAGCGCCCACAGGATCGTGAGGGTGCGGGCGAAACCGGTGAGGCGTGCGATCGCGGTGCCGAGGGCCATCGGGGCGCCGCGCCGGATCGCGCGCGAGGCGCCTGTGATGCTCACGGAAACTCAGTATGCCGGGTCCGATTGTTGGCGGAGCGTCTCATTGGTCGCTTGTGCAGTCGATAGCCTCTTGCGTGTTGGCGCGACGACGAGGGGTTCTGCTATGCGTGCGCGGGGTCGGGTGGTGGGTGCCGCCGCCGTGGTGTTGGCGCTGGTGGCGGGCGTGACGGGTGCCTCGGGTGCGGTGGAGAAGCCCAAGGCGAAGCCGCGGTGGAAGGACTTCGGCGGTGCCCGTCCGGTGCGGGCCGGGGCGCTCAACCAGGTCGAGTTCGTCAGCTCCAGGCTCGGCTGGGCCGCGGGCAGCGAGGGCAACGGGTACGCGCTGGCCCTGTGGCGGTTCGAGGGCGGGAAGTGGACCCGGGTGAAGAACCCGTGGAGCTTCGCGCCCGCCGCGATGGCCGCCGCCGGGCCGAAGAAGGCCTGGATCACGGGTGTCGACCTGCGGAGCTCGATCGCCCTGTTCTACAACGGCAAGAGCTGGAAGCGGACGGCGTTCCCCGGTCCCGGCCTGCCGGTCGACCTGGCGGCCGCCCCCGACGGGACGGCCGTGTCGGTGGCGGGCGATCCGTTCAACGGGCGGTTCGCCGTGCACACGTGGAAGAACGGCCGGTGGGCGCGGGCGAACGTCCCGCTGCCGCCCGGCGCCGTGGTCAGCACCGTCGCCGCGGGCTCCCGCAAGGACGTCTGGATCGGCGGCACCCAGCCGGCCGGCAACGGCCTGTTCGGCTCGCTGCTGCTGCACTGGAACGGCAGGGCGTGGCGGCAGATCCCGATCGCGGGGACCAGCGACAAGGCCCGCGGCATCAACAAGATCGTCATCGACGCGCCGGGCCGCATGTGGGCGCTGCGCGGCTCCACCGAGACCACCCTGGTCCGCTGGAACGGCAAGCGCGTCAGCGAGGCGCCGCTGCCGAACAAGGGCGGCGCGCTGACGCTCGCGACCGACGGGGCGGGCGGTGTCTGGCTGCTGCCCTACAGCTCGTCCAAGGCGACGGCCGCGCCCTACCTGCACTGGACCAAGGGCCGCTGGGCCGCGCCCGCGTGGGGTCCCCGGCGGACCGGGGTGCCGGGGCTTGGCGACATCGAGCGGGTCCCCGGCACCAGGATCCTCGTCTCGGTCGGCGGGCTCGCGCTGAACAAGCGGAAGGTCCCGCTCGTCGAGATCTACCGCTGAGAGGCGCTGACGCGCCGCACCGGCGCGGCGGATACCGTTGTCGGGTGCGTGCGCGGAGACCGGAAGGGGTGCAGACCAGGGGGACCACCGCCCCCAACCGGCTGCGCCGCCAGGACCTCTGGATCACCGAGACCCAGCCGCTGCCCGCCGGCCCCCTCGTGGTCGATCTCGGCTACGGAGCCTCACCGGGGACGGCCGTCGAGCTGTACTCGCGGCTGCGCGTCAGATATCCGGGCGTCCGGCTGGTCGGGCTCGAGATCGCCCAGGAGCGGGTCGACACGGCCAACGCCTTCCTCGGCCCGCGCCGCGCGCTGTATCCGGGGCTGTCGTTCGCCCGCGGCGGCTTCGAGCTGGACACCGTGCGGCCGCCGGATCTCGTCCGGGCCGCGAACGTCCTGCGGCAGTACGACGAGCCGACGGCGTGGAAGATGTGGGACCGGCTGTCCGGCGGCCTCGCGCCCGGGGGCGTCCTGGTCGAGGGGACCTGCGACGAGATCGGCCGCCGCCAGGTCTGGGTGACCCTGCCCCGCACCCGCGAGGCCACGATCACGTTCGCGGCGTCGCTCGCCCACCTGCCCCGGCCGTCGGCCCTCGCCGAACGCCTGCCGAAGACCCTGATCCACCGCAACGTCCCCGGCGAGCGCGTCCACGCCTTCCTGTCGGACTGGGACCGCGCCTGGCAGACGGCGGCCCCCCAGTCGGTCTTCGGCCCCCGCCACCGCTGGCTGGCGTCCCTGGACCTCCTCCGGACCACCTGGCCGATCCGCACCACCCCGCCTGCCGGCGGCCCCCGCCGCTGGCGCCGGGGCGACGTCACCCTGCCCTGGAGCGCCCTCGACCCGTCTTAGCGGTGCACCTCGACGAGCGGGTACTGCTTTCCGGCCTTGCCGGTGACGCCGCCCACGGCGACGGTCATCTTGGTGCCGGGGACATGGTCGATGTCGCGGATGAGGGCGTTGTTCGCGCCGTGGGAGGGGCCGCTCACGACCGTCCACCGGCCGGTCCAGTGCAGGTAGCGGGCCTTGGCACCGCCGAAGCCCGGCACCGGGATGGCCCAGGCGCCGGAGCCGCCGTCGGTGGCCAGCGCGTACGGGGCGATCATCGCGGGGGTGCCGGCCTCGGCCCAGCGGCCGCCCTTGTGGCGGAGCAGGCCGCCGCCGTTCTGGGAGCGGATCGCCCAGGCCGAGGCCGGGCCGGTCGCGACGATGTCCTGGACGATGTTGTGCGGCTGGCCGATCACGCCCCAGTCGCCGGACGGGGAGACGTTCTTCCAGCTTCCGCCCGTCAGATGCATGACCAGCGGCTTCACCTGGGTGCCGTTGGCGGTGTAGGTGCCGGCCAGCCAGACGTCCTTGCGGTTGCGGACCGAGACGGCCGTGAGTGAGGCGCTCGGCGGAAGCGGGACCGTCGCGTTCACGAACGCCTTGCCGTTCCAGCGCCGCACCACCGACGGGCCGTCGTTGCGGTTGTTGAGCCCGCCGATCGACCAGGCGGCGCCGTCGGGGGAGGCGTCGACCGCGATCGGCACGACGGGGATCGGAATCGGGATCGGCAGCTTCGGCGCGCCCTCGTAACGGACCTTCCGCCACTTCCTGCCGTTCCAGGCGATCGCGACGGGCGTGGCGCCGGAGAACCCGACCGCCCACGCCTTCTTCGCTCCGGACGCCGCGATCCCCATCGCCAGGAACGAGCCCGCGCCCTTCCTGGCCGTCCACGCCTTGCCGTTCCAGTGGAACGGGGTGCCCTTCTCGCCGATCGCGAAGATCGCCTTGCGGTTCACCGCGGCGACCGAGACGAGTCCCCCCGCCCGCTTGAACGCCTTGCTCTTCACGTTCTTCCAGCCCGGAGCGGCGGCCGCGGGCTGGGCGGCGGCGACGACCAGGACGCCCACGAGGGCGACGGCGACGGTCTTGCGCATGGCGGTGCTCCTTCGGGGGGCGGGGCACACCACCCTAGAGGAGTGCCTACCGGGACGTAAGTTACCGAACCCGGTGGATCTTGAACGGTGCCGCCTGCACCCGCGGCTGGACGTCGATCCGGTCGATGTTCACATGATCCGGCCTGGTCACGGCCCAGGCGACGCAGTCCGCGACGTCCTCGGCGACCAGCGGCTCCGGCACCCCGGCGTACGGCTTCTCGGCGGCCTCGGCGTCGCCCCGGAAGCGCACCAGGGAGAACTCGTCGGTCTTCACCATGCCGGGGGCGACCTCGGTGATCCGCACCGGCTCGGCGACCAGTTCCAGCCGCATCACCTCGTTGACGGCCACCGCCGCGTGCTTCGCCGCCACGTAACCGCCCCCGCCCTCGTAGGGCACATGACCGGCCAGTGATGTGATGTTCACCACATGCCCGCAGCCGCTCGCGATCAGTTTCGGCAGCAGCGCGCGGGTCACCCGCATGAGCCCGAGCACGTTCGTGTCGTACATCACCCGCCAGTCCTCGGTGACGGCCCCCGAAACCGGCTCCAGCCCCTGCGCGCCGCCCGCGTTGTTGATCAGGACGTGCACGTCGCGGAGCCGGGCGGCCATGGCCTCGACCGACTCCTCCGAGGTCACGTCCAGGGTGACGGCCTCGACGAAGCCCGTCCGCCCGGCCGGGTCGGCGGCCTCGATCTCCTTGACGAGCTCGTCCAGTCGGTCCCTGCGGCGGGCGGCCACGACGACGTTGAAACCCTCGAGGGCGAGCCTGCGGGCCGTCGCCGCCCCGATCCCGCTGCTGGCACCCGTGATCACTGCTGTCTTACGCATGGTTCACATCTTTCCGGATAGTCCGGGTGCTCCTGGGGCAGGGCTGGTGCGGGAACATCCGGACGTCATGGGTAAGTTGCATTAGTTAACGCGGAGGTGATGGTGATCAAGCGGGTCGCGACGCTCAGCGTCCACACGTCGCCGCTCGACCAGCCCGGTACGGGTGACGCCGGGGGGATGAACGTCTACATCGTCGAGACGGCCAAGCGCTTGGCCGAGCGAGGCGTCGAGGTCGACATCTTCACGCGGGCCACCTCCCGGGCGCTTCCGCCCAAGGTCGAGCTGGCACCGGGCGTGATGGTGCGCAACATCCAGGCGGGTCCGTTCGAGGAGCTCGACAAGTCGGAGCTCCCGGCCGAGCTGTGCTCGTTCACGTCCGGGCTGCTGCGGGTCGAGGCCTCGCACGAGCCCGGCCACTACGACGTCGTCCATTCGCATTACTGGCTGTCCGGCCAGCCCGGCTGGGTCGCCGCGCACCGCTGGGGCGTGCCGCTCGTCCACTCGATGCACACGCTCGCCAAGGTCAAGAACGCCAACCTGGCCGTGGGCGACAAGCCCGAGCCGGTGCTGCGCGTCGCGGGCGAGGAGCAGGTCGTCGCGGACGCCCACAAGCTGATCGCCAACACCGCCGACGAGGCCCGTGAGCTGGTCGACATGTACGGCGCCGATCCCGGCCGGGTCGAGACGGTCGTCCCGGGCGTCAACCTGCGGCTGTTCCGGCCCGGCGACAAGCAGGCGGCCCGGCGGCGGCTCGATCTTCCCGCGGGCGCGTTCGTGCTCCTGTTCGTCGGACGCATCCAGCCGCTGAAGGCCCCCGACATCCTGGTCAGGGCGGCCGCGCGGATGCTGGACCACGATCCGGCGCTGCGCTCCCGGCTGGTCGTCGCGATCGTCGGCGGCCCCTCGGGGTCGGGCCGTGAGCGTCCCGAGGAGCTCCAGAAGCTGGCGGCCCGTCTCGGCATCGCCGACGTCGTCCGCTTCGAGCCGCCGGCCCCGCAGGAGGAGCTGGCCCGGTGGTACACCGCGGCCGACGTGACGGTCGTCCCCTCGCACAACGAGTCGTTCGGCCTGGTCGCCGTCGAGTCCCAGGCGTGCGGCACCCCGGTGGTGGCGTCCGCGGTGGGCGGGCTGCGCACGGCCGTCGGCCACGGGGTCTCCGGCGTCCTCATCGACGGCCACGATCCCCGCGACTACGCCGCCGTCCTCGGGCGGCTGGCCCACGAACCCCACCTCCTGGAGCGGTACGGCGCCGGCGCGGTACGGCACGCGGGCGTCTTCGGCTGGAGCTCGACGGTCGACCGCCTCCTCGAGGTCTACAACTGCGCCGTCTACAACAGGGTGTGCGTATGAACGCGGTAGAGACGATCAAGGCGGTCCTGGCGGAGTCGGAGCTCACCTACGAGGAGCCCCGGCCGGACGCGTTCTTCGTGAAGATCCCCGGGACGCACAAGCTCGCGACGATGACGTGGCTGATCGTCGGGGCTTACAGCGTCCATGTGGAGGCGTTCTTCTGCCGTCAGCCGGACGAGAACCACGCGCAGTTCTACCGCTGGCTGCTGGAGAAGAACGGCCGGATGTACGGGATGGCGTTCACTCTGGACGAGACGGGTGATGTCTATCTCGTCGGGAAGATGCCGCTGCACTCCGTCACGGCCGAGGAGGTCGACCGGATCCTCGGTTGCGTCCTGACCTACTCGGACGAGAACTTCGACCGTGCCCTTGAGCTGGGCTTCCGCACGTCCATCGAGAAGGAATGGGACTGGCGGGTCAGCCGTGGCGAGTCCCTGAAGAACCTCGAGGCGTTCGCGAGGTTCGCCGCCCCCGAGAACCGCTGACCTCGGGGATCTCGGTAGGATTCGGGACCATGGCGACCTTGGTTCTGCTCCGGCACGGCGAGTCTGTTTGGAACGCGGAAAACCTCTTCACCGGCTGGGTGGACGTGGACCTTTCCGCCAAGGGAGAGGGCGAGGCCGCCGCGGCCGGTGAGCTTCTGCTGGACGCGGATCTCACCCCCGACATCCTCCACACGTCCCTGATGAAGCGCGCGATCCGCACCGCGAACATCGCCCTCGACGCCGCCGAGCTCCTGTGGCTCCCGGTGAAGCGCTCGTGGCGCCTGAACGAGCGCCACTACGGCGCCCTCCAGGGCAAGAACAAGGCCCAGACCCTCGAGGAGTTCGGCGAGGCCCAGTTCAAGATCTGGCGCCGCTCCTACGACACCCCGCCGCCCCCCATCGCGGACAACGACCCGCTCTCCCAGGTCAACGACCTGCGCTACAGCTCCCTGCCCAGCGAACTGGTCCCCCGCACCGAGTGCCTGGCCGACGTCGTCGACCGTCTCCTGCCCTACTGGTACGACGCGATCGTCCCCGACCTGGCCTCCGGCAAGACCGTCCTGGTCGCCGCCCACGGCAACAGCCTCCGCGCCCTCGTCAAGCACCTCGACGGCATCCCCGACGACGAGATCTCCGAACTCAACATCCCCACCGGCATCCCCCTCAAGTACGAACTCGACGCCGACTACGTCCCCCGCAAACGAGGCGGCGAATACCTCGACCCCAACGCCGCCAAGGCCGCCATCGAAGCAGTGAAGAACCAGGGCAAGAAGTAACCAGGCCCAAACAAGGGCCGCGCCGCAAAGGCGCGGCCCTCCGCTGCGCTCCGGCCTTCCTCATCGGGGGCCAAGCCCCCGGACCCCAGGTCAGGGGCTCCGCCCCCGACACCCCCGAAACTTAACGGCCGATCCGTTCACCCATGAGTGTTGCAATAGTGCCGCACTATCGGGGTACATTGCACGTATGAGAACCGCGTACCCGTTCAGTGCACTCGACAAGGACCGCACCACAGTCCTCCACGAGGTGGACGACACGGACGTGCTGCTGGAGCGCCGGGACGCCAGCAACGTGTTCCTGGTCAGCGAGGCCCGCTACACAGCCGGGCGCGGTCAGCTGCGCGAAGCCCTCGCCCAGCTCCTCACTGCCGCACGCTCTCTCCGGGTCGTGGCCCGCGCGAACGTGGCCCTGGCCGAGGAGGCGCTGGCCGAGGATCTTCCGTGGCTGGAATGGCTGCCCGCCGACGAGCGCAGGACCGCCGTCCGAGAGCTGCTCCTCCACATGATCGCCGGTGCCTCCACCGGCGACCTGACCCCATATGCGCGCGCCCGCCGCTCCTGGGAGTCCACCGCGATCGCCTGGTCCGACCCGGAGACGGCGCGCGTCCTGCAGAACCCCTTCGACGAGACGGCGGGTGAGGAGATCGGCAGGCCGGGTGAGGGTGCGGAGTGAGCGCCCGCGACGATGTACGCCCTTCTCACGCGCCTGGCCTGGCACGTTCATCTCCTCCACCGGAAGGTCTCGGTGGTGCTCCCGGGTTCCGGCGAGGCCGTGATGTGGGTTCACCTCAGGAGCGGAGGGCCGAGCCGTGGGGCTATTCGCCGGTGGTGCCGTCGAGGAGTTCGCGGAGGAGGTCGGCGTGGCCGTTGTGGCGGGCGTATTCCTCGATCATGTGGGTGAGGATCCAGCGGAGGGAGAAGGTCTCGCCGGTGCGTTCCTTGGTGCCGGTGACGTCGAGGGAGGGGGCGGCGGTGACGATCTCGCGGGAGTGGGCGCAGTCGGCGTTCCAGGCTTCGAAGGCGGCCTCGACGTCGGCCGTCTCGACCTCGAACTGGTCGTCCCAGACGTCGGTGTGCCACCGCTGGGGAGCGTTCTCGCCGCCGATCACGTTGTGGAACCAGCCCCGCTCGACCTCGGCCAGATGCCGCACCAGGCCCAGCAGCGACAGGTTCGACGGCGGGACCGCCTTCTCCCGTAGCTGCTCGGCGGTCAGGCCCGCGCACTTCAGGGCGAGGGTGTCGCGCTGCCAGTCGAGGAAGCCCGTGAGAACGGCCCGTTCGTCGCCGGTCAGCGGGGGATCGATGCGCTTGTCCATGATCTCATCATGCACGGAAGGGACCGCGTGGTCGCGCGGTCCCTTCCGTGGTGCGGGATCGTTCTAGGCGATCTCGTCGATGATGTCCTCGGGGCGCTGGCCCGTGACCAGGTAGACCACGTCTCCGGCGACATGGACGGCGTGGTCGGCGAAACGCTCGAAGTAGCGGCCGGCCAGGGTGATGTCGACGGCCTTCTCGACGCCGTGCGTCCACTTGGGCGACAGGAGGAGGTCGAAGAGCTTGCGGTGCAGCCGGTCCATGGCGTCGTCGTCGCCCTCGAGCTCCAGGCCCATCGCGACGTCCTGCGAGGCGATGACGCTCCCCGCCTTCGCGACCAGCCGCTCGGCGATCTGCCCCATCTCCAGGACGATCGCCTGAAGCTCGGCAGGGACGCACGACTCGGGGTGCCGCCGCCGGGCCGTCTTGGCCAGATGGGCCGCCAGATCGCCCATCCGCTCCAGGTCGGCCGACATCCGCAGGCTGGTGATCAGGGTGCGGAGATCCCCGGCGACGGGCTGCTGCCGGGCCATGAGGTCGAAGACGGTCTCCTCGATCTCGAGGTCCAGCTTGTTGACCAGCTTGTCGCCGCTGATGACCTCCTCGGCGAGCCGGACGTCCGCGTCCAGGAGTGCGGTGGTGGCGCGCGCCATGGCGGAGCGGACCAGCCGGGTCATCTCGACCAGCTTGTATCCGATGCTGTCGAGTTCCTCATGGTAAGCGTCACGCAAAATATTTCCTCGTGCTCGGGTGATCACGCTAAGTATCAGAGTGTATGTCGGGGCTTGTCCAGTGCACAGAATCCTCGACGGCCATGAACCGAGGTCGTGGAAGAGGTGAACATTCGGCGAACGGGGCGACATCTGGGCTGCTCGTCGTGCAACGAGGCCCGGAGCGCCGCCTACCATCCGTGGTGTGAATGTCGAGTTGGTCGCCGGTCTGGCCGGGCTCGTCGGGCTCGTCGGCGGGCTCGCGACGGGCCTCGCCATCCGGTTCAGTGAAGCGGCCCAGGGGCAGGAGCCCCTCCAGGAGCCGGTGCAGGCCGCGCTGCCCCCCGGGGTGGCGTCGGTCCTGAGCGTGCTGCCCTCCTCGGCCGTCGTCGTCGACGGTGAGGACCGGGTGCTCAGGGCGTCGTCCGCGGCGCGGGCCTTCGGCATGGTCAGCGGCGACAGGCTGATCGTCGAGGAGCTGCTGGCGCTGGCCCGGCTGGTCCGCAGGGACGGGGAGATCCGCGAGACGGAGATCCAGGTCGGGCAGGACCGGCACGACAGCCGCTGGTTCGCGGTCAGGGTCGCGCCCCTCGGGACGCACGGGCTGGTGCTCGTGCTCGCCGAGGACCTGACGGAGCTGCGACGGGTCGAGTCGATCCGCCGGGACTTCGCCGCGAACGTCTCCCACGAGCTGAAGACCCCGGTCGGCGCGCTGCTCCTGCTCGCCGAGACGATCGAGGGGGCGGCCGACGACGAGGAGGCCGTCAGGAGGTTCTCCGGACGGATGCAGCTGGAGGCCGCCCGGCTGTCCAGCCTCGTCCAGGACCTGATCACGCTCTCGCACGTCCAGGGCGACGAGCCGCTGGCCAGGGACCGTCCCGTGGCGCTCGACGAGGTGGTGGCCGACGCGGTCGACCGCTGCCGGATGCGGGCCGAGTCGCGCAGCATCGAGCTGGCGGCCGGGCCGACGGAGGGCATCAGGGTCAGGGGCGACGAGGAGCTGCTGGTCACCGCGCTGCGCAACCTCGTCGACAACGCCGTCGCCTACAGCCCGGAGGGCACCCGGGTCGCGATCAGCGTCCGGCGGTCCGACGACGAGTTCGTCGAGCTGTCGGTCACCGACCAGGGGATCGGCATCCCCGAACGCGAGCTCGAACGTATCTTCGAGCGCTTCTACCGGGTCGACCCGGCGCGGTCCCGGCAGACCGGGGGCACCGGTCTCGGGCTCGCCATCGTCAAGCACGTCGCCACCAAACACGGTGGCGAAGTGATCGTCTGGAGCCGGGAAGGGTCCGGCTCCACCTTCACCCTCCGGCTGCCGCTGCTGCCGGAGGACCCCCGCGTAACAGAGAACCCCGTGCAGGAGGCCGTTCAGTGACCCGTGTGCTCGTGGTCGAGGACGAGGAATCGTTCAGCGACGCGCTGTCATACATGCTCCGCAAGGAGGGATTCGAGGTCGCCGTGGCGGCCACCGGCCCCGACGCGCTGGAGACCTTCGACCGAAACGGCGCCGACCTGGTGCTGCTCGACCTGATGCTCCCCGGACTGCCGGGGACCGAGGTGTGCAGGGAACTCCGGTCGCGCTCCAACGTCCCGGTGATCATGCTGACCGCCAAGGACAGCGAGGTCGACAAGGTCGTGGGCCTCGAACTCGGCGCCGACGACTACGTCACCAAGCCGTTCTCCTCGCGGGAGCTCGTCGCGCGGATCCGGGCCGTCCTGCGCCGTCAGGGCGACCTGGAGGAGATCGCCCCGCCGACGCTCGAGGCCGGGCCCGTCCGGATGGACGTCGAACGCCACATCGTCAGCGTGAGCGGGACGACCGTCCAGCTTCCGCTCAAGGAGTTCGAGCTCCTGGAGGTCCTGCTCCGCAACGCGGGCCGCGTCCTGACCCGCATGCAGCTCATCGACCGCGTCTGGGGCGCCGACTACGTGGGCGACACCAAGACCCTCGACGTCCACGTCAAGCGGCTCAGGGCCAAGATCGAGCCCGCCCCCAGCACCCCGCGCTACATCGTCACCGTCAGAGGCCTCGGCTACAAGTTCGAGCCCTAGACCGCTGGGGGCTTGGCACGTGCCAAGCCCCCAGCGATCAGTACGGGAAAAGCCCCGTGGCCGTCGTGGAGACGGCCGCGGGGCTTTCGTGGTCACCCGGCAGGGGTCAGGCCTTCTTGGCCTTCTTCGTGGCGGTGGGGGTGGCCTTCGCGGGGGTCGCGGTGGTGGTCGGCTTCGCGGTGGCCGTCGTGCCGGGAGTGGCGGTCGCGCCCGGGGTCGCCGTGGGGAGGACGGGGCCGGTGCTCGGGGCGGGCGAGAGGGTCGCGTAGGAGCCCTGCGCGGGCACCACGGGGACGCTGATGGAGATCGTCTTGGCGTTCTTGAACGCCAGGGTCAGCCGGATGTGCTCGCCGCCGCGCAGGGCCGTCGTGACGCCCTTGAGGGTCACCAGAGGCCCGGTGGGACCGGCGAGCTGGACGAGCTGGTGCGCGGGCAGCGTCAGCGGGGCGCCCTGGATGAGGCCCGCGGTCGCCAGGGGACGGCCGTCGGCGCCGGCGGCGACGCTGATCGAGGTCAGCGCGTCGGCGGAGTCGGAGGCGTTGTTGATCAGGCTGCCGTAGACGGGCACGTCGGAGCCGACGGCCACGGTCGAGCCGGGCTTCGGGCCGAGGACGAACACGTTGCGCGCGTCGATGCCGCCCTGGGAGAAGTTCACTCCCTCGGTGAGCTGGGTCGGCTCGGCGCTACCGGCGTCGACCCCGGTGCCGCACCCGGCCAGGACAAGCGAACCGGCGGCGGCCAGCAGAGCAACTTTGCGGATCACGGCGGCGAGACTCCCTCGAACTACACGGACGATTCCCGGCCTTGACATGTCTGTGGTCCTGTCTTGGCCCGCACGCATCGTAGCGAGACCACCGCCGTGCTCGGTCCCGGGGTGGCGGAACGGCGATCAGGCGTTCAGCGCCCGTTCGACCTCGAGATCGGGGACACGCCGCAGTTCGATCCGCACATCGACGATCTTGCCCCCGGCGTTGACCAGCACGACGCTGAGCTCCGAGGCGCCGATCTTCTCGGCGAACCGGCTCTTGGGAGCCTCGACCACGTCGTCGACCAGCACCGGGACGCCCTTGTGCGCCTTCCCGGCCGGCCCGGAGACCGCGGCGAGTTCCTTGTGCGCGTCCGCGACGCTCAGCCCCGACCGCCGCCGGTCGGCCATCATGAAGACCTTCACCGGCTGGTTGAAGGCCTGGTCGGTGAGGTCGACGAGGGCCTCGGAGCACGCGCACCCGCTCGGGACGATCACGATCAGCGCGGGCCGCATCTCCTCGGCGGGATGCTCCCTTCCGTCCCAGCGCAGCCGCACGTCCGGCAGGACGCCGCCCACCTCGCCGGGGACGGGCGTGGGAGTGGTGAGGGACATGGTCGGCTGGGGGGCGGGCACCCGCGGCCCGAAGAAGGTCATCAGCGCGCCGCTGACGAGCGCGATCACCAGGGCCCCGGCGATGAGGGGGGCGGCGATCCCGTGCCGGGTCAGGGGGCCGAGGATCCGCGCCATCCTGACGCGCTGCAGCCGCCGGCGCTCCTCGCGCCGGTAGGCCGTGATGTCGGCCTCCAGCTCACGGGCGTCGTCAGGGACCACGACCTCGACGTGAGGAAGGCCGTAGTCGTCGTCTCCGTCGTGCCTCAACGCCGCACCTCGCCTTCAAGGCGGCCCCTGGGAGCTTACTTTCCAGGTAGATCCCGTACCCAGTATGGTCCGCAACTCGCCAAGTTCGAGGGCCCGGTATCAAGAAATTCCAAAGGGTCTCGACGGCCGGTTTTCCCACGTTGCGAGGAGGTTGCCGGGCTGTTGCTCATGGGTAGAACAATGCGGCGAGAGGCTGGACTTGCACCAGTCTGAGGGTTTGTCAAGACCCCAATTGGTGGCGTGACCTGCGGATATGTACGGTTGGCCGGTGCGCTGACCTGGGACAGCGTGGTAGGCTGGTACCTAGCGGAAGGGGTACTTGTCACATGACTTTCACGGTCGGCGACACCGTCGTCTACCCCCACCATGGGGCTGCTCGGATCGAAGCCATCGAGACTCGCACCATCAAGGGTGAGGACAAGACCTACCTGGTGCTGAAGGTCGACAAGGGTGACCTTACAGTACGCGTCCCTGCGGACAACGCCGAGCTGGTCGGTGTTCGCGATGTGGTCGGCCAGGAGGGGCTTGAGAGGGTGTTCGAGGTGCTTCGCGCACCCTACACCGAAGAACCCACCAACTGGTCGCGGCGCTACAAGGCGAACCTGGAGAAACTGGCGTCCGGCGACGTCAACAAGGTCGCCGAGGTCGTTCGCGACCTCTGGCGGCGGGACAAGGAGAGGGGTCTGAGCGCGGGCGAGAAGCGGATGCTCGCCAAAGCTCGTCAGATCCTGGTCAGCGAGCTCGCGCTCGCTGAGAAGACCAACGAGGACAAGGCTGAGGCCCTGCTCGACGAGGTTCTCGCCGGTTAGAACGGCGTCGCGCACGTTTTGCGCAGCGTCTAGCTTTAGCACCATGCACAACAGCTATCCCCGGGTGGGCGTCGGTACCGACGTCCACCCGTTTGCGTCCGGGCGTCCCCTGTGGGTCGCGGGCCTCGAATGGCCCGGAGAGGGCGACGGCATCGAAGGTCACTCCGACGGTGACGTCGCGGCCCACGCGGCCTGTGACGCCCTTCTGGGGGCCGCGGGGCTGGGCGATCTCGGCGCGGTCTTCGGCACGGGACGCCCGCAGTGGCACGGGGCCTCGGGTGCCGTCCTGCTCACCGAGACCCATCGGCTCCTGCGTGAGGCCGGCTACGAGATCGGCAACGTCGCGATCCAGGTCATCGGCAACCGTCCCAAGATCGGAAAGCGCCGCGCCGAGGCCGAGAAGGCCCTCAGCGCCGCCCTGGACGGCGCCGCCGTCTCCGTCTCCGCCACCACCACCGACGGCCTCGGCCTCACCGGCCGCGGCGAGGGCCTCGCCGCCATCGCCACCGCACTGATCTATCCCGCTTCCTAGGTCTCCTCGGGCGGGACGGGGCCGCTGCGCAGGGTGCCGGACGGGGGGTTCCACTCGGGGGCGTAGGCGGCCCAGTCGTCGCCCGCGTCGGGGTCCTCGGCCCGGTCATCGGCCTGGTCGTCGCCGGGGGCGGGGAAGTCCGGCTGGGTGTCCTGGGAGCGTCCGACGAGCTTGACGTCCGTGGGCAGCAGGATCGGCGGGCGGGGGAGGGCGTCCTCGACGGTGTCGGTGTAGGGGTCGCGCTCGGGCTCGGGGTCGTCCATGGGCCGAGGGGGCGGGGGATCGCGGTAGAGATCGTCCGTGGGGAAGTCCTCGACGGTGTCCATCGCGGGCGCGACGCCCGGCCGGCGGGGGATCTCCCGGACACCGACGAACGGGTCCGGCGGACGCTCTCCTTCCTCCTCCTCGTAGGCCTCGGGCTCGGGCTCCGGCTCGATCACCTCTTCGGGCTCCTCGGCCGGCACATCCTGCGCCTTCTTCCGGCCGAACCAGGACCTTCCCCCCTTCTCCTCCCGGACGGGCTCCGGCTCGGCGACGGGCTCGGCGACGGGCTCGGCGCGCGGCGCGGGAACGGCGGCACCCTCGGGGAAGAGGGGATCGGGCGAGGTCTGGACCTCGTAGGGAACCCGGAACTCCGCCGGCTCCTGCTCCTCCCTGATCTCCGCCTGGAAACCGGGGATCATCTCGGACGGATCGGTCCTGGCATGAGCCGGAGCCCGCCGGGACCCGCGGCCGCGGCGGGCGGCCGTCCGGGCCTGGGCGGCGGTCCTGAGCTGCCGGAACATCGACATCCACAGCCAGATCGCCAGCAGCGCCGCCACCCAGGGGGCCGAGGCGACGCCCGCGTCGAGGCCGTCGCCCTCGATCGGGCCGAAGCCCTTGACCGAACGCTGCACCGAGATCGTCATGGCACCGGCGATCAGCAGCAGGAGCAGTCCCCAGCGCACCGCCCGGGTGAACCAGTGCGCGTTCCTGGCGACGAACACGGCCAGCAGGCCGGTCACCACCAAGGCGTCGTACATGGCGGGATAAACCCATGCATAGCGATCGCTGCGTCCTCCCATTCCCGCCAGTGCGAGTTCACGGATGTCGTCGTAGGACAGGACGAACGCCCCCGCCGTCAACGCGGCGACGCCCAGGAACGCCACCCCGCTCAGGAGGCGTTGGGCCACGAAACGTTGGGGCCGGGATTCAGCGGGAGTCATGGTGCCTCGGGGGGAGAAGACAGGACATGGGCGAAGGACATTCTCCCCGCTCCCACCGCTCGCCGTGCGAATCCCGGTAGCCTTTGTTTTGTGAGCCTGCGCCTATATGACACCAGTGCACGTGCCGTCCGGGAGTTCGAGCCGCTCAGGGCGGGCCGGGTCGGGCTGTACGTCTGTGGTGCGACGCCGCAGGCCGCGCCGCACATCGGGCACCTCCGTTCGGGCGTGATCTACGACCTGCTGGTGCGCTGGCTGAAGCGGTCGGGATACGACGTGATGTTCGCCAGGAACGTCACGGACGTCGACGACAAGATCATCGCCACGGCCGAGAAGTCCGGCGTGCCCTGGTTCGCCGTGGCCGAGGCCAACCAGCGGATCTTCAACGCGGGCTACAAGACGCTCGGCTGCCTCGACCCCACGATCGAGCCCCGCGCCACCGGCCACGTGCCGGAGATGATCGTCCTGATGCGGCGGCTGATCGACGGAGGGCACGCCTACAACGTCGGGAACGACGTCTACTTCGACGTGAAGTCGTGGGCCGGGCACTACGGCGAGCTGTCCAACCAGAGCCTCGACAACATGCGCGACCCGAAGGACTCCGACGGGATCAAGCGCGACCACCGCGACTTCGCGCTGTGGAAGGGGGCCAGGCCGGGCGAGCCGTCCTGGGAGACCCCGTGGGGCCCCGGACGTCCCGGATGGCACCTCGAGTGCTCCGCGATGGCCACCAAGTACCTCGGCGAGACCTTCGACATCCACGGCGGCGGCGTCGACCTGATCTTCCCGCACCACGAGAACGAGATCGCCCAGGCCAAGGCGGCGGGCGACGGGTTCGCGCGGTACTGGATGCACAACGGCCTGCTCACCATCGCCGGGGAGAAGATGAGCAAGTCGATCGGGAACGTCGTCTATCTGGACGACCTACTGCGGCAGGTCAGGGCCGTCGAGGTCCGGTACTACCTCGTCTCGGCGCACTACCGGTCGCTCATGGACTACACCGGCGGGGCGCTCGCCGACGCGGCCTCGGCCTTCCAGCGGATCGAGGGCTTCGTGACCCGGGCCGTCGAGGTCGTCGGGCTGGTGGAGCCCGCCGCGGTGCTGCCGCGCGCCTTCGCCGACGCCATGAACGACGATCTCGGCGTGCCCCAGGCGCTCGCCCTGATCCATGAGCGGGTCCGGGCGGGCAACAGCGCGCTGGCCGATCGCAAGCTCGACGATGTCCGCGAGGCCGTCGCCGAGGTCAGGGCCATGACGGCGGTGCTCGGCGTCGACCCGCTCGACTGGTCGTCCGATGACCAGGGCGATCTCATGCCGATCGTCGAGGCCCTCGTCGACGTCGTCCTGAACCAGCGCAACGAGGCCCGCGCCCGCAAGGACTACGCCGCCGCCGACGCCATCCGCGACAAGCTCAACGAGCTGGGCGTCAGCGTCGAGGACACCCCCGACGGCCAGCGAATCAGCGTCAAACGCCCCTAACGTGAGGGCCGAACCGGACGTAATCTTGGAGTTCCCCCGAGATGAGGCGGTTCGGCCGATGTTCGAACGTTTCACCGATCGTGCCCGGCGGATGGTGGTGCTGGCCCAGGAAGAGGCCAGGCTGCTCAACCACAACTACATCGGCACCGAGCACATGCTGCTCGGGATGCTCGCGAACGACGAGGATCCGATCACCGGGATCCTCACCGAGAGGGGATGCGGGCTCGACGCCGCGCGGGCCCGGGTCGAAGAGATCATCGGGATGGGGCAGACCACTTCGTTCGCGCACATCCCGTTCACGCCGCGGGCCAAGAAGGTGCTGGAGATCTCGCTCCGCGAGGCCCTCGACCTGGGCGACGACCACATCGGAACGGGCCACGTCCTGCTCGGCCTGCTCCGGGAGGGCGACGGCGTCGCCAGCCAGGTGATCTCCGGGCTCGACGTCGATCAGGACGCCCTGCGGGAACAAGTCCTCACGAGCCTGCGACGCGAGGATCCGGAGCCGCTCGGACGCAAGAGGCCGCCCGTCCGCGCGTCGGAGCTCAGATCCGTCCTCGACGAGATGCAGCGGCGGATCGAGGCCTTGGAGATCAGGCTCACAGCTCTGGAGGACCGCGCGGACCCCTGATGAAGGACTTCGCGGGAGGGGCGCTCGATGCGTCCCGTACCCTGGAAGCTGGAGTTTTCTGGGGCGTACTGCGAGTGCCGCCCATGATCAGGGAGGGCATTCCACATGACCAAGAAGGGCAAGAAGGGCCCCAGCGTCACCGCCAAGGCCGAGGATCGCCACTGGCACGGCAAGCGCGTGAAGGCCCGCTCCGCCAAGAACACGGCCAGGACCGGGAACAAGACCACGGGTCCGCGTAAGCCGGGGCTGCGCCCGTCTCGCCCGGCCGCGTCCGACGGCCGTCCGGCCAGGCCCGCGGCCACCCGCCGTCCCGACGCCCCCGAGCTGGTCTACGGCCGCAACTCGGTGCTGGAGGCGCTGCGCGCGGGCGTCCCCGGAACGTCGCTGTACTACACGCCCGACTCCGACGAGCGCGTCCGCGAAGCCATCAAGATCGCCGCCGACATCGGCATCCCGCTGCTGGAGTCGGGCAAGCCGGAACTCGACAGGCTGACCGACCGCGGCGTCCACCAGGGCCTCGCCCTCCAGGTCAAGCCGTTCCGCTACGCCCACCCCGACGACCTCCTGCAGGGCACCGCCCCGCTGATCGTCGCCCTCGACGGCATCACCGACGCCCGCAACCTCGGCGCGATCGTCCGCAGCGCGGCCGCCTTCGGCGCCTCCGGCATCCTGCTCCCCGAACGCCGCAGCGCCGGCGTCAACGCGGGCGCCTGGAAGACCAGCGCCGGAACCCTGGCCAACATGCCGGTCGCCCAGTGCACCAACCTGACCCGCCAGCTCAAGGCCTACCAGGACGCCGGCTGCTTCGTCGCGGGCCTCGACGCCCACGGCGGCACCTCGATCGCCGAACTCCCCGCCAGCGACGGCCCCTTCGTCCTGGTCATCGGCTCCGAGGGCACCGGCCTCGGCCGCCTGGTCGGCGACAGCTGCGACATGCTCGCCCACATCCCGATGTTCGGCCACGCCGAATCCCTCAACGCAGGCGTGGCCGCCGGCATCGCCCTCTACGAGATCGCCCGCCAACGCCACGCCTGACCACCCCACCTCTCACGAACGGCGAAGACCCCTGCGGTCTTCGCCGTTCCGCGTCCCCCACAACGCAGATGCACCCACCACCCCCCACCCGCTAAAGTGAGTCCCGCACCAGCCTCGTTAGCTCAGCCGGCCAGAGCAGCTGTCTTGTAAACAGCAGGTCATCGGTTCGAATCCGATACGGGGCTCCCAGCTCAAAGGCCCCGTCCGATGTTCGAACGGGGCCTTGTGCTAACGGGTACAGCAGCGAAATACAGCTACCGGCCTTAGTCGGCGGGCTTTTCGAGGAAATCCCCGAGTTGCTTGAGAGCCTTGCGCGTCTCCTCGGGAGGGACCTCGGAGTAGATCTCCATCGTGATCGAGATCTTGCTGTGGCGGAGGATCTGCATCGCCACACGGGGGTGCACGTCGAGGGCGACCAGCAGCGAACCGCAGGTGTGCCGGGTGTCGTGGACTCGGATGCGCTTGACCTTGGCGCGCAGGGACCGCGCGGTGAACGCCCGGTTGACGTTGCTCGGTTCGATGGGGCCGCCGGTCCGGGTGGTGAAGACCAGGTCGGACTTGCGCCACCCCTTGCCCGCGATGCGGCGGGCTTGGTCCTGCTGACGCTGGCGCATCCGTAGGGCCGCCGTGACGACCTCGGGGAGCGGCAGCGTGTCCGTTGAACCGTCCGTCTTGGTCCGCTCCTTGTGCAGCAGAGGCCCTGCACCGACACGTTGAAGCTGCCACGCGACGTTCAGCGCGCCCTCGTCGAAATCGACGTCAGTCCAGCGAAGTCCCAGCGCCTCCCCCTTGCGCAGGCCCAAGACCAGGATGAGAACCCACAGGGCGTAGAGGTCATCGTTCCAGTCACGGGAGAAGACCAGGAAGCGGCGGGCCTCCTCGACGGTCCAGGACTCGCCCTTACGGGTCCGCTTCCGCGCGGTCGGCAGCTTGACGAGCATGGCCACGTTCCGTGTGATCAGCTCCTCGGCCATGGCATGTGTGAGGGCGGCCCGCAGGGTGTCCCGTGCTGCGCGGATCGTGTTCCGGCTGGCGTAGTCCTCGCAGCAGTCCCCAGCCGCGCAGCAGCGGCGGCGTTCGGCTAGACGCTGCTCGTCCTTTTTCTGCGCGCAGCACTGGCACTTGCCGGGCAGCCCGTTGAGCCAGGTCTGGACGTCGCGCACGGTCAGTTTGGCCAGCCGCTTCTTGCCCAGACCGGGCGTGACGTAGGCCCTTGCCATGAGGTCGTAGTACCGCCACGTCGTCGGCTCACGGTTCGGCTTGATGGACTCCTCCAGCCAGCGTGTCAGGTACTGCGCGACGTTCGGCGTGGTCGTCGGGACGGGGCCGTTCTTCGCGGCCGCCAGCGCATGGACGTACTTGTCGTGCGTCTCCTCACGAGTCCGGCCGTAGACCCACTTGCGGCGGCGCTCACCGGTCGGGGTCGTGACCCAGACGACGGCGGCCCACTTGCCCTTGTACGGGAAGATCGATCCTTCCCCGTTCGCGCGGGTGCGCTTGCGGCCTCCCGACTCCTCGGGCTCGTCGGCGGGCGCGGCGGTGGCGGTGGCGGTCATCAGGCGGCCTCTGCTTCCTCGATCAGGCGGGTGACGTACTCGGTGATGGCGGTGGCGGGGATGCGGCGGCACCGATTGACCGTGACGGTCATGATCCGGCCGCGATGGATCTCGCGGTACAAGACGGACCGGCTCAGGGAGAGGATCTCCATGGCCTCTTCGAGGCGGTAAAGAGCCTTGGGGAAGGGCAGTTCGGCAATGGCGGCGGTCATGAGAGCGACCCTTCGGCGAGCCCGTTCGGAGTGGTCTACGGACGCGCGTTGGCGTTGTCCGGACACGCGAACAGGACGGTTCTGAGGGGGGTAGCCGTAACAGGCGTAACAGGGTCGTTTTCCCTGGTCAGCCTGTTACGGCTTGTTTTGCTGTTACGCCTTAGCCGTAACAGCGGGAGAAGCCTCACATGCCCTGAGCTGCGGGTTCGAGGCTGTTACGGCTGTTACGGGTACCCCTGGCGAGGATGACGATTTCGGCATCGGGGTGGGGGTCGACGGGCGGGTTGGGGTCGCCGCAGTAGCGGCTCCAGGCGTCGGTGAAGTCGGCTCGCAGGTAGCCCTTGAGGAGTTGTCCGTTGAACCGGGCGGTGGTCGAACGGATCTCGTACTCGCGCAGCAGCGCGCCGAGTCGGGCGGCGGTCAGCCCGTTCGGTCCGTAGGTCATCCAGGGGGCTTCGGGGTCGGCCTTAAGCCGCTCCAGCAGGACGGCGCTGGGTAGTGCAGTGTCCGTCCCGAACACGGTCCGGCAGTCGTTGAGCAGCCGCAGACGGGGCGACATCTGCTCTTCATCGGCCTGACCGGTGAGGGCGAGCACGGCAGCCCGGGCGCGCGCGGGCCAGCGCCCGCCGGCATGGTCGGCGACAGCCACGAGGGGTTCCCAGGTGTCGGCGGCCCTGTCCTCGACGGGCATGTCGGGCTCTGCGCGTTCAAGGGCGTCGAGGTCGGCGCGGAGCCACTGGTTGAGCTGCTGGGCGAGCTGCCGCAGGGCGGGCCGGTCGCGGCGGTGCCGGAAGGGCGCGACGGGTTCGGCGCGGTTGCGGCGCCGCATCTTGACCACGACTGCGCGGTCTTCGATGGTGTCGGGCATCGCGCCGATACCGGCGAGCGCGGCCATGGCGAAGGTGGGGATGGACTCGACGCTTCGTGTCTCGGCGTTGTACCGCTTGGCGGGCCGGTTGCGCTGGTGGCCAGCGTTGAGCAGCCCTCGCAGGTCTTCGTTGCCGTCTGCTTTGGGTCCGAAGATGGTGTCGGCCTCGTCTACGAGCATGGTGGGCGGGTCTTCGGTGATGGACCGGTAGACGGCGGCCGGGCTGGAGTTGACGGTGATGAAGGGGTCGTGACAGGTGGCTTCGACGATGTCGAGGAGCCGGGACTTGCCGCACCGCTTTTCCGGTCCTCGGATGACGAGGCGGGGGGCGTGAGGCCATGCGGGTTGTGCGTGGGTGGCGGCGATCCACAGGGTGACGGCGTGTCCGGCCTCGACGCTGGGCAGGATCACGTAGGTGTTGAGGGCGGTGTGCAGGGCGTCGAGGAGTTCGGCGCCGGTCGGCGGGGTGGGGGTTTCGGGGTTCACGCGGCGGCCTCCTGGCGTCGGGTGATGGTGCGGGGTCGGGCGGTCCCCTTCGCCAGGGCGGCGTTGATGGTTGCGGTGGCTTCGGTGTCGGTGAATCCATCCCTGCCGGGGCTGAGATGGACGCTGACGGCCTCTGTCAGGGCGGCCCTTACAACAGGCTCGGGAAGAGCTCCAGAGCCCACGAGGCGCCCCAGGTTGTAGGCGGCCTTGTTGAGGGCGTGGTTGCGGCCCCCGATCTGGGCCTCGACGACGCGCCGCATCTCTCCGTTGAGTGCCGCTTGTGCGTAGCCGTCGAGGTCGGTGACGCTCGGGGAAGGTTGGGCACTCAAGGGGCGGGGCTGGGGGCGGGCGGCGGTCAGTCGCCAGCGCAGCCAGTCCGGGAGCGGAGCGGGGGTGATGTCGTTGACGATCTCGTAGCCGCCTGCTCCATCGGGCAGGTCGACGTGGGAGCCGGGACCGACGACGTAGCCGCCTGCTGCTCGGGTGTCGATGAGCCAGCCCAGCCCGCTGGCGCTGCGCCCGTTGGTATTGCGGAGCTCCACACCGGGCGGGGCGGTGAAGTACAGGTGTGTGCCGCCGCGCCGGGTCCGGACGGTGAAGGTGTTGAACGGGTAGGGCTGGCGGCGTCGTTCGGCGAGGACGGCCAGGACGTCGGCGCCCTCGTTGACGCCGAGCATGTTCCATTCCTCGGGCGGGGTCTCGCCGGGCTTGGGCATGTCGAGGTCGATCACGACCAACTTCGACGGGCCGCACGCGATCGCGACATTGAACGGGCGCGTCCAGAACGCGGCGATGCGGTCGGTGTCGGTGGTGGCGTGGGTCTCCCAGGCAGTGAAGCCTGCGAGCGGGGTCTTGAGGTGGGGGCGGAGCGGGAAGATGTGCCAGCCGCGCCGGGCGGCGGCCAGCGCGAACGGCAGGGTGGCGTTCATGCCGGTCACCGGTCGCTCTCTTCGGTCCAGCCGTCGACCCAGAGGGCGTCGTGGTCGGTCTCGTAGGGGAGCACGACGCAGATCGAGTCGCTGGCAGTGCCCTCGATGAGGCGGAAGTGCTGCAAGCCCAGCCCATCGGGGAAGTACTCGATGGGCAGGTTGCACCACTGGCAGCGCAGGAAGTCCCTGACCGGCGGCGCTTCCTCCTGCGCGGGCGGGGTGTAGGGCCGCCAGTCGTTGTCGTCGGTCACTGGTCCTCCTCCTCGTCGTACGGGTCGGGCTCGTCCTGCGCAGCGGGATAGCCGCGCGGGTCGTAGTCGTCGTGGTCGGGCTCGTCGGGCTCGTCGGCGGGCACGCCCCAGGTGCAGGGGCCGCCGCAGGTGCCACACTCGTCGTCGTACTCGGCCGGGCAGGGCTCGTCGCCGTGGTCATCGCCGCACTGAGAACAGGCGCAGTCTCCGCACAGTTCCAGCCCGTTGAGGTCGTCGAGGATGCCGCAGCGGGCACAGCTGCCAGTGATCATGTTTGGCTCCTAATCCGGCGGGCTATGCGGCCCGCTGCTCGAAGTCGGTGAGGCAGTCGAGGCAGCAGCCGTAGCGGGTGGGCAGGGTGTAGCCGACATCGGTCGTGCAGCGGGGGCAGGTGCGGCGGGCGGCGTTGGCCTTGTCGAGGGCGGCGAGTTGGCGCGGGGTGGCGGTCCGCTTGGGGAGGGCGAAGCGGATGTCGTAGAGGTAGGCGGCGCGGAGGTGAGGGCGGTGGCGGGAGCCCCAGAGGATCTGTCCGGCGATGGGCTGTCCGCCGGGGCGCAGGCCGCGTGCGGTGAGCTGTCGGCGGGTGAGCAGGTGGGCGGGGGCCATACGCCACGGCCACGTGGGGACGTCGTGGCGGGTGGCGGTGGGGTCCATGAACCGGTCGGCGCGGGTGGCACGGGGCCGGGTGGGCTTGATCGCGGGCATGACGGAATCAACCTCCGTACGGGTGGGTGTTTTGGGGGGTCTGGCCGGGGGCCTCTAGGGGGTCTAGGGCGGTGTCTGTGCTGGCCAGGGAGGGTCTTGGGGGCTAGAGGGAGGGTCTAGTTCCTAGAGGCTGAGGGCCTAGAACTAGGCCCCTCCCAGACCCCGTCTAGGGGCCTTCTAGGCCCGGTCGAGGGCCTGTGTGACGTCCTCGCGGCGGTAGCCGTTGCGGTTACGGCCGTCGATCTCGACCTGTCGGGGGAAGACGCCGAGGGGCTTGAGGGCGGCGGCGAGCTTGCCTGCCTCCCATCCGTCGTAGCCGTCCATCTTGGTGAGGGCGTCGAGGATCTCGGCGGTGTGCGCGCCCTTGGGGTGCCCGCCCATCGCGTCCAGGACGGCCATCAGCAGCTTGACCCCAGGGCGCTCCGCCGTGGCCGGGAGGGTACCGGCGGCCTTGCGCAGGTCGTAGGCGCGGGAGGCCAGCCCGGACAGCTCGGATTCGTTGAGGAACGCCGAACGGGTCTGAATCGGCAGAGCACCCTCAGAGAGGAGGTAACCGGCGCCGCGCTGGTCGGCGTTGAACTTCGCGGCGCTGAAGCCCTGTGAGGCTCGGCCCGAACCGAGGATGGTGTCGGAGGCGTCGGGGGTGGTGCAGCGCAGCGCCCAGCGGATGGACAGGATGTCGCGCAGGCGGGTCGGGACGACTTCGGCGGCGGGCCGCTGGGTGACGGCGCCGGTCACGATGGCGGCGGCCCGGCCGCGTCCGACGATGTCGGCGACGCTGAGCACGAATGCTTTGTCGGCCTTGGTGTCGCCGGAGGCGGACCACGTCTGGATCTCGTCCAGGTGCAGCAGGATCGGGTTGATCCCGTACTTGGCCGCGATCTCCCGCGTGATCTTCGGCGTGCCCAGCTTGCGCAGGAGCTTGTAGCGGCGGTTCATCTCCTCCCGCACGGTCTCCAGCATCTCCATCACCGGGTCGTGTCCCTGCCGGTCCCCGATGACGCCCTTGGCCAGCGGCTCGAACAGCATCTGGTCGAATCCGTACTTGCCGTCCCCCAGGTACAGGTCGATGTAGGGGTCGAGGGCGGCGAAGCACAGGATGTTGTTCGAGGCCACCGACTTACCGCCGCCGGGCTCCCCGCCGATCAGGTACGAGCGTTCCACCAGGGAGAAGGCGACCGCGCGGCCCCGGGCGTCGCGTCCGGCGAAGACCTTGTCGGTCCAGAAGCTCGTACCGGCCGCCTGTGAGACGAGGGGGTTCTCTACTCGGTCGCCCTGCATCGGGTCCTCGTCGGCCACCCACAGCTTGATCCGGCCGTTGTGTCCCTTGACGGGGTCGATCGCGACCTGGACCTCATCCACGCCGATGGCGGAGGCGATCTCGGGGCGCTTCTTGGCGGCGGCGCTGTAGGGGATGCCCGGGGGGAGTTCAACGGTGGCGATCCAGGCGTCCCCGTCCCGGGTGACCGCGCCGATCACGCGGATCTGGTCGAGCTTTCCCAGCTTGGCGTTGGCGAGCGCACCGCGAACGGCCTTGCTGCCCGGGTGGGTGCCCAGCGCGCCGCGCCCATCGTCGGCTTTGCCGGCCGAACGGAGCTTGCGTTCCGCCGCGCCTGCCGCCCCGAGTCCCAGCAGGGCAGCGAGGGTGAACAGGAACGGCCCGAACGCGGCCCACACCATGAACGTGGCCAGCACCGACAGGCCCAGCGCCGCGCCGCCCATCCGCTGACGGGACTTGCGCAGTTCCAGCACCATCTTGGGGTTGCTCCCGAGCTGGGCGTTCAGCTCGGCGGCCGTCGCCCAGGACCACGCGGCACGGATGCCGCGCCCGGTGCCCAGAGCGCCGTAGTACAGCTCGTGCTTGAGGATGGCGTTGATGACCAGGTCGGGGCGCTTGGCCAGCTCTCCCACGCGGTCGGTGAGCTGCTGAGCGGACGCGCGCCAGTCGGCGAGCATCTGCGCACCTGACACGGCGCCGCCGGGCAGGGCCGGGAAGGTCTTGACGATCCGGCCCTCAATGGGAGGCGTGGCGTCCGGCTCGTCGGCGGGGTCCTGGTCGCGGGTCTTGGGGAAGGGGACGATCTCGGCATCGGTCCGGTCCTGGCCGGGCGGGTTGTGGTCGGGGTCGTTGGAGAAGTTCGGTTCGGCGGTCATGCTGGTGGTTCTCCTTCGGGAGGGGTGGGCGGCGGCTCGGTTCTTGGTCGGATTGGGGCCGCCGCCCGGTCAGGTGGGAGAGGTGGTCAGGCGGCCTCTGCTAGGGGCAGGGCCATAACGCGCTTGGCGCGGTCGAAGCTGATTCCGAGAGCGCTCTGCACACGACGTACGGGAGCGTTGTCGGGAAGGTCTCCGGCAGAGACGAGAGCGGCCAGCCGCTCCCGTAGGACGGCATCGGACAGAGCGCGCGGGGACGTCGTTGAGGGCTTGCGGCGGGCAGACGGCGGAACCTTGACGCCCTTGTGCGAGCGGGCCGGGGTCGCTGCTGGCACCGGCTGTTCGGGCAGGTCAGGCAGGAAACTCGTGGTCGACGTCGGGAGGGGCCCGGGCTCGGCTGCCGGGGCGGCGTCGAGGTCGAGGGCCAGCTCAGTGAGCAGCGGGACCTTGCTGCCGTGGATGTCGGTCCAGGGGTCGGCGGCGCTGATGCTCTCGTCCACGACACCGATCAGGTGCGCGGTCGCGGCGGCCCCGACCGGCCCAATTGAGTGCGCCAGCATGGCACCCAACAAGGTGGCGATGCTCCCGACCGTCCACGTGGGAGGGGCGACAGCGGCGGCGGCCAGGTTGAGCAGGATCGAGGTCGCCAGACAGCCGGTCGCGATCTGAACGGCCCGGTCGTTGAGGCGGCCCCCACAGGCGGCCAGCCCAGCGCGGGCGACGATGACCCACACCACCGCGCCGATGAGAACGGGCTCCAGCAACCACAGCACCCACCACGTAGGGGCGTCGCTAGCGACGTGCATCAGCCGGGCGCCGCCCGCCTGCACACCGGTCGTGGACCAGGCAGCGAACCCCAGCAGCACGGGCACGAGAACCTTGAGGTTCCGGGTCCGCAGCCGTTCCAGCCGCAGCGCGCGGGCCTCACCAGAGCGGGCCATGTGGGCGGCGATCCGGATGCGCTCTCCGGAGTCCTTGGACTCCCGGTAGACGCGGGCCAGGGTGGCGGATGCGTTCGCGGATGCCTCTCGTTCGGTGCGGTCGAGGTCGGCGCGGCGGGTGACCTCCGACAGATCGGCGAGCGCGCGGTTGTGCTCGGCCGTGGCCATGGTGCGCGCCAGCTCATCGCTGCGGCGGACGGCCTCACGGTCACGCTGCTGGGCAAGCTCGTCAGCCAGCTCGCGCGCCGGAAGCGTCTCGACGCTCGGGTTGGTCGCCTTCATGTGGGCTCTCCTTTCGGTTCGGGCTGGCGTTCCGTGAGACGGCCGGTAGAACCGGCCGCCTGGACGCAGCGTCAGCGCGCGTTAGTGCGGCGGAAGCGAAGGCGGGGGTAGACGGAGCGGACACGGGTGGTGGTCCAGGTGGTGAGCTGGCGCAGCTCCGGGTAGATCAGAGCGATGCCAGCGGCGATGAGCAGGAAGGTGATCACTGGGCGGCCTTTCGTCTGCTGTGCGGGGAGTTAGGAGGTTGCGCCGAGGGCGGCGATGAGGGCGGTGAGGAAGAGCCATCCGATGTGCCAGGACTGGTCGAGGGCGTAGGCGCCGGTACCGGCCGGGGCCGCCATGACGTCGCCGAGGCGGGCGAACTCGCCCTTACCGATCCGGTCTGCCAGCGCCAGCAGGGTTATGCGCCGGTCAGCCCAGGCGTGAGAGGCAGCGTCGATCAGCAGGGCGACGGCCAGGAACAGGCCGTAGAGCGGGAAGCGGATACCGGTCACAGCGATGGCCAGGGCCAGCGCCGCCCCCTTGAGTGCGGTCAGGGTGAGGACGTGACGCAGGCACGCAAGCGCGCCGTCGCGGTCGGTCCGGCCCTTGGTGATGGCCTGGTGGTGGGTCTGCAACCAGTGGTCGCCGACGTGATGCGCCGCATACAGCGCGGCGAAGCAGGTGGCGAACACGGCGGGGTCGGCGAGCTTCATCAGGCGGCCTCTCCCGTGCGGGCGGAAGCCCGGAGAACGGCCAGTTCGTAGGTGGTGTGACCGGCCCAGATACCGGACGTGGGCTTGGTGCGCAGCGCGTACTCAAGGCACGCATCCCACACCGGGCAGGACTCGCAGACGTCCTTGGCGACGTCGATCCGTGCCCGCCGGTCGAGTTCCGTCTCGGCCTCGAAGACGTCCGGCCCGGTGTGCAGGTCCGGGTTGTAACGGCACTCGCCATCACTCACCAGATCCAGCAGATCCACCAGCGGCAGCACCGACAGCAGAACCGGAGCCGAGGCCTTCGAGGCCGAGACGGGGAAGGGGAGCGTCTTCATCAGAACGCGTCCACGAACCGCGAGAGCGAGTCACCCAGGGTCTGGACGCCAGCGGCGGCGGCCTCGGGGTTCTTCACCAGGAACAGGAAGACGCAGATGCCCACGATGGTCTGCGGCCACTTCTTCGGCTGAGTCGGGATCACTTGCCTACCTCCGTTGCGAGCGGTCGAGCTGATGAGCTCACCGTATACGCAACTTCGTATACGCACAAGACCTAGGTATACGATGATGCGTATACGCTGGTCAAAGCGTCGAGGGAAGGATCACGCAATGGCAGAACCGGCATACGTCCGCATCGCGGGCGAGTACGCGCGCCGCATCCGGGGCGGGGAGCTCCCGCCCGGCACGCAGCTACCGAGCTACGCCGAGATCGCGCAGCAGAACGGCGTCTCGGACATCGTGGTTCGCAAGGCCCTCGAACTCCTCGGGAGTCAGGGGCTGGTTCGGACCGTGCGGAGGCGGGGAGTCTTCGTGGCCGATCGCCCCAACCTCGTCCGCGTATCGCCCGAGCGCCAGATGGAGAGCGCTGAGCGGTCGTTCGCGAACGAGTCAGATCGGCAGGTCCGCGTGGAACGCGAGACCGAGCAGATCCCTGCCACCACCGAACTCGCGGAGGCGCTCGGCGTCCCGCTCGGCGAAGAGATCAAGCACGTCATCACCCGCGCTACCGAGGACGGACGGCCGATCTCGATCTCGGACACCTACCAGCCGCTGGACGTCTCCGACATCTCAGGAGCCGATTTCCTGGAAGAGACCCTCTCAGACCTGCTGCCCGCGGCTGCCCACGCCGAATGGCTGCGAACGACTCCTGGCGACCTCGTCAAGACGGTTCACCAGCGATTCCTCTCCGCCGATGACCGGATCATCATGATCTCCACCGTGTCGTACCCCCGCGACCGCTACGACGCGTTCGTGTTCCGCATGGCCCTCAAATAGGGCGCCACGAAGGGGGGTGCCGACGTTCGGCACCCCCCTTCGCATGTCTGAAATCAGGCCCGAACCCAGCCCTCCGCCACGTCCTCTTCTGTCCACCACGACACGAAGTCCCGATCTACGGATTCCAGCTTCCACCGAGCAGACAAGGCATCGAAGAACGCGTCGTTGCCGGTCTTGCCACCCTTCCGCTCACCGATGTAGATCAGCCGCTCACCGCCAGCGGCCTCGAACGAGGTGAGAGCGTCGAACGCCATCGAGTCGCCCCACCCAGGCGGCCAGCAGAGGAACAGCGCATAATCCGCCGGCATAGCGCGGGCGGCGAACCCGTCTAGGTCCCCGACCGGGTGCCAGACATCCACCTGCCCAGCCGCTCCAGGAAACGAAATACTCCTGGCGCTGTCCGGTGGGTCCGAGTCATAGGCCTCGATGGACAGTCCTTGTCGGGCGATCTGCGCTGCCCAGTAGCCTCTTCCTGCTCCGAGCTCAACGATTGGACGACCTCCACTGAACTCAGAGATCCATTCGATGGTCTGAGGGGCGGGGATTGCGTGCGCGTAAACGCCTTGCAATTGCATCTGCGCGAAGGCGAGCCGTGGGCTGCCCTGCGCTCTGCCGCCGTTCACTACTCGGCGGCCGCTACGTTCGGTCACGAACGGCTCAACGATGTCCCAGTACGGGTTCATACTCTCGGAGGTGCCACCGGTCAGGTAGTGCACGAACCGCAAGCTGAACTGAGCATCAGCCTGCTCATCGCCGACTCCGGGAAGCCGCTCCGCCATGCTCAGGTACTCAGCTACCTTCGGATATTCGCGCTGAAGCCTCTGATCGTCCTCCAGTAGCGCGCTGAGTTCGTCCCATCGGTCTGATGTAAGGATCAGCTTGGCCATGCCGCGAGCTTCTCGCACTACGCCCAAGCAGTCCAGCTTTGCGAGCTTCACGACTCGGGGCGCCTCAAACCATCGGACTGCTCATCGGCGGGGTCCTGTGAAGTCGTTGATGCCAACAGGGAGTCCTGAAGCTCGCCGAAGATTCGCGAAAATCAGCCAATAAGTTGACAAAACGGTCATTGTTCACAATTTCTTTGTCTGCATTCGTTACTATTAGGTAACGGTCGCGATGTGCGGTCTGGAGCTGGCATAATGGCTTACATGGCAGCCTCAAGTTCGCGCGTTGCATGGATAATCGCTATCCTTTTCGGTGCAGTAGTTCTAATCGTTGGAATTGTATTTATCTATATTGGAATTGATAATTCGGACAAGCTGGGCAGCGCCATCGCATGCCTTGCTACATTGATCGGGCTTGGAATAACTGTGTACTCATCATTCCAGGCAAGGAATATTGCAAATCCTTCTCGTCAGCGGGGAGGACAGGCTTCAAATATTCGGCAGACTCAGTCCGGCGGAGATAACTCCTCAAACATTCAGTCTGCCGGGGATGTATCTTTCGGTGATAATAATCAAATCTAAGGAGGTCTGGATGAAATGGATACAAAGGCAGCGTTCTGGCTCGGGGTCTCAAAATATTCAAGGTGAAATAATCCATGTTGGATTGACGTACGGTGAAGCTAAAGACCTTTTTATGGATCTTTTCGAACAGAATTTCTATCGCCTGTCCAGCGTTGCGCATGCTACCGCGAAAGAGCGTGTCGATGAGCTAACCGAAAACTATCTCCATAGTCTCCAGGCTAGCGCTCCAGAGTCGATTGAAAATATTAGCGATCCGGGGGTTCAAGCCGCGATTCTGGATGTTCAGTCTGGATATGCGCGTAGTGGAGACCAAGACTTGGGGCAGATCTTGATAGATCTCCTTGTGGAGCGAACAAAGTCGACTACTCGTGATATTTATCAATTGTCTCTAACTGAAGCGCTTGGGGTTGCTTCTAAACTCTCCGCTCGGCATTTCTCGATACTGACGACTTTGTTTCTGGTCCGGGAAACCAAGATTCACTGTCATACGCATACAGATTTTTATAAACGCCAAGCACGACTCTTGGCACCACTCCTGGATTCTCTGGACTTTTCTCCATCAGACCTTCGCTATCTTGAGGCGGTTGGTTGCATTGGCCTTCTTCCTCTTCCGCGCACTATTCAACACCTATGGAAAAAGGTTTCGCCGGGTTTCTTTGCCAAAGGTTTTGGTGTGGGTGAATTGCCGGACGAAATTTCACAGAAATACTTCCAGCCCCCCTACTCAACTCGTTGTCTTCGCGATAAAGATAAGCTTCAAATTGACGCCTCTGATAGTGACGCACTTAAAGTAAAGATTGAAAATGATGACAGGTTTACCGGATCGGAGAAGGAACGGGTCGAGCAGATTCTGACAAATCTTCTCGAAAATGCAGCCTACTTGCTTTCGGATGATGAGATTTCGTTGGAAGCGCAAGAATTTGACCCTCGTCTGCCGCAGATAATGACGAAATGGGAATCCACGAATCTATCCCTCTCAAATCTTACAGTCGTGGGGATCGCCTTGGCTCATGCAAATTTGCGAAGGATAGCAGGTGAGGTATTCCCGGAGGATGTGAGGATTTGGATTTCTTAAGCTTCAAAATGTCGTATGTAATGTTGTAAATGGCTTGTCGTCGGAAGTACCTAACCGACGCTCTGCGGTGCGGTTTCGGCCGTCCGGACCGCCACTCCTGCCGGACCAACTGCCTGACGTCGGCAGGAGACGTTGGGAGACAGAGAGAACTAGCGAGGTGCGTGCGATACGGGGGTTGCATGCTCGATCTGGCCTCGGTCCGCGTTCGCATCGAAGGGGGCTGCCCTGGAACCGAGCGATGCTGGCGGAAGGCGTTCGAGCGACGGCTTTGTACAGCAGCGAAGTACAGCAACTGGGGGAGCGACCGGTGCACCTCGTGGGACGTCCTGACACGTACGCAGGCACGTTGAGCAGGGCTGAACAGTTACCAATGCTCGGAAGCGGTGCCTTGTAAACAGCAGGTCATCGGTTCGAATCCGATACGGGGCTCCCAGCTCAAAGGCCCCTAGCATGATCGCTAAGGGCCTTCGTGCTAACGGATGTGCTAACAGCGCTACCGTTCCCCGCTCTCTTCCGGGTCGAGCCGGCGGGCGAAGACGCGGTGTCGGGGTGGGTCGGCTGGCCCAGCCGGTCATGAAGACGTGATGGCCGTTCTTCCGGTCGGGTCTCGATCGTTTCCAGGGCCCGGCCGTCTCTCGTGCGGCTAGCGCATCGTTCGCCACATGCGCTGGGTCATCTCGTATTCGACCTCGCCCAGGTGTGCGTCGGGCAATGGCTCGTCGAACGTCGGGTGGTAGGTGCGTACGTACCTCATGCCGATGGCCTCCAGCACTCTTCGGGAGCCGAGGTTGGCGGTCATGGTCTGGGCGATGACGCGGGACTGTCCGATGGTGTCGAAAGCGTGCCGCAGCAAGGCTCGGGATGCCTCGCTCGCCAGGCCCCGGCCCCAGTGGCGGCGGAGGAGACGGTAGCCCAGGTCGCAGACGGCCGGGTCGTCGGGCTGGTCCGGGCCGTGGGCTGGGGGCAGCATCAGCAAGCCCACGAACTCGCCCTCTTCGCCGGCTTCGGAGAGGTGAGCGATCCAGAATCCCAGACCGTCCACCTTTTCGGCCATGGTCAGCCGACGCCGGTGTGAGGCGGCCGCCTCGTCCGAGGTCGGCGTCCTGGTGCTGAGGAAGCGCAGAACCTCGGGATCCGAGTAGAGGTGGATCTCCGCCTCGAGATGCCGTTCCGCAAGCGGCGACAGCAGTAGGCGTTCGGTACGCAAGATCGGCTGAGGCATGGGAACACCGTCCCACGGCCGCTTCGGAGACACGACCGCTTTCTGCCCGATCCGCCCTCACTCCGCACGGTGCCGGAGTTCCGATCCCTTGCCGAACCCGACCATCGCGACCATGCCGTGACCAGCAGCCCGCCGCCAGCCGTCCTTCGCGGGAGTCGAGGGGGCTCGCGCTGATCGTCGTGGACGAGTGGCTCGAAGAGGGGAAGGGCCCTCAGCCCCGTCGGCTTCCGGGCGGTCGGGGGGGATAACCGCCTGGGAACTCCTTCGGGCCCTTCCTGCTCTTCTTGCTCCGGCGGGGGCGCCGTGGTCCGAGAGGGCGGCCCGGGTCGCCGGTGGGCCGGTGAGTTTCGGCCCGAATCATTCAGCTGTGGAAGGGGGTGGTCACGCAAGAGTGGCTGGCGCGGGTGTGCGCATTGCGGATAGAAACTTCGTGAGGCGAACAGGAGGCTCCTCGCCGGTGGAGGTGTCCGTGGAGTCCGGGGCGGATCCTGGAACGGGCGGGGTGCGGGTGCGGCGGCAGGCGTCGGAGCTGCACGGCATGGCCGCGGTGCTGGAGCTCATCAGCCGCCGGTACGCCGAGGCGCGGTCGCGGCTGGTGGGGGCGGCCGGGGGGCTGGTGCTGCGGTCGGAGACGGCTTCGGCGTCGCGGACGGGGGCCGGGCCCGGTGAGGATCTGCTGGCGGACTCCCTGGATCTTCAGGCGCACATCCGGCTCGACGCCGGGCCGTTTCCCCGGTACACCGTGGTGTGCCTGCACGAGGGGCGGTACGCCGTCGGGCGCGGGGGCGGGCTGCGGCACGTCGCACGGGGGCAGTCGGTGCTGTTCGTGCCCGGTGCGCGGGTCACGACGATCTGCGACCAGGTCAGGTACCAGGTGGTCGGCTTTCCCGCGGGGACGGTCGGGCCGATCGCGGGCAGGCTCGGGGTGGACGCCGCCGACCTGCGGTTCGAGGGGACGCGGCCGGTATCGGCGGCGATGAACCGGCACTGGCGGGCCACGTCGGCCTACCTCTTCCGCAGTTTCGCCGGGCCCGATCCGCCGGTCGGGCATCCGCTGATCCTGGCGGGGGTGCTGGAGGCCGTGGCGTCGGCCGTGCTCGTGGTGTTCCCCAACACCACGATGAGGCGCGACCACCTGGCGGGCCCCGGCCGGACGGCTCCCGCCACGGTCAGGAGGGCGGTGGCCTTCATCGACGCCCACGCCGCCGAGCCGATCACGCTGGAGGGCATCGCCGCGGCCGCGGGCATCAGCGTGCGGGGGCTTCAGGCGGCCTTCGCCCGTCACCGCGACACCACTCCCAGCGGCTATCTGCGGCGCGTCCGGCTCGAAGGCGCGCATCGCGATCTTCAGGCGGCCGATCCCACACGCGGTGACACCGTCGCGGAGATCGCGCGGCGCTGGGGGTTCCCCCATCCGGGACGGTTCTCCGCCGTCTACCGTGACGCTTTCGGCCGTCCCCCCAAGCGCACCCTGCACACGTGAAGGAGGCGAGGGCCACGGAGACCACGGAGACCGAGTGCGTCGGGATCGACGCCGTCGAGGACTTCCTCAGCACCTCGTACGGCACGAGCGTGCGGATCCGCCACCGTGACGGCCGCGCCGACCTGCGCGCCCGCCGCACGTCCGCGGGGACGTTCTCCCTGGACGCCTTCAGGCAGACCGTCGACCTGAGCCTCGACGTCGAGCCGCTGAACGCCGTCGTGGTCTCCATGCCGACGGACGCGCGGGTGGACCGCCGCTCGTCCGACGGGGAGGGCCGCTACGGACCCGGCGACGTCCTCCTCGTCGCCAATCCCGACCGGCCCTACAGGGTGCGCTGCCTGCCCGGCGGACTGGTCAACATCACCCTCGACCGGTCCGTGCTCGACCAGGTCGCCGAGGGTGCCCCCGCACGCCGGCCAGCACCGATCCGCTTCACCGGCCTCGACCCGGTCAGCCCGGCCGCGGCCGCCCACTGGCGGAGCACCCGCCTCTATCTCGCCGGCCTCCTGGACGATCCCGAAGCCGCCTCCTCGCCGCTGCTGCTGGCCGGGGCCGCCCAGCTGCTCGCCGCGACGACCCTGGCCACCTTCCCCAGCACCGCGCTGACCGTCCCGACCATCGAGGACCGTCACGACGCCTCCCCGATCACGCTGCGCCGCGCCGTCGCCTTCATCGAGGCCAACGCCGCCACCGCCGTCTCCGTGGCCGACATCGCCGCCGCCGCCCGGGTCAGCGTCCGCGCCGTCCAGCTCGTCTTCCGCCGCCATCTCGACACCACCCCTACGGCCTACCTGCGCCGTGTCCGCCTCGACCAGGTCCACCAGGCCCTGCTCGCCGCCGACCCCGCCGCCACCACGGTCGCCGCGATCGCCGCGGCCTGGGGTTTCGGCCATGGCGGCCGCTTCACCGACGCCTACCGCGCCGCCTTCGGCACCCTGCCCGCCGCAGCCCTCCGCCGCTGACCGAGCAGACGGAACGGCGGTCCGGGACGTCCTTATTCCCACTAAGCCTATACAAAAGGTCGGGTTAGTAGGCATACTGGCGCCGTTTGCCGCGTTCCAGTCAAGGAGTCCCTCATGCGCCGCATCGTCGCCCTCATCGGCATGCTCGCTCTCGCCGGCAGTCTCGGTGCCTGCGGAGGAGGTGAGAAAGACGGCGGCGACGCCAAGGAGCTGAAGGTCGGATATCAGCGGTTCGGCGGGCAGAGCCTGCTGAAGGCCAAGGGGCTGGCGAAGTCGGCCAAGTGGTCGCTGTTCGAGAGCGGGCCAGCGCTGACCGAGGCGCTCAAGGCCGGGGCGATCGACATCGGGCAGACCGGGGAGGCGCCGCCGATCTTCGCCGCCGCCGGGGGGACGAAGTTCAAGATCATCGCCACCTCGGCGCCGGTGCCCAAGGGGGAGGCGGTGCTGGTCAAGGAGAAGAGCGGGTTCACCTCCTTCAAGGACCTCAAGGGCAAGAAGGTCGCGCTCAACAAGGGGTCGAACGTCAACTGGCTGCTGGTGAAGCTGCTTGAGGCCAACGGGATGAAGATCGACGACATCCAGGTGCAGTACCTCAAGCCCGCCGAGGCGCGTCCCGCCTTCGACAACGGCCAGGTCGACGCCTGGATCATCTGGGACCCGTACTTCGCGCTCGCCGAGCAGCCGGGGGTGAAGGTCCTCGCCGACGCGACCGGCCTCGCCAACAACCGCGAGTACCTGCTGGTCTCGCCCGAGGCGCTCAAGAACAAGCCCGACCTGGTGCGCGAGTACCTGAAGCTCTATCGCGAGGTCACCGACTGGGGGATCGCCAACCCCGACGAGCGCGTCAAGCTGATCGCGCCCGAGCTGAAGATCCCCGAGGACGTCGCCCGCAACGCCCTGGCGCGCAGCGCGCAGCCGCTCGCACCCGTCGACGCCGCCATCGGCGACGAGATCCAGGAGATCGCGGACGGCTTCACCGAGCTCCAGCTCATCCCCGGCAAGGTCGACGTGAAGAGCCTCATCGACCCGACCTACGCGGACCTCTTGAAGTGAGGATCCGACCACGCCGGCTGATCACCCCGGTCGTGCTCGTCGCCGGATGGGAGGGCGCCGCGCAGGCCGGCGTCCTCCCGGAGGAGAAGCTGCCCGCGCCGAGCCTGGTCGCCGAGGCCGCCTGGCGGCTGACCCTGGACGGCTCCCTCGGCACGCACCTGCTCGAATCCGTCGAACGGGCCGTGATCGGGCTGCTGATCGGGGGCTCGCTGGCGCTCGTCCTCGGGGCCGTCGCGGGGCTGCTCCGCCTCGGGGACGATCTCGTCGACCCGCCCGTCCAGGCCGCCCGGATGCTGCCCCACCTCGGACTCGTCCCGCTGCTCATCATCTGGGTCGGCATCGGGGAGTCGCTGAAGATCGCGCTGGTGGCGCTGGGCGCGTTCTTCCCGATCTATCTCAACACCTATGCGGGCATCCGCGACATCGACGAGCGGCTCGTCGAGGCCGCCCGGACCTGCGGGCTGACCCCGTTCGAGCGGATCCGGCACGTCGTGCTGCCCGGCGCGATGCCGTCGCTGTTCCTCGGGCTGCGGCTGGCGTTCGCCGCCGGCTGGCTCAGCCTGGTCGTCGGGGAGCAGGTCAACGGGCAGAGCGGGCTCGGTTTCATGATGATGGAGGCCCGCGACTTCAGCCAGACGGAGATCGTCGTGCTGGGACTCGTCGTGTACGCGTCGCTCGGGCTGCTGTCCGACGTGGCGCTGCGCACCGCCGAAAGGAGAGTGCTGTCATGGCGTCGCGGCCTGAGGGCGTCGTAGCGGCGGCCGGGGTCCGCCGGGTGTTCGGCGGGACGACCGTCCTGGACGGGGTCGATCTGCGGATCGAGCAGGGCGAGGTCGTCGCGCTGCTCGGGGCCAGCGGGTCGGGCAAGAGCACGCTCCTGCGGATCCTGGCGGGGCTGGACGGGGAGGCGTCGGGGGAGTTCACGACGTCGGAGTCCAAGGCCGTCGTGTTCCAGGAGCACCGGCTGCTGCCGTGGAAGCGGGTGGCCGACAACGTCGCGCTCGGCGTCCGCGGCCGGGACGCGAAGGAACGGGCGGCGACGGTCCTCGACGAGGTCGGGCTGGCCGACCGGGGAGCGGCCTGGCCGTCGGAGCTGTCCGGCGGGCAGGCCCAGCGGGTGGCGTTCGCCCGCGCCCTCATCCGCGAGCCCGACCTGCTGCTGCTCGACGAGCCGTTCGGCGCGCTCGACGCGCTGACCCGGCTGAGGATGCAGTCGCTGTTCGGCAGGCTCCGGTCCAAGCACGGCTTCGCCGCCCTGCTCGTCACCCACGACGTCGACGAGGCCCTCCTGCTCTCCGACCGCCTCCTCGTCCTGGACGAGGGCCGCATCGCCGAGGAGATCAAGGTCGACCTCGGCCATCCCCGCGCCGTCGACGCCCCCGGCTTCGGCGACCTCCGCCGCCACCTCCTCGGCCTCCTCCACGTCCCCGCGGGCCCCGAGGAACTCTAGGCCGTCCGGCCACCGATCACGGACGTCGTCCGGCTGCCGGGAAGCCGGCGGGCCCCGCGCGATTCCGTCGCGTGCCGCGGAACCCACCGGCCGTTCACGGGAGGAGATCCCGCTAATAGAAACCATCGGGTGTCTATAGTCAAGGTCCGCTCCGCCCGATCGGCCGCATGCGGACACCCGCACGGGCCGTCAGACCCGGTGCGTCAAGGGATTCCGGGCGTTATTCCGCACGCCCGTGAGAGATCAGGCCCAGGGCGGGCGGTAGCGGTCGTCGTGGGGATCGGCGGCCTGGACGGCCCGCCAGGACTCCCCGGCCAGCGGGGTCGCGGCCTCCGGGTCGGTCGTCGTCGGGGCGGCCAGCACGGGTTCGCGTTCGCGCTCCGCGGGCCGCGGCGGGGGGACCGGATCGAGGTCGGGGCCGGGCGGGGCGGCGGAGGGCTTGCGGGAGCGCTTGCGGTAGGCGATGAACAGTCCGGACGTGAGCAGGACGCCCCCGCAGGCCAGCACCGCGAGCACGAAGGCCGACGACTGGCCGCCGCCCTCGCCGTCCCCCGCGGCATGGGTCGCCGGGGACGCGGTGGCGGTGGCCGTGGGCGTGACGGCCGGCGACGGCGGTGGCAGGGCGGGCCCGGCCTTGGCGAGCTTGTTGGCGGCCTTCAGGGCGGCGAAGGCGTCGATGACCCCGGTGCCGATCTGCTGGTCCCGGCCGCCGGGCGGACGGTGCGTGACGCCCTTCTCCAGGGCCAGCTTCACCTGCGCGGAGCTCAGGTCCGGATACCGGGCCTTGATCAGGGCGGCGATCCCGGCCACGAACGCCGCCGAGGCGCTCGTGCCGGTGTCGTTGGCGTACTGCGCCCGCGGCGCCGTCGTGACGATCGTGACGCCCGGAGCGGCGACCGACACGTAGTCGTGCCGGTTGGAGTCGGGCCACGGCTTCAGCGCGGCGTCGACCGCGCCCACCGCGACCACGCCCCGGTAGGCGGCGGGGAAGTTGCGCCTGTTCTGCCCGCTGCCGTCGTTGCCCATGGACGCCACCAGCACGACGCCCTTGGAGACGGCGTAGTCGATGGCCTCCTGCTCGACGGCGTTGCCGTTGTAGTAGGTCTTGCCGCCGCCCAGCGACATGTTGACGACCTTGGCCCCGTGGTCGACCGCGTAGCGGATGCCCCGGGCCATCGCGTTCTTGTTGAGATCGAGGAACTGCTTCTTGTGCCGGGCCGGGTCGTTGTTCTCCCAGGTCACCTTGATCGAAAGGATCTTGGAATTGGGGGCGACGCCCATGATGCCGTCGGCGCGGGCCAGGCCGTGGCCGCGTCCGGCGATGATCCCGGCCATCGCGGTGCCGTGCCGCGCCCAGTAGGCGCTGCCCTTGGGCGTGCTGTGCCCGGTGTAGTCGGGGCCGGTGATGACCTGGCCGCTGAGGTCGGGATGCCCCGCGTCGACGCCGGTGTCCAGGACCGCGACCGTCACGCCCGTGCCCTTGGAGTAGGCCCAGGACTTGGTGACGCCGAGGGCCTTCAGGGTCCACTGCATGTCGCGCATCTGGTCGGCGGAGGCGGCCTGCGGGGCGAGGATCAGGGGGACCGCGAGCGCGGTGATGAGCGTGACGCGCATCCGTCCTCCTTCACGACCTTGGCAGGCGAGTAGACATTCTGCCACGAAGGATCAGGGCACCTGATGCATCCCGTCAATCAGCCAGCATCCGGACGGTCACCGGGCGTTCTCGGCGTCCTCGAAGATCTCGCTGATCCGGGACGGGTCCATCGGGTCGTTCGCCATCGCGTCGGTGAAGCGGGTCAGCAGCCGGCAGAACTCGTTCCGCTCCTCCTCGGGCCAGTCGGCCATGAGCGCCTGGAGGTAGGCGTGCCGGTGCCGGTCGGCGGACTCCATCACGCGCTTTCCGGCGTCGGTGAGCTGGAGGTTGGCCCGCCTGGCGTCCGCCACGGACGGCCGCCGTGACACGAATCCGGCGTCGATGGCGTGCCCGACCAGCCGCGAGGCCGTCGAGGGGTCGATCTCGAGCCGTTCGGCGACGGCCCCCACGGTGACCTCGCCGCCGCCCTCGCCGAGCCGCGTCACCGCCGAGACGACCATCAGGTTCGACAGCTGCAGCGGCCGGGAGCCCGGAGTCTGCTCCCTGACCTTCCGCATGAGGTCCGGCCGAGCCCACACCCTGCGCAGATGAAACAGCGCACGACCGATCTGCTCCAGCACGGGGTCGCTCATGACGGCCTCTCGTCAGGTTGATGCGTGCACCGTACAGATGTACGGTGCATATGACTCTTGTATGCAAGCTACACGTATCAGGGGTCCAGCACCAGAAGAAGGAGCCTTGTGGAAACCCCCCGACTGAGCAGACGGCAGAGGATGGTCATCATCTCCGGCCTCATGCTCGGCATGTTGCTGGCCGCGCTCGATCAGATGATCGTCTCGACCGCGCTGCCAACGATCGTCCGTGACCTCGACGGACTCGAGCACATCTCCTGGGTGGTCACCGCCTACCTGCTCGCCTCGACCGTCGCGATGCCCCTGTACGGGAAGCTCGGCGACCAGTTCGGGCGCAAGCCGGTCTTCGTCTTCGTCATCGTGGTCTTCCTCGTCGGCTCGATGCTGTGCGGGATGTCCCAGTCGATGACCCAGCTGATCATCTTCCGGGCCGTCCAGGGGCTCGGCGGCGGCGGGCTGATGCTCAGCGCGATGTCGATCGTCGCCGAGGTGGTGCCGCTGCGCGAGCGCGGCCGCTACCAGGGCCTGTTCGGCGCGATGTTCGGCCTCGCCTCCATCGCGGGGCCGCTGGTCGGGGGGTTCTTCACCGACCACCTGACCTGGCGCTGGATCTTCTACGTCAACCTGCCCATCGGCGCGGTCGCGCTGCTCGTCGCGATCTTCGGGCTGCATCTGCACAAGCCCGGTGGCAAGCCGAAGATCGACTACCTCGGCGCGCTCACCATCGCCGGGGCCGTCACCTGCGTCACCCTGTTCACGAGCTGGGGCGGCACCCAGTACGCCTGGGGCTCCTCGACGATCATCGGCCTCGCGATCGGCGGCGCCGTGCTGCTGGCGGTGTTCGCGTTCGTCGAGACCAGGGCGGCGGAGCCGATCATCCCGCTGCGGCTGTTCAGGTCGCGGACGTTCTCGACCTCCAGCGTGGTCAGCTTCTTCACCGGGTTCGCGATGTTCGGCTGCATGTCGTTCATCCCGCTGTTCCTGCAGATCGTCTCGGGGGCGTCCGCGACCAACTCGGGCCTGCTGACGCTGCCGCTCATGGTCGGCGTGCTGTCGACGTCCATCGTGTCGGGCCGGATCATCTCCAGGACCGGCCGCTACCGGATCTTCCCGATCCTCGGGACCTTCCTGGCCGGCGCGGGCATGGCGCTGCTGTCCACCATGGACGTGCACACCGGACGCGGCCAGGCGGGCCTGTACATGGTCGTGCTCGGCGCCGGGCTCGGCATGGTCATGCAGACCGTCGTGCTGGCGGTGCAGAACACGGTCGACCGCAAGGACCTCGGCTCCGGGACGTCCACGGTGACCTTCGCCCGCCAGGTCGGCGCGTCGTTCGGCGTCGCGGTCTTCGGGGCGATCTTCAACAATCGCCTGACCGAGGAGATCAGGTCCGTGATCCCGCCCGGCGGGAACCTGCCGAGCACCTCCTCCATCTCCCGCGAGGTGATCGACGCGCTGCCCGCCCCGGTCCGCGACGGCGTCCTGAACGCCTTCGCGGTCTCGCTCACGGACGTGTTCCGCTACGGCGTCCCGTTCATGGCGGTGGCGTTCCTGTGCGCGTTCCTCCTGCGCGAGGAGCCGCTGCGCGGCGCCCCCGGAGCCGAGGCCGAACCCGAACTCGTGAAAGCGGCGCATTAGTTCCCGGTTCGCCGTTCTCGCCCGCTTTTCGGCGGCGCTCGCGCACCATGCGGGCGCCGTCGCGGCGTGTTCGGACCGATCACCGGATGGCCATCAATCCGCAGGTCACGCGCTTGGAGAGCGGTGATAGTGCCACTGTTGTTAAAGAAGTGACGAAAGTTGCCGACGAGTCGCCGGGGATTACAGAAAAGGAGCGCCACTGGCGTTCGAATAACCGCGTAGAGGGACAAGCAGAACGGCGGGCGGGTGTCGTGGCGGCCCGCTAGAGTGAGGCCCGCCGAACCCGGACGACCGGGATCAGAAACCACCGAAAGGGACCTGATGAGTGCGGCGAACGCCCCGGACCCATCTCAGGTCGCCGAGGGCGACCAAGACGACCTGAGAGCCTTCCCCGGTGATCTGCTGAGCGATCGCGACCGGAGGATCCTCGCCTTCGAGCGACAGTGGTGGAAGCACGCGGGGGCCAAGGAGCAGGCCATCCGCGAGACCTTCGACATGTCGGCCACCCGGTACTACCAGTTGCTGAACATCGTCATCGACCGCCCCGAAGCCCTCGAGCACGACCCGATGCTGATCAAGCGGCTCCAGCGGGTCAGGGCGGAGCGGCAGCGCGTCCGCGCCGCCCGCAGGTACGGCTTCAACCCCTGAGCGAGGCTTCTCCTCGCTCTGTGTGATTGTTCACGGGTAAGCCCTCTCCCCCTGGTAAAGAGTGGGGAGTGACGATTCCCGATGTGCTGGCCCCCATCATTGACCACTCCGGCGAGGCGGTCATCGCCCTCGACTTCGACGGCACCCTCGCCCCGATCGTCGCGGACCCGGCAGCGGCCCGGGCCCATCCCCAGGCGGCCCCGGTGCTGCGGCGCCTGGCCCCGCACGTGCGTTCCCTCGTCATCATCACGGGCCGTCCGGCCCTGTCCGCCGTGGAGTACGGCGGCTTCGAGACGATCCCGAACCTGACCGTCCTCGGCCAGTACGGGCTCGAACGGTGGTCGGACGGCACCTACACCACGCCCGAGGAGCACCCGGGCGTCGCGGAGGCCCGCCGCAAGCTCCCCCTGATCCTCGAGCGCCAGCCCGCGGGCGTCCTCGTCGAGGACAAGGGCCACGCCCTGGCCGTCCACACCCGCCAGGCCGCCGAGCCGCAGGTCACGCTGGACCGCCTCCGCTCCATCGTCGACGCCCTGGCCGAGCGCACCGGCCTCCACGTGGAGCCGGGCCGCTTCGTGCTGGAGCTCCGCCCGCCCGGCGTCGACAAGGGCGCGGCGCTGACCGCCTACGCGCGGGAGACCAAGGCGGGAGCCCTCCTGGTGGCGGGCGACGACCTGGGCGACCTCGCCGCCTTCGCCGCCGCCGACGCGCTCGGCCTGCCCGCCCTCAAGGTCTGCTCCGGCTCCGACGAGGTCACCGCGCTGGCCGACCGGGCCGACATCGTCGTCGACGGTCCCGAGGGCGTCGTCGCCCTCCTCGCCGAGCTCGCCGGCGCCCTGGAGCACTGACCTCGGAAAGCGCTCGCCGACCGGCACAGCCCGGTGACGCACCCTGACAAGGCCTGTCAGGAGACGGTGCAGGTGGCCGTAAGCGGACTTTTTCCGGGTGAAAGGGGTGGGGCAGGGGTTTTCGCGAGTGGCGAGGGTCACTACGCTTCCGTGCGGTTGAGCGTGGAGGTGGGTCATGACGCAGCAGGGCGGCGGTCGACGGTCGGGGAACTTCCGATTCGAAGGTCCGCGGGGCGAGCGGGTGCCCCCTTCGCGGCGCAGCCACGAGCGGATGCAGGCCCGGGCGGAGCGGCGGAGGAAGACCAACCGGCGGGTGATGACCTTCGCTTTCGGCGCGGTCCCGTTGGCGGTGGCGCTCATCGCCGTGCTCGTCTTCTGGCCCTCGGGCGACGATTCCGCGCGGAACGCCCCGCGTTCGGCGCCGGTCTCCCCGGTGGCGGACGTGAAGGCCGGAGAGCCCCTGCGGGCCGGGTCGACCGACGGCTTCGACTACCAGTTCGCCGGGGTCAGGGCGGGCCTGTCCGGCCAGGTGCCGTGGGCCGAGTACACGGTGACCAACATGGGCTCTGACGAGGCACTTCTCGCGATGCCGGTCGATCTCTTCGTGGCCACGAGGGTGCTGCCCAAGGGCACTCCGTGCAATCTCACCGAGGGCGTCAGGGGGGCGTGCAGCCCCCGCAACAAGGCCAAGCTGATCGGCGCCGTCGGGGGCTCCCCGCAGCTCCGCAAGGAGGGCGCCGACTGGTATATGCCGCCCGGTTCCTCCTATCTCGTCCGGGTCACGGCGGCCGTTCCGATGAAGCAGGGCGTCGCCGCGGAGGACGTCTCGCTGTGGTTGTGGGCGAGCCGCTTCTACCGCGACCGCGTGGGGCATCCCGTCCCGTTTCCGAAATAAATTCGCAAATTGGCAAGTTGGTGCTGACTCGTCCTAAGGTTTCGGCCACAATCTTCGACCATGCGACAGAGCACACGGGGGACGTTCATGCCCGAGGCGGAACCGCTGAGACCGGGAGACCCTGGTCAGATCGGCCCGTTCAGGCTGATGGGACGGCTCGGCGAGGGCGGCCAGGGCGTCGTCTTCCAGGGCCTGTCCGAGAGCGGCGAGCCTGTCGCCGTCAAGCTGCTGCACACGCGCTTCACCGGAAACCCTCGCGCCAGGGGCGCCTTCGCCTACGAACTGGCGGCCGCCCAGAAGGTCGACCCGTTCTGCACCGCGCGCATCCTCGCCGCGGACGTCGAGGGCGACATCCCCTACATCGCCTCGGAGTACATCCACGGCCTGTCGCTGAAGCGGACCGTCGCCGAGTGGGGCCCGCGTGAGGGCAGCCAGCTCAACCGGCTCGCCATCGGCACCGCCACGGCGCTCGTCGCGATCCACAAGGCGGGGGTCGTGCACCGCGACTTCAAGCCGTCGAACGTGCTGCTCGGCCCCGACGGCCCCCGCGTCATCGACTTCGGCGTCGCCCGCGCCCTCGACCTGACGACCAGCAGCATCTCCAGCGGCGGCCCGGTCGGCACCCCCGCCTACATGGCGCCCGAGCAGTTCGCCCGCGCACCCGTCAGCACCGCGGTGGACGTGTTCGCCTGGGCCTCGACCCTGGTCTACGCCTCCTGCGGGCAGCCGCCCTTCGGCAACGACTCGATCTCGGTCGTCATCAACCGGATCCTCAACGAGCAGCCGGAGCTGGGCCGGCTCGCCGGAGGGCTGCGCGAGCTCGCCGCGGCCTGCCTGCACAAGAACCCGGCCGCCCGCCCCTCGGCCGACCAGCTCCTGCTCGACCTGATCGGCTCAGGCGCCTCCGCCGACGACCCCATCGGCTCGCAACCGTCCCGCGACCCCGGCTACCGAGGACGCGGCCGCCGGGCCAAGCCGGCACCGCCGAGCCCGTACGACTCCGGGGCGTCCCTGCCGGTCGAGCCGCGTCTCGGCCCCGCCGCGCCCCGCCCGGCCTTCGACCCCGGCACCGGCCCCTCCGCCGCCCGCTCCTTCGGCCAGGAACCCCCGCGCCCGGCGTTCGACCCCGGACGCGGCCCCGGCGAGAACACCTACGGACGCGGCCGGCGGCGCATGGAGGACCAGCCCACCGGCGGGCGGGCCCCGCACGACCCCTCCTTCGGCCCCGGCGGAGGCCGCCCGGCCGACCCCGGCTTCGGCTCCGGCAGGGCGGGGGGCCAGGGCCCGTTCGGTGACGGCGGCGCCCTCGGCGGCGGCCCCGAGGGCTCCTTCGGGACCGGGACCCATCCCGCGGTCTCCCGGCTCGAACTGCGGGCCATGCAGCGGGCCCGCAGGCGCAGGGCCACGACCAGGAACGGGACGTTCGCCGGGGTGGCCGGGCTCCTCGCCGTGGCCGGTCTCGCGGCGTTCCTGCTGTGGCCGGGCGGGGAGAAGACCGGCTCGACGCCCTCCGACCAGAAGACGGTCGTCAACACCGGCACCGCCACGTCCGCCGCGGCCCCGCCCGCGGGAACCCCGCTGAGCCTGACCAACACGGACCTGCACAGCTACACGATGGCCGCGGTCAAGGCGGGCGTCGAGGAGAACGACGGCAAGAAGTACCCCTACATCGAGTACGTGCTCACTAACGTGACCGCGCAGCCCGTCCCGATAGAGGAGGTCGGCGACCTGTTCGTGCGCACCGACCAGGTCGAGGACAAGAGCGTCGGCTGCATGGAGCAGGCCGGTGCGGACAAGGCCTTCTGCAGCGTCAAGAACCGCACCGTGGTCAAGGCCTACCTCGACAAGGCGGGCCCGCCGGTGATCGTCGACGGGGTGGAGGCCATGCCGGGCGGCGCGTCCTACCTGCTGCGCGTCAGCGGGGACCGTCCGGTCGAGGACGGCATCGACCCGGCCGAGGACCTGAAGCTCTACGTCTGGGACGTGCGGTTCTTCAAGGACCGCGAGGCCAGGGAGGTCGTCCTTCCCTGACGGCGGCTCAGTCCACGGCGTGGCGCCACACCTCGTACCCGGAGGCGTGCGCGGTGAAGACCACGGGTCCCTCCCCGCACACCCCGGCGAGGCAGGCGCGGACGGGCGACACCGGATGGGCCGCCAGCGGGACGCCCTCCTCCCGCCACGCGCCGACCTCGGTGACGGCCTTGCCCACGGCGAGTTCGAGGTACCTGACCCGGACGGCCTCGGCACCGCCCGGCGGGGTCGCCCAGAACTCGCCCGCGCCGAGCACCGAGACCTGCCGGTCGGCGGGCTTCACCTCGAAGAGGTCGGCATAGCCGCTGGAACCCGCGTTGATCCCGAGCGGCTGCCATCCGCCGGGCCCGCGGACGGCGAACTCGGCCTCGCCCAGCAGCAGGCCGTCGCGCCGCCGCCGCAGCAGCAGGACGCCGCCGAGCCCCGAGGGATCCTTCCAGCGGGCGACGGCCACGGCCTCCCCCGCGGCGGGGGAGAAGGGCATGACCATCCCCGGTGCCTCGAGGGCCCCGGTCACGATGTCGGCGGTCTTCAAGGTCGCGTTCTCCTCCGCTCGCCACGGACAAGATCCGTAAGACACGGCCCAGGGCGTGGATCAGGGAACGACGATCTCACCATCGGGGGCCCGGCGGGCGCCGTGATGGCCACATACGGACAGGGGAGGCGACGTCATGAGTTCGCGGCCGGTGGAGAGAATCAACGGCATGGAAGCGCTGCGGCCAGCCGACCCCCAGGCCGTCGGCCCCTACCGGCTCGCCGGCCGGCTGGGGCGCGGCCCGCAGGGCGTCGTCTACCTGGCCCATCGGGACGGCGACGTCGCCGCGGTCAAGCTGCTGCACGCCAGGTTCGGCGGTAACCACCGGCTCCGCGCGAGGTTCGCGCACGAGCTGGCCACCGCGCAGAGGGTCGACGATCCCGGGGTCGCCCGGGTGCTCGGCGCCGGCATGGAGCGCGGCGCCCCCTACATCGCCTCCGAGTACGTGAACGGGCTGTCGCTCCAGCATGTGGTGGAGGCGGCCGGCGCGCGGTTCGGGCCGCCGCTGACCCGGCTGGCGATCGGGGTCGCCGGGGCGCTGTGGGCGCTGCACAGGGCCGGGGTGATCCACCGGGATCTGCGGCCGGGGAACGTCCTGCTCGACGCGGGCGGGCCCCGTGTCATCGACTTCGGGTACGGCTCGGCGCTGGACTCGGGGGGAGTGCGCGGCGTCATGGGCGGGCCGTCGTTCCGCGCTCCCGAGCAGGTGTCGGGCGGCGAGGTCGGCTCGGCCGTCGACGTGTGGGCGTGGGGCTGCCTGGTGGTCTACGCCGCGACGGGCAGGCCTCCGTTCGGCGACGGCGCGATCTCCGAGGTGGTCGAGCGGATCGTCACCGGGGTTCCCGATCTCGGCGACCTGGACGGCCAGCTCCGCGCCCTGGTCATCGACTGCCTGGCCAAGGAGCCGCGGTCGCGGCCCTCCGCGCAGCAGATCCTGCTGGAGCTGACGGGGACGACCGCGCCGTCCGCCCGCTCGTGGCCGTCGCTGTCGGTGGTGCGGGTGCCGGCGCCGCACTCGCCGGCGCCGGAGCCGATCCAGCCCTACCTCGGGCTCTCGGGGGTGCAGTCGGCGCCGCTGCGCCCGCTGCTCGTCGCGGCCTCGGTGCTGATCCCGCTGGTCGTGGGCGCGGGGATCGTGAAGTTCGGTCAGCCGGGCACCGCGAGCGACACGGTGATCACACCGGTCGCGGCCGCCGACTCCTCGGTGCAGCTGCGGGGCGACTACCGGATCAGGGCGCTGCGCGGCGGGACGATCGAGGGGCGCCCGTTCGCCGAGTACGAGCTCGACAACGTCTCGCGCCGGACGATCGCGCTGGTCATGCCGGGCGAGCTGCTGCTGCGCAAGGGCGCGCTGCCCGTCTCGCTGGCCGCCAGGTGCGCGCCGGCGACGGACGCGATGTGCTCGCTGCCCTCGGCGACGGTCGTGCAGGAGAGGCTCGCGGGCTCGCCGGAGCCGGGGCTGCGGGACGGCATGTTCACCATGCCGCCCCACGCCTCGTACGTGCTGCGGATCTCGACGGTCGACCCGGTTCCGGGCGACCTCGCCCAGAGTGATCTGGGCGTCTTCGTGTCGCAGCCGCGCTTCGTGGCCCGGCCCATCACTCTGCCGTTCGCTTAGCCGCGAGGGCCTCGACGGCCAGGGCGGTACGGGCGGCCGCGCGGGAGAGAGCCAGCCTCAGGAACAGGGCCGTCAGGTTCGCCGCCATCGCTCAGTCCTCGGCGAGGATGCCGTAGAGCTTCTTGCGGGCATCGTCGACGATCTTCAGGGCGCGGGCCTGCTGGTCGTCGTCGCCGGCGTGCAGGACCTGCTTGAGAGCCAGGACGAGCTGGCCGATCGAGTCGCGGGCGTGCGGCGCGGACTCGCCCGCCTGATCGGCGACCTCGCGCCACGGCTCGGGGCTGCGCCCGGCCTCGGTGCGGCCCGCCTCGGTGATCGTGAACAGGCGCTTGCCGCCCTGCTCGACGCTCGTGACGAGTTCCTCGTCCTCGAGGAGCTGGAGGGTCGGGTAGACCGAGCCGGGGCTCGGCCGCCAGATCCCGCCGGTGCGGGTGTCGAGCTCGCCGATCATCTCGTAGCCGTGCATCGGCCGCTCGGCGAGCAGGGCCAGGATCGCGGCCCTGACGTTGCCGCGCGGCATCCGGCGCGCTCCGCGGCGTCCGCCGCGCAGGCCGGGACCGCCGAAGCCGCCCGGTCCTCCCGGGCCGCCCCAGGGGCAGAAGTCGCCGCGCCTGCCGAGGCCCTCGCCGCGCGGACCGGGACCCTCGCCCCTGCGCCCGCCCGGGAAGCCGCCGCGTCCGCGCCGGTGGTGTTCGGGTTCGTGGTGTTCGTGTTCGCGGTACATGGTGGTTCTCCTTCTGTGAACGATCTCGACTGGTTGTCGATGTCTCAACGATATATCGGAAACATGTCGTTGACAAGTGGGCCTGGTTCGGCCCCCTCCCGCCGGGCAGGGTGGGGGCATGGAAGAGACGACCTGCGTGATCGCCGGGGGCGGTCCGGCGGGGATGATGCTCGGGCTCCTGCTGGCCAGGGCCGGGGTCAAGGTCGTGGTCCTGGAGAAGCACGCGGACTTCCTGCGCGACTTCCGGGGCGACACGGTCCACCCGTCGACCCTGGAGATCCTCGACGAGCTCGGCCTGGGCGCCCGGTTCGCCGGGCTCCCGCAGCGCCACGCCAGGAAGATCACCGCGGTCACCGACACCGACACCGTGACGATCGGCGACCTCTCCCAGCTGAGGGGCCGCCACCCCTACATCGCCTTCGTCCCCCAGTGGGACTTCCTCGACCTGCTCGCCGAGGCCGCCCGCGCCTTCCCGAACTTCGACCTGCGGATGCGCTGCGAGGCCCTGTCCTTCACCGGCGACGGTGTCCTCTACCGCGACCCCGAGGGCGCCGAGCGCAGGATCAGGGCCGATCTGACCGTCGCCGCCGACGGCCGGTCCTCGGTGCTCCGCGCGGGGCTGCCGCTCCGCGAGCACGGGGCGCCGATGGACGTCGGCTGGTTCCGGCTGCCCCGCGTCCCGGACGATCCGGAGGACCCGATCCTGCGGCTCGGCACGGGGAAGATGATGGTCGCCATCAACCGGGAGACCTACTGGCAGCTCGGCTACATCGTGCCGAAGGGCGACCCCGTCGAGGATCCGGAGACCGTCCGGCCGCACGTCGCGAAGCTGCTGCCCTTCCTCGCCGGACGGGTCGCCGAGATCGACGCGATCAGCCGGCTGACCGTCCAGGTGAACCGGCTGCGCCGCTGGCACCGGCCCGGCCTGCTGTGCATCGGCGACGCCGCCCACGCCATGTCGCCCGTCCTTGGAGTGGGCATCAACCTGGCCGTCCAGGACGCGGTCGCCGCGGCGAACCTGCTGTACCGGCCCCTGCTGGAGGGGAACCTGAGCTCGCGGCACCTGGCCGCCGTCCAGCGCCGCCGCACCCCCGCCACGGTCGTGATTCAGCGGCTCCAGCTCACGATCCAGGACCGGGTCATCGCCCCGGCGCTCGAGGGCGCCTCGCCGCCGCCGGTCCGGTACCTGTCATACGTGCGGCCGCTCCAGCGGGCCGCCGTGTCGCTGATCGCCAAGGGGCTGCGGCCGGAGCACGTCCAGGTGCCCCTGGCCCCGGCCGAGAGGTGATCGCGGGCTCCGCCCGGGGTTCCGGACCCAGCGCGGGCGCCACGGCCTTCTCGGCGCCTCAGGGCGCCGTGCGGGTGTGACCCGGATCACTGTCACGCTTCCGGGTCCCGTTTCCGTCTCCCCGTGTGCAACCGCGACACGAGAGGAAACGAAGATGACCGAGATCCTGGTTCTGGGCGCCGGATACACCGGCATGACCGCCGCGCTGGGCCTCGCCCGCAGGACCCGCGGGCGGGAGGTCAGGGTGACCCTGGTCAACCCGTCGGAACGGTTCACCGAGCGCCTGCGCCTCCACCAGGTGGCCGCCGGCGAGGCCCTCGCCCGTCTCGACATCCCGGCGATGCTGGAGGGCACGGGCGTCCGGTTCGTCCTGGGCAGGGCCGCCTCGATCGCCGCCGACGAGCGCAGGGTGGTCCTCGAGGACGGCACCGGGCTCGCCTACGACCGCCTGGTGTACGCGCTCGGCAGCGTCGCCGACACCACGAACGTCCCGGGCGCCGCCGAGCACGCCCACATTCTCGACGGCCCGCGGGACGCCGCCCGGTTCGCCGCGGCCGCCGGCGGGACCGTGCTCGTCGCGGGCAGCGGCCTGACGGGCGTCGAGGCCGCGGCGGAGATCGCCGAGCGGAACGCCGGCGTCCGGGTCGTGCTCGCGGGCCGCGACGAACCCGGCGCGATGATGGGCGACCGGGCGCGCGCCCACCTCCGCGCCGCCCTCGACCGGCTCGGCGTGACCGTCAGGTCCGGGGTGACGATCGAGAAGGTCCTTCCCGGCGCCGTCGAGCTCGCCGGCGGGGAACTCCTCTCCGCCGACGCCGTCCTGTGGACCACGGGCGTCCGGGTCGCCCCGCTCGCCCGCGACGCCGGCCTGACGGTCGACGACCGGGGCCGCGTCGTGGTCGACCGGTACCTCCGCTCGGTCTCCCACCCCGAGATCTGCGCCGTCGGCGACGCGGCCGCCGTCACCGTGGAGCACGGCGTGCTCCACGGCACCTGCCAGAGCGGCATCCCGACCGCGGCCCACGCCGCCAGGGCCATCGCCGCCGAGCTGCGCGGAAGGACGCCCCGGCCGTTCCGGTTCGGGTACATGCACCAGCCGGTCAGCCTCGGCCGCCGCGACGCCGTCATCCAGTTCACCCGCCGCGACGACACCCCCGGACGATTCCTGCTGACCGGCCGCAGCGCCGTCGCCTACAAGGAGTTCGTCAGCTCGAGCCCCTGGAAGACCTATGGAATGATCAAGAAGAGCGCTGGAGTCGTCCTCTGGAGGCACTGATGTCCTTCGAAGACCACCGGAACTACCTGTTCGCGGTCGCCTACCGGATCCTCGGGAGCGCGGCCGACGCGGAGGACGCCGTCCAGGACGCCTGGATCAGCTGGTCCTCCGCGGACCGCTCCGGGGTCGCCGAGCCCCGCGCCTACCTGGTCAGGATCGTCACCAACCTGGCCGTCGACCGGCTCAGGTCAGGGCAGCGCAGACGCGAGACCTACGTGGGCCCGTGGCTGCCCGAACCGGTGCTGACCGGCCCCGACATCGCCGAGTCGGCGGAGCGGGCCGAGTCGGTCTCGCTGGCGATGCTCGTGGTCCTGGAGCGGCTGACCCCGCTGGAGCGGGCGGTGTTCGTCCTGAAGGACGTCTTCGGGGTCCCGCACACCGAGATCGCCGTCGCCATCGACCGGTCGGAGGCGACCGTCCGGCAGCTCGCGCACCGGGCCAGGGCGCACGTCGAGGAGCACCGGCCGCGCTTCCGCGCCTCCCCACAGGAGAAGAAGGCGGCCACCGACCGGTTCCTGGCGGCCGCGACCGGCGGCGACATCAACGCGCTGATGGAGGTCCTCGCCCCCGACGTCACCCTGTGGACCGACGGCGGCGGCAAGGTCCGCCAGGCGCTCCGCCCGGTGGTCGGCGCCGAGCGGGTCGCCCCCTGGCTGACGGGGGTCGCCTCCCGGCCCTACGAGGGCGTCGCGATCGAGGACATGGTCTTCACGACCGTCGAGCTGAACGGCGGCCCCGCCCTGTTCGTCTCCTCGCCCGCGGGCCCGCTGGCCACCCTCTCGGTCGACCTGGACGCCGACGGCCGCGTCACGACCGTCCACAACATCGCCAACCCCGACAAGCTCGCCCCCCTCGCGAAGGGGGCGAGCCTCGCCTTCTAGGCGGGGGCGCTGAGCTTGAGCGAGTCGAGGATCTGGTTCGTCACGTCGGCGGCGCCGGTCGCCTGCTTGATCCGGATCCAGGCGCCGAAGGTCTTCGAGGAGTCGACGGCCGCGATCTCTTTGATCACCGGGACGCCGGTCTTGCAGGCCGTCCAGTCGGTGATCGTGAACGTCAGCGTGCCGACGGTCTTGGTCGAGCTGTTCCCCTTGGTGCAGCCGCCGTTCCCGGCCCTCGCGTGGTCGGAGAGCGTCGCGGGCATCGGGGTGGGGGCCGTGGTGAGCCCGATGAAGACCCCGCCGTTGGTCTGCTCGACGCCCCGGAACCTGGTCGGGTCGGTCGAGGCGCGCAGCACCGGGCGGGTCGTCGAGGCGTCGCCGGTCAGGTTGTTGGCGGCGGGCGACCAGGTCTGCTCGGTGGCGTCCTGCTGCCACTCCTTCGGCACCGAGACAGTGATCTTCGCCGCGGCGTCGGTCAGGCTGACCACGTTCGCGGGCGGCGGCGTCTTCTTGCCGCTGTCACCGCCCCCGCTGACCTTCACCAGCACCACCGCGACCGCGCCGATCACCAGGACGCCCGCCGCGACGACCGCGGGGATCAGCAGCCGGTTGGCCGCCTTGGGCGTGGGCGCGACCGGCGTCCGGTACTGCGGGTCGCCGTAGGGGCCGGCCGGGGGCTGGTAGCCGCCGGGCTGGACGGGCGGGGTCGGCGGCTGGTTCTGCACCAGCGCCCGCGGGTCGAGGAAGGTGGCGTCCCGGTCGCGCGGCTGGAAGTTGAGCGCGGCGGTCTTGTCGGGGTCGACGGCCTCGAAGCGCCCGGTGGGGATGTCGTCCTGGGCGGCGGCGGGCGGCTGGACCCGCGCGTACGGCTCGAAGCCCGCCGGGAGCCGGTCGATCTGGGTGACCTCCGGCGGGACGGCCGAGGGGGCCTGGAGCGGGGACTCGCCCCTGCGCAGCGCGGCGATGGCGTCCGCGTAGTCGCCCGCGGTGTCGAACCGGTTGTCCCGGTTGGCCTCCAGCGCCTTGAGGATCACGGCCTCGATCGCCGGGGAGATCTCCGGGTTGACCTGCGAGGGCTTGGTGCGGACCGGGGCGGGCCCCGGCGGACGCCCGGTGAGCAGGTGGTAGGAGAGCGCTCCGATGCCGTACACGTCGGCCCGTACGTCCAGGCCTCCGCCGAAGCGCGCCTGCTCGGGGGACATGTAGCCCGGTGTGCCGACGGGCAGCGTGAACGCGCCGGAGGCGTGCGCCAGCGCCTTGGCCAGGCCCAGGTCGGCGATCAGGCACCGCTCGCCCTGACCGTCCTTGGTGGTCTGGAACAGGATGTTCGACGGCTTCAGATCGCGGTGGATCACACCGAGCTCGTTGATCACCTCGACGCCGCGGGCGATCTCCTCGATCAGCCCGAGCGCCTCGGTGACCGGAAGTGGTCGTCCCGCCATCCGGTCCGCGAGAGATCCGCGGTCCGCGTGCGACATCACGAAGTACGGACGCCCGTCGGGAAGCTCGCCGAACTCGTGGACGCGCACCAGGCGCTCGGAGTCCGCCCGGCGCAGAATGCGCGCTTCCTCCAGGAACCTGTTGCGCACGTCCAGGTCGTCCAGCAGGCTGCCGGAAAGGACCTTGATGGCGACCCGGTCGTTCAGGTCGTCGTCGAGGCCGAGCCAGACGGAGGCGAAAGCCCCCTGCCCGAGGACGCGATCAATTCGGTAACGGCCGACGGCCGTAGGCATGGACACCCCGATATCATGCCCAATGAGTGGTCAAGATGGGGAGCTGGATCTTCCAAGGTCAGCGACTCGTAACGTGTAGGCGCGGGCGACAGGCCCTGTGGCCTATGACGAGCAAGAGGGCGGCATGGCGTTCAACGAACGAACAGAAGAGCTGGCGCTGAAGGCCGCCAAGGGAGATCAGGGCGCGCTCAACGACCTGCTCGGCCTGATCCAGAACGACGTCCTCCGGCACGCGGGCCGGTTCCTGCCCTGCCGGCAGGACGCCGAGGAGGCCTGCCAGGACGCCCTGCTCCAGGTCGCCCGCAACATCCACCGGTTCGAGGGCCGCAGCCGCTTCTCCACCTGGCTGCACGTGGTCGTGGCGAACTCCGCCCGCTCCACCTACCGCTCCCTGAAGCGCCGCAGCGTCGAGCAGGCCGGCGAGCTGCCCTCGCAGCGTCCCGACCCGCGCCGCACCTCGGTGATCGCGGGTTCCCGCGTCGACATCCTCGACGCGATGGAGGACCTGGAGGCCCGCAAGCCCGACCTGATCCAGGCCCTGGTCCTGCGCGACGTCTCCCAGCTGGAGTACAGCGAGATCGCCGAGCAGCTCAACCTGCCGCTCGGCACCGTCAAGTCCCGCATCCACGAGGCCCGCAAGCAGGTCCGCGCCACCCTGGGCGAGTCCTACGGCTGATCCCCCGCGAGGGTCCGCCGCGGAATCAGCGGCGGACCTGCCAGCCGTGGTGGGCCATCAGCACCGAGGCGACTTTGGCGAACAGGTCGCCGTCCATGATCGCTCCCTCCCGGCGCAGGTCGCCCTCGGCGAGGGTGAAGACCCGGTCGAGCCGCAGGTAGGACGGCCTGCCCTCGCGGTCCCACGCGCCCGGGCCCAGCGGCAGCGCGTCCTCGTGGGCCTTGCTGGTCAGCTGCATCGCCAGCAGCAGTTTCCGGTGCCGCCCGATGACGAGCAGCGGCCGGTCCTTTCCCTGGGACGGGTCCTCCTCGAAGGGGACCCAGGCCCAGACGATCTCGCCAGGGTCGGCGAGGCCGTCCAGTTCGGGGGAGTACTCGAGGGACGCGACGTGCTCGGCGGAGTAGACCTCACGGATGCTCACGCGCCCGGAGCATAGCGGGACGTCCACCAGGAGACCGCCCGGGTGACGCGGCCGGCCGGTCTCAGTCCAGCGCGGCGAGCTGGTCGGCGAACCACCGCTGCGGCGGCAGGGCCGTGGCGGCCTCCACCAGCCGGGCGGTGCGCTTCCTGCGCTCCTCCGGTGGCATCAGCAGAGCCCGGTTGAGGGCCCTGGCCGTCTGCGAGACGTCGTAGGGATTGACCATGAGGGCGTCCTCCTGCAGCTCGGAGGCGGCCCCGGCCTCCCGCGACAGCACCAGGGCGCAGCCCTTCTCCGACAGGATCGGGCCCTCCTTGGCGACCAGGTTCATGCCGTCCCTGATCGGGTTCACGACCAGCACGTCGGCGACGGCGTAGGCCGCGAGAGAGCGGGCGTAGTCGTCCTTGACCTGGAGGATCAGCGGCGTCCAGTCGTCGGTGCCGAACTCGTCGTTGATCTCCGCGGCCATCCGCTCGACCGCCGTGGTGTACTCGCGGTACTCCGGCACGTCGGTGCGCGACGGGTAGGCGAAGGCGACGTGGACGACCCTGCCGTGCCATTCGGGATGGTCGAGCAGCAGCTCCCAGTAGGCGGCCAGCCCGCGCACGATGTTCTTCGACAGCTCGGTCCTGTCGATCCTGATGATCATCTGCCGGTCGCCGACCTGGTCGCGGAGCTGGATCTTGCGGTCGGCGACGTCCTCCTCGGCGGCCCGGTCGCGCAGCGCTCCGCCGTCGACCCCCAGGCTGTGGACGCCGACCCCGGTGACCCTGCCCTGGTGGGTGACCCGCCGGTCCAGCCGGTCGACCTTCGCGCCGAGGATCTCCTCGCAGCAGTCCAGGAACGCCTCGGCCCAGCGCTCGCAGAGGAACCCCGCGTGGTCGGCGCCGAGGATGCCCTCCAGGATCTGGACGCCGATGTCGTCGGGGAGCAGCCGGTAGTACTCCGGCGGAGCCCACGGCGTGTGCGAGAAGTGGGAGATCCTCAGATCGGGACGGCGCTCACGCAGCATCGCCGGGACGAGCGTCAGGTGGTAGTCCTGCACGGCGACCTTCGCGCCCGGCCTGGCGTCCTGGGCGAGCGCGTCGGCGAAGGCCGCGTTGTAGGCCTCGTAGGACTGCCAGTCGCGGCGGGCGCGGGCGTCGAAGTGCGGTGCGGTGGGGGTGTAGTAGAGCATGTGGTGCACGAACCACAGGGTCGAGTTGGCGATCGAGTTGTAGGCCCGCTCGAAGGTCGACTCCGGGATGTCCAGCATGCGGACGGCGCCCGTCTCGTGGCCGGCGGCGTCCAGCCGTCCGTGCGGATCCTGGCGGGCGGCGATCCGGTCGGCCTCCGACAGGGCCGCGCACACCCACACCAGGTCGGTGCCCGCCGCGACCGACGCCAGGCCCGACACCAGCCCGCCGCCGCCTCTTCGCATGGTCAGGGTGCCGTCGTCGGTCTGGGAGAAGGAAACGGGCCCGCGATTGCTGGCGACGAGTACCTGCATGTGACGCAGTGTCGCATGAGGGAGAATTCCATGACTCCCCGGGGCGGCCATGGGTGATCAAGCACACATTCGGGCACGTTCCACGCGGTGCGGCGTCCGAGGAGTGAGACGGTGCGCGCGGACAAACGGACACCTGATGTAAAGTCAGGCACACAACTTCATAAGGCCTGCCGTTCCCGGCGGGCCGCTCATCCAGAGGGGTGGAGGGACCGGCCCTGCGAAGCCCCGGCAACCCTCCCGATCAGCCCGCGCTCCTGCGAGGCCCGGTCGGGACAGGTGCCAACTCCGGCCTGTGACCACAGTGGTGCACAGGGAAGATGAGGGAGAGGCCTCGCCACCATGCCCGCGAATCTGGGTAACGCCACCGCGCTCGTCTGCCGTGAATGCGGCCACTCGGTCGAACTCGGCCCCTTCTACGCGTGTGAGCAGTGTTTCGGCCCGCTCGAAGTCGCCTACGACCTCTCCAAGGTCACCCGTGAGGCGATCGAGGCGGGCCCGCACAACATCTGGCGCTACAAGGACCTTCTCCCGGTCCCCCCGAACGTCGCCGACATCCCCAACACCGAGCCCGGCTTCACCCGGCTCGTCAAGGCCGACCAGCTGGCGTCCGCGCTGGGCCTGCAGAACCTGTGGGTGAAGGACGACTCCGGCAACCCGACCCACTCCTTCAAGGACCGCGTCGTCGGCGTCGCGCTCGCCGCCGCCCGTGAGCTCGGCTTCAAGGTGCTCGCCTGCCCCTCGACCGGCAACCTCGCCAACGCCGTCGCCGCCGCGGCGGCCAGGGCCGGGATCCGGAGCGCGGTGTTCGTCCCCTCCGACCTGGAGCAGCAGAAGATCATCACCACCGCCGTGTACGACGGCACCTTCGTGACGGTCGACGGCAACTACGACGACGTGAACCGGCTGGCGTCGGAGCTGGCGGGGGAGCAGGAGGACTGGGCGTTCGTCAACGTCAACGTCCGTCCCTTCTACGCCGAGGGCTCCAAGACCCTCGGTTACGAGATCGCCGAGCAGCTCGGCTGGCGGCTGCCCGACCAGATCGTCGTGCCGATCGCGTCCGGGTCGCAGATCACCAAGATCGACAAGGCGTTCCAGGAGCTGATCAAGCTCGGGCTCGTCGAGGACAGGCCGTACAAGGTCTACGGCGCCCAGGCCGAGGGCTGCTCCCCGGTCTCGGCCGCGTTCAAGGCCGGCCACGACGTGGTCCGCCCGGTCAAGCCCGCCACGATCGCCAAGTCCCTGGCGATCGGCAACCCGGCCGACGGCCCCTACGTCCTGGACGTGGCCCGCCGTACCGGCGGCGCCATCGAGGACGTCACCGACGCCGAGGTCGTCGAGGGCATCCGGCTGCTGGCCCGCACGGAGGGGATCTTCGCCGAGACCGCGGGCGGCGTGACGGTCGGCGTGCTGAAGAAGCTCATCGACACCGGGCAGCTCGACCCGTCCCTGGAGACCGTGATCATCAATTCGGGCGAAGGCCTGAAGACCCTGGACGCCGTGGCCGACGTGGCCAAGCCGTCCGCCAACATCGCGCCCACTCTCGAGGCGTTCCGCGCTACCGGATTGGTCTGATCGACATGTCTGTTTCCGTCCGCATCCCGACGATCCTCCGCACGTACACGGGCGGGGAATCGGAAGTGAAGGCCACCGGCGCGACGCTCCGCGAGCTCGTCAGCGACCTGGAGGCACAGTTCTCCGGGATCTCCGCGCGCATTCTCGACGACACCGGCAAGCTCCGCCGTTTCGTCAACGTCTATGTCGGCGAAGAGGACGTCCGTTTCGCCGAAGGCCTGGACACCCCCACCCCCGACGGCACTCAGGTCTCGATCATCCCGGCGGTCGCGGGCGGCTGAACACCGTTCTTTACAGAAGGGGCTCGCCTGTAAAAATGGGCGAGCCCCTTCTGCTCCGCCCTTATGGCCGATCCCGGCCGTAAGAAGATTCCGCCAAATATGCCCCGGTATGTTCCGTGCCATCTTTTCCGTTCCACGGTCCAGGGGGGCCGTGGCTCCAGGCAGGGTTCAGCATGGCGCTAGGCACCGTGAAGTGGTTCAACGCGGACAAGGGCTACGGCTTCATCGCCGTCGACGGGGGCCGCGACGTCTTCGTCCACCACTCCTCCATCCAGATGGACGGCTACCGCTCCCTCGAACAGGGCCAGCGAGTCGAATTCGAGATCACCCAATCCGACCGAGGCCCCCAGGCCGACCTCGTCCGCCAGCTCTAGGCGGCCGACCCGGAGGAGCCGCGTCACCCCCCCGGGTGCCGCGGCCCCTTCAGCTGGTGCGCTCGACGCAGACCTGGTCCAGGCTCACGGCGCCCGGCGGGAGCCTGTCGTAACCGTTGGCCTTCTTCTTCTGAGTGCTGACGACGAAGTAGTTGGCCGCGTTGAGGTTCGCCCGGAGCACGACCAGCTGGAACCTGCCGCCCTTGCCCTTCGCTCCCGGAATACCGATCTGGTCGACCTTGCGGTTCCAGGACCCGTCGGGGCCGACCGCGACATGATCCTGGCTGGTGTAGAACTTGCCCTCGCCCGTCGCCAGGGTGAGCACCCACAGCTGCTCGCCGTGGAGCAGCTTCGCCGTGCCGCGGAGCGTCGTTCCCTCGTAGCTGATGCTCGCGCACCCGCCGTTCCGTCCGTCCGCCGGTTCTTTGATCGTCGCGCTGCTGGTCGCGTTGATCGACTGCTGCCGTTCGCCGACCCAGTGCGCTTCGGCGGCCGCCCAGACGGCCCCGCCTCCAGCGAGGATGGCGCTCACTCCGACCACGAAGCTACCGATCAGCTTCCACTGGTCACCGTTCAAGGACCCCACGCTCCGCCCGCTTGTACTCGTCCTCAGGAGTTCGCCAAGCTAGGCGCCGGGCAGGTCGCTTCATCCCGCGCGAATGCGGTTAGGGAATGGCCGTGTCCGGCCATCATCTGGACGAATTCACAGGTCGACGACGTGTCGCGCGGCGTGGATCGATCTTCGTCCGGCCGGGCGGCGGTCGGTCCGGGGCGGCACGAACGGCCGGAGCCGCCGGGCCTCCGCTCCCGTACGGCCGTCTGCTCGGTACCGGATGCCCTTCGGTTCGCTCTGACGGCGATCGTCGGGTTTCCCACCTTCGTCCTGTAGGCCCTCGTCGGCCCTCCCGGCCCAGTCCATCCCCTGCTCAGGATGCGTTCCGCTTGCACTCTCCTAGGGGGAGTGCTAGACAGTAACTGGCACTCTCCCTAGGAGAGTGATAATCGAACTTATCTGGATCGGGTCGACGAGGTTCGTCGCCTGGGGGGCCGTACATGGGGCTTCTCGAGGGGGCTTGCCGTCCGTCGCGGGCGTCGCTCCGATCCGCCATGTTCCGCATCCACTCTGAAGGAGGATCTGGAGCCTATGGCTGCCAAGATGATCGCGTTCAACGAGGAGGCCCGGCGCGGTCTCGAGCGTGGCATGAACCAGCTGGCGGACGCCGTCAAGGTGACGCTTGGCCCGAAGGGCCGCAACGTCGTCCTGGAGAAGAAGTGGGGCGCCCCCACGATCACCAACGACGGTGTGTCCATCGCCAAGGAGATCGAGCTCGAGGACCCGTGGGAGAAGATCGGGGCGGAGCTCGTCAAGGAAGTCGCCAAGAAGACCGACGACGTCGCGGGTGACGGCACCACCACCGCCACCGTGCTGGCCCAGGCCCTGGTCCGTGAGGGCCTGCGGAACGTGGCCGCCGGCGCCAACCCGATGTCCCTGAAGAAGGGCATCGAGGCCGCCGTCGCCGCCGTCTCCGAGCAGCTCTCGCAGCTGTCGAAGGACGTGGAGACCAAGGAGCAGATCGCCTCCACCGCCTCCATCTCCGCCGCCGACACCGAGATCGGTGCGCTCATCGCCGAGGCGATGGACAAGGTCGGCAAGGAAGGCGTCATCACGGTCGAGGAGAGCAACGCCTTCGGGCTGGAGCTCGAGCTCACCGAGGGCATGCGCTTCGACAAGGGCTACATCTCGCCCTACTTCGTCACCGACCCCGAGCGCATGGAAGCGGTTCTCGACGACCCGTTCATCCTGATCGTTCAGGGCAAGGCGTCCTCCAACAAGGACCTCCTGCCGGTGCTCGAGCAGGTCATGCAGGCCGGCAAGCCGCTGCTGATCATCGCCGAGGACGTCGAGGGCGAGGCCCTGGCCACCCTGGTCGTCAACAAGATCCGTGGCATCTTCAAGTCCGTGGCCGTCAAGGCTCCGGGCTTCGGTGACCGCCGCAAGGCCATGCTCGGCGACATCGCCGTGCTGACCGGCGGCCAGGTCATCTCCGAGGAGATCGGCCTCAAGCTCGACTCGGTGACCATCGACCAGCTGGGCCGCGCCCGCAAGGTCGTCATCGCCAAGGACGAGACCACGATCATCGAGGGCGTCGGCGACGCCAACGACATTCAGGGCCGGGTCAACCAGATCCGCACTGAGATCGACAACACCGACTCCGACTACGACCGCGAGAAGCTCCAGGAGCGCCTGGCCAAGCTCGCGGGCGGCGTGGCCGTCATCAAGGCCGGTGCCGCGACCGAGGTCGAGCTCAAGGAGCGCAAGCACCGCATCGAGGACGCCGTTCGCAACGCGAAGGCGGCCGTCGAGGAGGGCATCGTTCCCGGCGGTGGCGTGGCGCTGATCCAGGCGTCCGTCGGCGCGTTCGACAAGCTGGACCTGTCCGGCGACGAGGCCACCGGTGCCGCGATCGTGAAGAAGGCGCTCGAGGAGCCCCTCAAGCAGATCGCCGTCAACGCCGGCCTCGAGGGCGGCGTCGTGGTGGAGAAGGTCCGCTCGCTCCCCGCGGGCCAGGGCCTCAACGCCGCGACCGGTGAGTACGTGGACATGTTCGGCCACGGCATCATCGACCCGGCCAAGGTCACCCGCTCGGCGCTGCAGAACGCGGCGTCCATCGCGGCGCTGTTCCTGACCACCGAGGCCGTCATCGCCGAGAAGCCGGAGAAGAACCCGGCCCCCGGCGGCGGCATGCCCGACGGCGGAGGCATGGACTTCTAAGTCCGTCCCACCGCAGCAGGACGCTTTTGACGAAGGGCGGCCTCCCGTGAAGGGGGCCGTCCTTCCAGCGTTTACCGCGCATGTTCGGCCCCGATCACGTTCGCGGACCGCCCGGCGCGGGTACCCCGATGACATGCGACGCCCCCCGCGCTGGGGGATCTCACCTGTCCTCCCCGCGTCAGCGAATCTGCTGCTCGCCGTGCTGTGGATCTTCTCCGCGGCCGGCGGGTGGGGCGGTGACGCCTTCTGCACGGCCGACCGCGCCTGCCTGGACGACTACCGGCGCGCCGTCGAGCTGTCGGTGGCGCTCGCCGTCCCCGCGGGGATCTTCGGCGTCCTCGGCTGGCTCCTGCTTCGCGATCACCCCCAGGAGCTCGACACCCTGCTCCTGCTGACGGCCGCCCTCTGGATCGCCGCCGGGGCGATCCTGTTCATCGGGGGCTATCTGCTGACCTGACCGGCCGGACCTCCTGCTCGGCCAGCAGGTCGTACCGCTCGCGTGCCAGCAGGATCTCGTCGACGTGCCCCTCCGCCCAGTCCTTGATCCCGGCCACCAGCGCGACGACGCTCCGCCCGAGCGGGCTCAGCTCGTACTCGACCTTCGGCGGGATCGTCGGATAGATCGTCCGGATCACCATGCCGTCGCGCTCCAGGCCCCGCAGGGAGGACGTCAGCGACTTCTGGGTGATGCCGCCGATGCGCCTCCGCAGCTCACCGAAGCGGACCGGCCCGTCCTTGAGCGCGTCGACGAGCAGCAGGGTCCACTTGTCGGCGAGGGCGGTGAGGACCGTCCGGGACGCACACTCGGCCAGGTAGGCATTGGCGTCGAAGCGAATTCGCTGGTCAGGAGCGGTATCCACGGGGTACCTATATTCCTCGAAGGTGCCTTCTTACCGAAAGATACCACCTCGGTCATGATCGGTGCAGAGCACGAAGACACCGAGCGAGGAGCACGAGATGCGCATCGTCACCCAGCGGCAGTACGGAGACCCGTCGGTCCTCACGGTCACCGAGGTCGAACGGCCCCGGCCCGGCTTCGGGCAGGTCCTGGTCAAGGTCGGTGCCGCGGGCGTCAACCAGGTCGATCTGTTCGTCAGGGCCGGGGCCTTCCCCCTGCTCACCCCGCCCTTCACCCTCGGCTGGGACGTGGCGGGCACCGTCGAGGAGGTCGGCCCCGGCATCACCCAGTTCGCCCCCGGCGACGCGGTGTTCGGGCTCAGCGCCTACCCGGCGGCGGGCGACGCCTACGCCGAGTACGTCCTGGCGGACCCGAACGACCTGGCCCGCATCCCGGACGGGCTGAGCACCCTCCGGGCGGGAGCACTTCCCCTGGCGGCGCTCACGGCCTGGCAGGCCCTCGCCGGTGTCGCCGACCTGCGCCCCGGGCAGCGGGTGCTCGTCCACCGGGCCGCGGGCGGCGTCGGCCATCTGGCCGTCCAGATCGCCAAGACGCGCGGCGCCCACGTGATCGGCACGGCCTCCTCCGCCAAGCACGCGTTCCTGAAGGAGCTCGGCGCCGACGAGCTGATCGACCACACCACGGCCGACTACGGCGACCTGACCGGTGTCGATGTGGTCCTCGACCTGCTCGGCGGGGTCCACGGCGAGAAGTCGGCCCGGGTCCTCAGGCCCGGCGGCCTCCTCGTGGCGGCGGTCGGCGGCAACCCCGGCTTCGACGACTCCCGCGCCGCCGCCCTCGGCGTCCGCTTCGCCGTCGTCTCGGTCCGCCCGTCCGCCCACGACCTCGCCCGCGTGGCCGCGCTGGTGGCCGAGGGCCGTCTGACGGTCCACATCGAGGCGGAGTTCCCCCTGGCCGAGGCGGCGAAGGCGCACGAACTGCTCGCCTCGGGCCGCGTCACCGGAAAGGTCGTCCTGTCCCCCTGACCGTTAATGCGTTGCACGCCATTCCCGGATGAGGCAGAGTTCTGCATGTCAGCAGGAACGGCCGGAAAGGAGGCAGAGCGATGAGAGAGCAGATGCGGAAACAGAATCGCCGCCTCCGCAGAGGCCCTCGAAGGCCCTGACCGGACCCTGCGGCGAAGACTTCCCCTCGGTGCGCAGGCAGCGGATACTTCCTATTTCATGGGTCGCGGGTTCGAGTCCCGCCCGGCGCGTTCGTGCCGGTAGCTCAGTCGGCAGAGCAATGAGACCTCCGCAGCCGCTTTCGATCTCGAGGGGAACCAGACCTGCCCGGTGCGCAGGTGACGGTTACTTCCACTCTTAATGGGGAGGTCGCGGGTTCGAATCCCGCCCGGCATACCTGTGCCGGTAGCTCAGTGGCAGAGCACCAAGACACCGTCGCCGCCCTTGATCTCGGGCAGCCCCCTTTTCTTCCCTTCTCTTTCGTTTTCCGGTGCTCATTCTCGGAGTACAGCCATGTCCAAGTTCAACCGCGCCTCTTCCACCGGTGTCCTCAGCCCGATCACGTCGCTTCGCGGCGGCCGCACCCACGAGGGGGGCGACGGCTACGAGCGCGACACCAAGTCCGCCCTCTTTCTGCTCGCCGTCTCGAACATGGTCGGCGAGTCCGCGTTCTACGAGGCGGCCACCGACCGGGACGCGCGGTTCCGGACACTCGTCGGCGAGGTCGCGCTGAGCGACCCGGACTGGCTGGTCCGGTTCATCGGCTGGCTGCGCGGCGACGCCGGCCTGCGGACCGCGTCCGTGGTCGCCGCCGCCGAGGGCGTCATGTCCCGGCTCTGCGGGTCGCTGCACGGCGGCAACCGCCGGCTGATCGACGCCGCGCTCCAGCGCGCCGACGAGCCGGGCGAACTGCTCGCCTACTGGACCTCCCGCTTCGGCCGGGCGCTGCCCAAGCCGGTCAAGCGCGGTGTCGGCGACGCGGTGCGGCGGCTCTACACCGAGCGGGCCCTGGCCAAGTACGACAGCGGCGCCTTCCGGTTCGGCGACGTCCTGGAGCTGACCCACCCGGCCCCGGCCGACGCGGCGCAGGGCGACCTGTTCCGCTACGCGATCGACCGCCGGCACGGCCGGGACGAGGAGATCCCCGCGTCGCTGCCCGTCCTGCGGGCCCGGGCGAAGCTGCTGGCGCTGCCGGTGGCCGAGCGCCGCGCCCTGGTCGAGCACGCCGACGCGGCCGGCCGTCTCGCCGAGGCGGGCATGACCTGGGAGTCGGTCGCGGGCTGGCTCCAGGGTCCGCTCGACGCCCGCGTCTGGACGGCGCTCATCCCGTCGATGGGCTACCTGGCCCAGCTCCGCAACCTGCGGAACTTCGACCAGGCGGGCGTCGGCGACAAGGTGGCGGCGAAGGTCGCCGACCGGCTGGTGAGCCGCAAGGGCGGTGCACGGGTCCTGCCCATGCGCTACCTCGCCGCCCACCGTGCGGCACCGTCGCTGCGGTGGGGGTGGGCGCTGAGCCAGGCGCTCGACGCCTCGCTCACCAACGTTCCGGCGCTGCCGGGCCGGACGCTGATCCTGGTGGACCGGTCGGGCTCGATGTTCTGGAGCACCTCGGAGCGTTCGCAGATGACCTTCGCCGACACGGCGGCGGTCTTCGGCAGCGCCCTGGCGCTGCGGGCGGAGAAGGCGACGCTGGTGGAGTTCGGCTCGTCGCACCGGGAGATCGGATTCAACAGGGGCGAGTCCGTTCTCCAGCTGGTCGAGCGGTTCGGCGACCTCGGCGGCACCGAGACCGCGGCGGCCGTCCGGGCGCACTACAAGGGGCACGACCGGGTCCTGATCGTCACCGACGAGCAGGTCTGGGGGACCGCGCGGGGCAACGACCCGACCGCGGCGGTCCCGGCGAAGGTGCCGGTCTACACCTGGAACCTGGTCGGGTACCAGCACGGTCACGGCCCCTCGGGCCGGGCACGGCGCCACGTGTTCGGCGGCCTGTCCGACCACGCCTTCGCGATGATCCCGCTGATCGAGGCGGGCCGGAACGCCGACTGGCCGTTCTGACGCACCACGAGGCGGTGTCTTCCGGAGTCCCGGGAGACACCGCCTTTCGGGCGTTCCGCCGCAGCTCGCGGCGTGGTCTCACCAGCCCCGTGGAACACGCCGGGCGCGCCAGTTTGACGTTCCCCGCTCGCGGGCATAAGTTTCTCTTCGCCTCGCCGAGTGCGGGACGCCACCAGGGTCACACCTAGGGGCGGCCGGTCGGCAGAGGAACCCACTCGATCCACCTGCTGAAGGTGCGGCTTGCCGCGTCTAAAGCGGACAGAACGGGACGGAGTTTGACACTCCGGACAGGGCTGGTAGGTTAGAGAGGCTGCTCCGAAACAGGTCCGGAAGGGCAGGAACCGGGGCAGGGCGGGATGGAAGTTGACAAACTTCCCCAGCCTGGTAAGTTAGAAGGGTTGCTCCGAAGGAGGTCCGCAAGGGCCGAAGGCGAAGCGACACCGTTTCTTGAGAACTCAACAGCGTGCTAAAAGTCAGTGCCAAAATAATGGCCGGGACTTCGGTTCTGGTCATGTACATCCTCGTCTGAGGATTTCT